>JBDSAJ010000309.1:0-3272 GCA_039922235.1 Umezawaea sp.
CCACCACCAGTCCGGTGGTGGCACCGCTGGACCCGCCGCTCAGGCGGAGTGCCGGAACGCTGACCCAAGGCGGCAGCCAGTCGGGAGTCGAACCCCCGTACACCCTCGAACGGGGGGTGCGTGATGGGGTCAGGCAGGTCCGCGCAGTGCTGGGGCCAGGCGGGCCATGCCGGTGGTGATCACGTCCGGGCTGTTGGTGGTGAAGGACAGGCGGAGGGTGCTGTGGTCGGGGGTGGTGGCGTAGAAGGAAGCGCCGGGGACGTAGGCCACGTCGTTCGCCAGGGCCGCCTTGAGGAGGTCGGCGGTGTCGACCTCGCCGGGGAGCGTGAGCCAGACGAACATGCCGCCGTCGGGGTCGCTCCACGTGGTGCCCGGCGGGGTCGCCGCGGGCAGGGCGGCGATCATCGCGTCCCGACGGGCGCGGTAGGCGGTGCACAGGGTGGCGATGTGCGCGTCGAGGTCGGTCGTGGCGAGGTAGATGGCGGCCGCCGCCTGGTCGACCGTGGACGTGTGCAGGTCGGCCGCCTGCTTCACGATGACGAGCGTGCGCAGCAGGGTCGCGGGCGCGCGGAGCCAGCCGAGCCGGAGACCAGGGGCGCCGATCTTGGAGAAGCTGCCGAGGTGGATGACGTGGTCGGTCGCCCCCACGGCCAGCGCGGGCAGCGGGGCGCCGCGATAGCGGAGTTCGCCGTACGGGTCGTCCTCCACGACCCACAGGCCGTGCTCGGCGGCCAGCGCGGCGATGGCGACCCGGCGCTCGGCCGGGAGGGTGCGGCCGGTGGGGTTGGCGAACGTCGGCACCAGGTACAGGAGCGTCGGCCGTTCCGCCTTGACGACCTCCTCCAACGCCGACGGGATCATGCCGTGCTCGTCGCCCGCGACCGGCACGACCCGAGCACCCGCCATGCGGAAGCACTGGAGGGCGGCCAGGTACGTCGGCTCTTCGACGGCCACGACGGCGCCCGGCTCCAGCAGAGCCGTCGCCACCAGGGTGAGCGCCTGCTGGGAACCGGTGGTGACCAGCAGGTCGGCCTCCGTTGTGGGCAGCCCGCGCGCCGTCATCCGGGCGGCGACCAGCGACCGGAGGTCGGCGTTGCCCTCGGTGGGCGCGTACTGGAGGTTGCGGCGGCCGTCCGGTTCGCACAGCGCCTGGTGGAAAGCCGCGCGGATGCCGTCCAGGTCGAACAGTTCGGGCGCGGGCAGGCCACCCGCGAACGAGATGACCTCCGGGCGGGAGGTCAGGGCCAGCAGGTCGCGGACGGGCGAACTGGAAACGTGCTTGAGCATGGGAAGTCCTCGAATCCACAGCGGGGCCGCGCGTTCGAGGCGGTCGTACCGCCGGGCACGCGCGCGGGGTGGGCTGCACTGGTCGAGGAGCCGTGCCCAGGTTACCTGTTCAGGGCCTGGTGATCACCGAGAATTCCGTGCCGAACGGGTCGGTGATGGTCGCGATCCGCCCGTAGACCATGTCGCTCGGCTCACCAGCCCCACCACCGGTCGCCACGGCCCGCGCGACGACCGCGTCGGTGTCCGCGACCTCGAAGGTCGTCTCCCACCGGGATCTGGTCGCCGACGGGTTGCCGAAGATGCCGCCGACCTCGTGGCCGTCCGGCCTGCGCAGGAACGTGAAGTCGAAGTCCGGCAGGTCGTCGTTGCGGTCCAGCGTGAACCCGAACACGGACGCGTAGAACTCACGGGCGGGCTCCGCGTTCGGCGTCACCAAGTCGTTGCGCACCAACGAGTTCGGCTCGTTCACGACCTCGCAGCCGATGTGGTCGCGCCCCTGCCACAGCCCGAACTGGGCACCGGTCGGATCGACGGCGATCGCCATCCGGCCCTGCGTCATCACGTCCATCGGCTCCACGAGCACGCCGCCGCCCGCGTCGAGGACGCTCTTGGCCGCCGCGTCGCAGTCGTCCGCCGCGAGGTAGACGTTCCACCAGAAGTCCGTCTCCCCCTCGTTCGGCGAGAGGGCCGCGACGCGCCGCCCGTCGAGCAGCGCCGTCGTGTAGTACCCGGCCTCCGGGCCCGCGGAGACGAACTCCCAGCCGAACAGCGAGCCGTAGAACTCCTTCGCCCTCTCCAGGTCGGGTATGCCCAGGTCGATCCAGGTTGGCGTGCCGTTCGGCTGCACGCCGTCCACGTAGCTCATGGTGCTCCTCCGGTCGGTTCGGTCCCGTCCTCCGGACCATAGCCGGCAGCACCGACAATTTTCGGCGCGTGCGTTCCCGCCCGGACGACCTGCGATACCCGAACGGGGAGCACCAACCGATCCCTGCGCTACCCGAGCACCACCGGGGTCGTGAGCACGCGGTCGTAGCCGACCTCCCGAGGCGGCCCGACGACGCAGAAGTCGCCCGTCAGCCGGACGTCCTCGCTCGACGAGCCGACGAGCACCTCGACCACGCCGGGCTCGACGACCCGCCGACCGTCGATGCCGGTGAAGGACGTGCGGTCCGCGTGCAGCCGGAACGCCACGCGCGTGGACTCCCCCGCCGCCAGTTCCACCCTGGCGAACCCGGCCAGCTGCCGCTCCGGCCGCGCCACGGAGGCGACCGGGTCGTGCAGGTAGAGCTGCACGACCTCGACGCCCGGCAGGGTGCCGGTGTTGGTGACCACGCAGGATATCTCCACCTCACCATCGGTCGGCACGGTGTCGTCGGACAGCTCCAGGTCGCGGTAGCCGAACGCGGTGTAGGACAGGCCGTGGCCGAACGGGAAGCGCGGCGTCGGGTCGGCCGAGCTGACCTCACCCGGCCCGCCGAGCTTGGCGCGCAGGTACGTGGTCGGCTGGCCGCCGGGGCCGTTCGGCACCTGCACGGGCAGCTTGCCGGACGGGTTCACCCGGCCGCTGAGCACGCCCGCGATGGCACCCGCGCCTTCCTCGCCGGGGAAGAACGTCTGCACGGTCGCGGCCGCGCCCCGGTGGTCGCCGAGCGCGTACGGCCTGCCCGCGACCAGCACCAGCACCACGGGCACGTCCGCGTCCAGCAGCGCGGCCAGCAGGTCGGACTGCACTCCGGGCAGCGTCAGGTCCTCGGCGTCGCAGCCCTCACCCGACGTGCCGCGGCCGAACAGCCCGGCCCGGTCGCCGAGCACCGCGACGCACACGTCCGCGTCGCGGGCGACCCGGATCGCCTCGGCGAGCCCGCCGAGGTCCGGACCGTCGACCGTGCACCCCTGCGCGTACTCGACCTCCGCGTCGGGGAACTCGTCGCGGAGCGCTTCGAGCACTGTGGGGATCTCGACGCCGATGGCCACGTCGGGGTGCT
>JBDSAJ010000310.1:0-3631 GCA_039922235.1 Umezawaea sp.
GCTTGTGCTCCCCCGCGACGGTGACCCAGCGGGTGTTCGTGAACGCCTCGGCGGCCCACCGGCCGCCGAACCGGCCGTACCCGGTGGACCCGATGCCGCCGAACGGGGCCTGCGGCTCGTCGTCGACGGTCTGGTTGTTGACGTGGACGATGCCCGTGCGCAGCTTGCGGGCGATGGCGAGACCGCGCCGGGTGTCCTCCGTCAGCACGCCTGCGGTGAGGCCGTAGTCGGTGTCGTTGGCGATCGCGACGGCCTCCTCGTCGGTCTCGACCGCGATGACCGTGACGACGGGCCCGAAGATCTCCTCGTGGTAGACCCGCATCTCCGGCCGCACCTGGTCGAGGACCGTCGCCGGGTAGCTGGAGCCGTCCGGGTCGCCGCCACCCGTCCGGATCCGCGCGCCGTTCGCGACCGCGTCCTGGACGAGTTCGGCCATCCGCTTCGCGGAGCGGTCGTCGATCATCGGACCGAGGACCGTTCCCGGATCGGTCGGGTCGCCCTGCGGCAGCCCCGCGACCTTCGCGACGAGCTTCTCGGTGAACTCCTCGACGATGGAGCTGTGCACGAGGACCCGGTCGGCGGACATGCAGATCTGGCCCACGTTGTAGAAGCCGCCGAACACCACCGCGTTCACGGCGTAGTCGACGTCGGCGTCGTCCAGCACCAGCACGGCGTTCTTGCCGCCGAGTTCCAGCACGGCGGGCTTGAGGTGCTGCGCCGCGGTGGTGCCGATGATCCGGCCGACGTTCGTCGAGCCGGTGAAGTTGACCATCCGCACCCGCTTGTCCGAGATCAGCGCCTCGGCCACGGCTCCCGCGTCCTCGCGGGCGTTGGTCACGACGTTGAGCACGCCCGCAGGGAGCCCTGCCTCGTGCAGCACGTCGGCGATGAACAGGCCGCACGCGATCGGCGCGTTCTCGCTCGGCTTGAGGACGACGGTGTTGCCCACGGCCAGCGGCATCGCCACGGCGCGGGCGCTCAGGATCAGCGGCGCGTTCCACGGCGAGAACGCGCCCACGACGCCGAGCGGCTCGCGCAGCGCGAGGGACAACTGCTCGCCGGTGTCGGTGGTGAGCACCTCGCCGATCGACTGGGAGATCCCGGCGGCGGCCTCTTGCAGCATCTTCGTGGCGAGCATGGTGTTGAAGCCGCCCCAGCCCGCGACCGCGCCCACCTCGCCCCCCATGACCTCGATCACCTCGGCGACGCGGGACTCCAGGATGTCCGCCGCCTTCAGGAAGATCCGCCTGCGGGCCGACGGGGACAGCGCGGCCCACGCCGGGAACGCGGCCTCGGCGGCGTCGACCGCGCGGCGGACGTCGGCGGCCCCGCCCGCGGCGACCGTGGCGTAGACCTCGCCGGTGTAGGGGTTGAGGTCCTGCGTGGTCCGCCCGTCCAGCGCGGGCACGTGGTCGCCGTTGATGAACAGTTCGCGGGTGATGGTCACGGAACCAGCTCCTTGGCTATTTCGAATTCGAACGAAATGGCGAAAAATGTGCTCAGACCTCGGACGGTGCAACCGACTTCCGCAGGGCGCGCAGGACCAACGCGACGACCACGGGCGCCAGCACGGGCGCGGTCAAGTAGATCCACAAGTCACCGTACCGGCCGGCGAACAGCGCTGGGCCGAGTTGTCGGGCCGGGTTCACCGATGCCCCGCTGACCGACGCGAGGAACGCGACCGTCAGCCCGACGCCGACGCCGATGACGACCGGCACGAACTTCGCGGTTCCGGGGCGAGCCAGGAAGAACGACACCACGACGAAGATCAGTGCGACCGGCAGCGCCTCGACCAGGAACAGGGCGACGTCGCCCAGCCCGGAGCCGACGGCCGCGTAGCCGACCTGCCCGACGGCCGGTCCCCACACGAGCCGGGCGAGCCCCGCGCCCGCGACGGACCCGGCTAGCTGCGCGGCCACGTACGGCACGACCGCCGCGCCGGGGAGGCCGCCGCCCAGCCAGACGAACAGCGTGACGCCGGGGTGCATGTGGCCGCCCGAGCGAGCGCCGAGCGGGCTGTACATCAGCGCGGCGATCAGCACCGCCACCAGTGCGCCGGCGACGGCGAACAGCGCGGTCGGGCTCGTTATGGCCAGTGGGGAGGCGGGATGTGCGAGCCACCGCACGAGGCTCACCACCACGAGGATCAGGGCGGTCGTCAACACGAACTCGCAGGCCGCGTGCCGGGTGATGTCGGCACGGGTGAGCGCGGGGCTGCTCATGGGAGGACTCCTTCGGCCTGATGAGCGCTTGTGTTCGCCAAACGAAATTTAGTTCGCTAAATTTGAACCGGAGTGTGATCCCGGCAACCCGGATGCGTCAAGAGGCGCACAACTACGATGTTGGGAGCACCGCGACCACCCGGTCCGGTCCTCAAGAGACGGGGCGTGACGTGCGGGAAGCGGCCGAGGACACCGCGGGCCCGTTCGAACGGGGCCTCGCCGTGCTGCACGCCGTCGCCGCCGACCCGGAGCCCCGGATGCGCCGGGTCGACCTCACCAAGGCCACTGGGCTCGCCCGGTCCACAGTGGACCGGATCACCGCGACCCTGCTGCACCTGGGTTTCCTGCGCGCCGAGGGCCAGGACCTGCTGCTCGCGCCGCGCGCGATGGAGCTGGGTAACGCCTACCTCGCGTCGTGCGGGCTCGTCACCCCGCTGGCCCCGCTGGTGACGCGGCTCGCGGACGAGCTGGACGAGTCGGTGTCGCTGGCCGTGCCGGACGCCGATGGGGCGCGGCTGATCGCCCAGTCGACCCGGCGGCGGGCCATGTACCTGGCGTTCCACGTCGGCGGTCTGCTGCCCGACGACCGCAGTGCCGCGGGCGTCGTGCTGGCCACGACGTGGGACGAGGACCGCTACGAGCTGTGGCGCGACCACCGGACCGCCGACCCGCTGGACGCCGGGTTCCCCGCGGTGCCGACGCTGGCCGACGCGGCGCCGAACCGCGAGGCCGAGTTCCGCGCACGGGTCGCCGAGGCCGCGCTGGAGGGCTGGTCGCTGGACGACCAGTGGGTCGAGCCCGGCCTGCTGGCCATCGCCGCCCCCGTGCACGACCCCGATGGACGGCCGGTCGCGGCGGTGAGCGTGCTCAGCCACACCAGCAGGCACACCGCGAAGACGTTCCCGGACACCGTGCTGCCCGCGCTGCGGAAAGCCGTGTGGGACATGGAGGCCGCGCTCCGGCGGCCGGGCACGTCGGCCGAGCGGGCCGTGCCGAGCGCCGACGAACTGCGGTCGACGAAGGACGAGCTGGGCATGGAGTTCCTGGAGACGCTGGCGCGCGGGATCGCCGTGCTGAAGGCGTTCCGCTTCGCGCCGGGCGGCCTGACGATCTCGGCGGCCGCCGCGGCGAGCGGGCTCCCCCGCGCCACGGCCCGGCGGGCACTGCTCGTGCTGCGGGACACCGGGTACGCCGAGAGCGACGGCAGGCTGTTCGCCCTGCGGCCGACCGTGCTGGACCTGGGGTACTCGCGGCTGTCCTCGCTCACGTTGGCCGACATCGCCCAGCCGCACCTCAAGGCGCTGGCGACCGAGGTCGGCGAGTCGGTGTCGATGGCCGTGCTCGACGGCGACCAGGTGCGGTACGTGGCACGGGTCGCCACCAGCCGGATCATGCGGATCGACATCGCG
>JBDSAJ010000311.1:0-28815 GCA_039922235.1 Umezawaea sp.
GACCAGGACAAGGCCGACGCCGAGAAGGCGCTGGGCGAGGCGTCACCGCAGGTCATCGGTGACGGCTGGGACACCGTGCTCGTCGCGAAGACCCCCACCGAGGCCCTCTCGGGCATGCAGTTGCCCGCCGAGGACCAGCCCCAGCGGCGTGGCCCCGGTGGCGACCAGGGCAACCCGCAGGACCTGCTGAAGCAGCTGGGCAAGCAGGTCAGCGGCTCGTGGGGCAGCGGAACGCTGATCAGCAGCAAGATCGGCAGCGTCCTGCTGGCCGACGACGGGCGCATCGCGCTCGGCGCCGTGCCGGAGCAGGTGCTGATCGAGGCGATCGGCCAGGTGAAGTGACCACTTCGACCAGCGCACGGGTGGGGTCCGCTCCGGCGGGCTCCACCCCGGTCCTCGCCGCTCGCACGCGGGGACTGCGCAAGACGTACGGCAGCACGGTGGCCGTGGACCGGGTCGACCTGGACCTGCCCGAGGGCGCCGTGCTGGGGATGCTCGGGCCGAACGGGTCGGGCAAGACCACGACGATCCGGATGCTGCTCGGCCTGGTGCGGCCGACCGAAGGCACCGTGGAGCTGCTCGGCCGGGCGCTGCCCGACGGGGCGGCGGACTCGTTGCCGCACGTGGGTGCGCTGGTCGAGGGGCCGGGGTTCCACCCGTTCCTGTCGGGCCGGGAGAACCTGCGGCGGGCGGCGGCGTTCGAGCCGCTGCTGGCGACGGGGTTGATCAAGCAGTCGGTGGAGGACGCGCTGGAGCGGGTCGGGCTGGCGCAGGCCGCGCACCGGCGGTACCGCGGGTATTCGCTGGGCATGAAGCAGCGGCTCGGGCTCGCGGCGGCGCTGCTGGTGCCGCGCAGGCTGATCGTGCTGGACGAGCCGACGAACGGGCTGGACCCGGCGGGCACGCGCGAGGTGCGCAAGGTCATCAACGACCTGCACGCGGCGGGCAGCACGGTGCTGGTCTCCTCGCACCTGCTCAGCGAGATCGAGGCGACGTGCACGCACGTGGCCGTGCTGCACCGGGGAACCGTTGTGGCGCAAGGGGAACTGGACGAGCTGCTCCAGTCGGACAGCACGGCGCTCCAGGTGACGACGGCCGATGTGGACACCGCGCTCACCGCGCTCCGCACGGCCCGCATCTCGGCCCGCCCGGTCGAGGAGGGCGTGCGGGTCGAGCTGATCGGCACGACCGCTCCCGCGGTCTTCCAGACGCTGGTCCAGGCGGGCGTGGAGATCCACGAGGCCGTGCGCCAGCGGACCGGCCTGGAGGAGCTGTTCGCCCGGCTCACCGAGGCCGAGGAGTCCGACCACCTGTCCAGTGTGGACACCATTGAGGGGGCACGATGACCACGGCAGTCGCCACGCGCGCCCCGTTGACCCGGCAGCTGCGCTCGGAGCTGCGGTGGATCCTGCGCCTCCCGCGCACGGTGATCGGGTTGGGGCTGCTGTGCTTGGTCCCGATCCTGGCGGGCATCGGCCTGTGGTTCGCGGTCGACAACACGCAGGGCCCCGCCGGTCCGGGCCTCGCGGCGATCATCGCGGGCAACGGCCTGGTGCTGCCGATCTTCACCCTGTTCCTGTCGCTGCCGTTGCTGCTGCCCCTGGTCGGCGCCATCTGGGCGGCCGACGGCCTCGCGGGCGAGGCGAACAGCGGCACCCTGCGCGGCCTGATGGTCGCGCCGGTCGGCCGGATCAGGCTGCTGGGCATCAAGTCGTTCGGCATCGCGGTCATGTCGCTGTTCGCGGTGACGCTGATGGCCGTGGTCGGCTCGATCACCGGCGTGGTCCTGTTCGGCATGGAC
Source organism: Umezawaea sp. (assembly GCA_039922235.1). Lineage (GTDB taxonomy): Bacteria > Actinomycetota > Actinomycetes > Mycobacteriales > Pseudonocardiaceae > Umezawaea. The sequence continues at coordinate 1,802 of JBDSAJ010000311.1, forward strand.
GGGATGCTCACGGTGTCCGGCACGACGCTGTCGACCGGCGCCGCACTCGGCCGGATCGTGCTCACGATCCTGCTGGTGACGTTCCAGATGTGGGCCGTCGCCGCTGTGGCGCTGGCGATCTCCGCGTGCACCGAGCACCCGCTGGTCGTGATGGCCGCGACCATGGCCGGGATCATCGTGTTCGCCGTGCTCGGCGCGTTCAGCGCGCTGGACTGGCTCCAGCCCTACCTGATCACCTCGGCGTGGAGCGGCCTGGCCGACGTGATGCGCGACCCGCTGCCCACGGACGGCCTGTGGAACAGCACCGGCCTCGCCGCGTGTTACCTGCTGATCGGCCTGTCACTCGCCGCCATCCGCCTGGTCACCAAGGACGGCTAGCCCGTCCGGGTCGACGGAGAGGCGCACCCGGTCGCCGAGCGCTGGGGGCTCGGCGATCGGGGCCACGGCCTCGAACTCCTCGCCCCGGACGGTCACCAGCAGGCGCACGTGGTCGCGGCGGTGCACCCGTTCCTGGACCACGCCCTCCAGCTCACCCGCCGGCGAGACGCGCAGCGCCGTGGAGCGCAGGCCGACCCGGCCCGCGACGGTGATGCCGAGCAGGTCGAGCGCCACGTCGGCGGGCAGGACCTTGCCGCACCCGAGGAACTTCGCCGTGTCCACGTCGACCGGCGACCGCCACACCTCGGTGGGCGGCCCGACCTGGCGGATGCGGCCGGCACGCATGACGGCGACCCGGTCGGCGAGCGTGAACGCCTCGTCGTGGTCGTGCGTGACGACGAGCGCCGTGGCGCCGGCTTCGCGCAGCAGGCGGGCGAGGTCGACGGCCAGTTGCTCGCGCAGGGCCCGGTCCAGGGCCGACAGCGGTTCGTCGAGCAGGAGCAACCGAGGCCGGGGTGCCAGTGCCCGCGCGAGGGCGACGCGCTGCTGCTCGCCGCCGGACAGCTCGGTGACCTTCCGCTTCTGGTAGCCGCCGAGGCCGACCAGTTCGAGGAGTTCGGCGACGCGCTTGTGCCGCGCCTCGGTCTCCACGCCGTGCATGCGCATCCCGAACGCCACGTTGCCCGCCACGTCGCGGTGCGGGAACAGCTGCCCGTCCTGGAACACCAGCCCGAAGCCCCTGCGGTGCACCGGAACGCCCGCCAGGTCCTCGTCGTCCCACGCCACCGTGCCGTCGCTGGGCCGTTCCAGGCCCGCGACCGCACGCAGCAGGGTCGACTTGCCGCAGCCGGACGGGCCGAGCAGTGCGACCACCTCCCCGTCCGCGACGGTCAGGTCCACATCGGACACCGCCGCGACGTCGCCGTAGCGGACGCCGACCCCGGTCAGCCGCAACGACATCAGAACTCCCCACTGCTGGGCACGCGCAGCTTCTCGATCAGCAGCACCGCGGCGACGGTGACGACCATCAGCATCGCGCACGCGGCGTAGGCCATCTGGCTGTTGAGCTGGCCGGGCCGGGACATCAGCCGGGCGATCACGATCGGCAGCGTCGGCGCGTCCGGCCTGGCCAGGAAGCTGGTCGCGCCGAACTCGCCCAGCGCCACCACGAACCCGAACCCTGCGGCGGCGACCAGCGACCGGCCCGCCAGCGGCAGGTCGACCTCGCGCCACACCCGCCACGGGCTCGCGCCGAGCGTCGCGGCGGCCTGCCGCAGCCGTTCGTCGACCGCGCGCAGCACCGGCAGCACGATCCGCACGATCAGCGGCGTCACGACGAGCGCCTGCGCCAGCGGGACCAGCGCGGGTGACGTGCGCAGGTCGCCGGGCAGCGCGTCCATCGTGATCAGGTAGCCGAAGCCGACCGTCACGGCGGACACGCCCAGCGGCAGCATCAGCGCCGTGTCCAGCGCTTCGCCGATTCCCCACGGCGTTCGGCCGCGGCGCAACCCGACCAGCACGACGGCGGAGAACACGCCGATCGTCAACGCCAGCAGGGTCGCGTCGGTGGCCGTGCGCAGCGAGTTCAGCGCCGCGTCGACCCCGGACACCGCCAGCGTGCCGCGCTCCCCCGTGCCGGTCAGCGCCCGGTACCCGGCCAGGCTCCAACCGTCCACTGTGGACAGTGAACGCACGACCAGGCCGACCACGGGCACCAACAGCGTGAGCACGACCGCGAACGCCACCGCGACCACGCTCCACTCGCCACCGGTCGGCTTCCGCACCACCTCGGCGTGATCGCGCAGCGCCAGCGCGGTCTCCCGACGCCTGCGCGCCAACCCGCCGAGCAACAGCACGGCGAGCACGGCGGCGAACTGGAGCAGCGACAGCGCGGCGGCGCCGGACAGGTCGAACAGCTCGACCGTGCGCAGGTAGATCTCGGTCTCCAGGGTCCGGTAGCGCGCGCCGCCGAGCACCAGCACGACCCCGAAGCTGGTGGCGCAGAACAGGAACACCACTGAGGCCGCCGAGCCGATGGCGGGCAGCAGCGCGGGCAGCACCACGGACGCGAACGCCCGCGGCCGGGACGCGCCCAGCGCGCGGGCGGCGTCCTCGGCGCGGCGGTCGGTGTGCGCCCACAGCCCGCCGACGGTCCGCGCCACCACGGCGACGTTGAAGAACGCGTTGGCCAGCACGATCGGCAGCACCCCGCCGTCCGGCCACAGCGCCCGGAACGCCAGCCCGACCACCACGGTCGGCAGCACGAACGGCACCATCACCGCGGCCCGCACGAACCCCGTGCCCACGACCTTGCAGCGGGCCAGCAGGAACGCGACCGGCAGGCCCGTGACCAGCGCCAACACCGTGGACGCCGCGGCCTGCCCGAGGGTGAACCCGACCAGTTCCCACGTCGAGGCGGCGGCCAGCACCTCGCCGACCCCGCCGTCGCGCAGCCCGAGGTGCACGATCGCCAGCACCGGCCAGGCGAAGAAGACCCCGAGGAACAGCAGTGGGACCAGAGCGGCGAACGCCCAGCTCAGCCCACTACGAGCGTGCGCCACTGCTGCACCCACTGCTCACGGTTGGCGCTGACCTGGTCGGCGGGCAGCGTCTGCGACGACGTGGGCAGCGGCGCGGCCTTCGTCCACGACTCGGGCAGCTTCACGCCCTCGCGCGACGGGTAGACGTACATCTGCTCGGGCACGTCGGCCTGGAACTGCTCGGAGAGCAGGAAGTCCAGCACCTTCTTGGCGTCGTCGGGGTTCTTCGCACCTGCCAGGACGCCCGCGTACTCGACCTGGCGGTAGCAGGTGTCGAGCACGGCCTTGGTGCGCGGGTTCCCGTCGTCGCCGATCTCGGCGGACGGCGAGGACGCGTAGGACACCACGATCGGCCGCGGCCCCTTGCCCGCCGAGCCGGAGAAGTCCTGGTTGTAGGCCTCTTCCCAGCCGCTGACAACCTTGACGCCGTTGGCCTTGAGCTTGGTCCAGTACTCGGTCCAGCTCGTCGGGCCGTACTTGCCGATCGTGCCGAGCAGGAACGCGAGACCGGGCGACGACGTCGCCGGGTCCTCGACCACCAGCAGGTCCCGGTACTTCGGGTCGAGCAGGTCGTCGTACGACGTCGGCTCCGGCACGCCCTTCGCGGCGAGCCCGGCGATGTCGACGTTCAGGCACACGTCGCCGACGTCGACGGCGTGCAACTCGTTGCTGCCGTCGACCTGGTAGCGCTGTGCGCCCTTGGTCGCCTCGGGGCTCGCGTACTCGGCGAACACGCCCTCGGACAGCGCCCGCGACGCGAACGTGGAGTCGACGCCGAACGCGATGTCGCCGATCGGGTTGGACTTGGTGAGCACCAGCTTGTTGGTCAGCGCGCCCGCGTCACCGCTGGCGACCTGCTTGATCGTGATGCCGGACGAGGCCTTGAAGGCGTCCAGCGTCTCCTGCTTGGCGACGAACGAGTCGTGCGTCACGAGCGTGACGACGTGATCGCCCGCGGCGGGCGCCGACGAGCCGCCACCGCTCAGCGAACACCCCGCGACCAGCGACAGGCAGGCGGCTGCGGTCAGAACTCGGCGAAGCATCAGGTCTCTCCCTACACCGGCATGATCCGGATCAGGTTGGACGGTCGAAGGCTCGCGCGCCTTCCTCTCAGCCCGGCGCAGTACCGGACTCCCGTGGTAAGCGGCAGCGTACGCGACTCGGTGGCACCATCAGGTGATGGCCGAACTGATGACCGACGACCAGGTGACCGAAGCGCTGCGGACCCTGCCGCACTGGAGCGCGCAGGACGACTCGCTGACCCGGATCGTGGAGCTGGAGAGCTTCCCGCAGGCCATCCAGGTGGTGAACCGCATCGCCGAGATCGCCGAGAACAACGACCACCACCCGGACATCGACATCCGCTGGCGCACCCTCACGTTCCGGGTCAGCACGCACTCCAAGGGCGGCGTCACGTCGCTCGACATCACGCTCGCGAACGAGATCGACGGCGTCATCGAGGCCATCGGCTGACCGTTCGCGGCTACGTCACCGCTGGTCAGCAGGCTGCGGTTCGGACTCCGGGCTGCTGATCTCCTCGGTCTGAGGGTCCGGCTCCCTGGCCCGCAGGCCGACCGCGATGGCGACCAGCGTCAGCAGGCCCGCGGCCGGGTAGACCCAGCCGAGCAGCGACTCCCACCAGGGGCGCGGGATGGTCCAGATGGAGTCCTGCCAGATGAGCAGGAACGAGATCAGGAAGCTGCCGATCGACACCACCCAGACGATCGCGGTGGCGTTGACCAGCCGGTGGCGGTTCGCCGGGCCGTACAGCAGCCACATCAGGGCGGGCATCGCCCACACCCAGTGGTGGCTCCACGAGATCGGCGACACCAGCAGCCCGAACACCTGCACTACGACGATCGCGGCCAAGGTCTGCTTGGCCTTGAGCGCCTCGCGCAGCGCCCACACCATGAGCACCACCGCGACGGCCACCGCGACCAGGTAGATCGGCCCGCTCTGCACGTCGTAGCCGACCGTCCGCGACAGCGCCCCGCGCAGCGACTGGTTGATCGACGACCCGACCGGCCCGATCCGCGTGGCGTCGCCGAGCAGGTGGAACCAGTACTGGCTCGACAGCTGCGGCGCGATCAGGAACCCGAAGCCGACGGTCAGCCCGAACGCCACGACCGACCAGATCACCGCCGCGAACCGCTTCGCGCCCAGGAAGTACACGCCGGACACCGCGGGCGTCAGCTTGATCCCGGCGGTCAACCCCACGCCGAAGCCCGCGACCCACGGGCGTGAGCTCGCCATCGTGGCGAGGAGCACGGCCGCCAGCAGCAGGTTGATCTGGCCGTAGTTGAGGGTCGTCCGCACCGGCTCGACCCAGATCGCCAGCGCCGTCCACAGCATCGCCCGCCTGCCGAGGTGCTCCGCGTCGATCATCTTCAGCGCTGTGCGGATCAGCCAGTACAGGCACGCGAGGCACAGGATCTGCCAGAACCAGCGCGCCACGCCCCACGGGATCCACGACAGCGGCAGGAACACGAACGCCGAGAACGGCGGGTACGTGAACGGCAGCGCGAACTTGTCCGAGAACTCGCTCAGCCGCCAGTCGTAGAGCAGGCCGGTGAAGATCTCGGGAGATCCGTTCCGGTAGACCATCAGGTCGATCATGGTCATCTGCGTCTGGAACGCGACCATCGTCAGCTGCCCCAGCAGGGACAACCCCAGCAGCCACGGCGCGACAGCGAGCACGCGAGCTTCCACGGCGCGCGGATTCACGCGGTGCCTCCTCGGGTCGGTGATATTTCCAGTGTGAAGTAGGCGACTCAGGGAGCAAAAACGGGGTACCCGTACGTCATGACAGGTGGGAGTCCACAACCACGGGGAGAATCATGACCACGGACATCGTGGTGGCGCTCGTCGCCGCTGTCGGAATGCTGTTCACGGCTGGCGGCGTGCTGGCACTGGCCGCACGCGGCCGTCACCAGCTGCACTGACACAACCTTCCAGGGCTGTCCCGCCACGTGCGGGGCAGCCCTTTTTTGGTCGTTCAGGTCACACTTCGTCCGGTTCTCGCCCGAGCCACGGCTGCGGCAGGTTGCCGGGGTGGGTGCGGTGCAGTTCGGCGGCGAGCACGTCGAGCCGCTGCTCGGCCGCTGCGGCGTCGGGCAGCCCCAGCACCTGCGCGATCCGCTCCCACGACCACCCCTGCCTGCGGGCCTGCTCGATGAACGCGGGCTCGGACTGGTTGGCGGTCCGCCGGGTCACCGCCAACAGCCAGTGCCACCGCTGCATGATCGGTGCAGGCACCTCGTCCGGCTGCTCGCGGCCGACGGCGAGTTGAAGCGCGACCAGCTGGTTGGTCTTGGCCAGCAGTTCAGCCATTTCCCGTCCCCGAAGCCACTCGTCGACGTGCGGGTCCCGCTCCACGGATGCCATGCCGTCGATCATCCCGACGATCAGGCGCAGGCGTCGGCCAACCGCTCCTCCCAACTCGGATGGAGCAGGGATGGCTCCCCGAACCGCGCCCGCAGGCACTCCCGCCGCTCCAGCGCCACGGCGTTCTCCTGCCACCGCCGCACCACCCACTCACCGAGCCCGCAGAGCAGCTGAGCGTGAGCCACCGCCTCGGACACCCCCGCGGGCACCACGAACCGAGCCCGCCGCCGCAGGTCTTCCAGGCTCACGGGCAACGGATCGGGCAGCCGAACCGGCCAGCGAAGGTCCCCGGACTCCAACCGCGCGGCCTGCTGCGCCGCAACCACCTCGGCATACCCCTGCCGCGCGGCGGCCACCTCGGCCAGCACCTCGGGCAACAACACCGTCACCAGGTTCACGCCAGTACGCCCAGCGGCCAGTTCCCACTCCCGCACCACGGCAAGGGCCTCGGCCGCGTCCCACACCAGAAACGCCCGCCCGGCACAGTGCTCCAGCAGCGACTCCCCGACGGGCGCCACCCACTCACCGGTGGTCACGCCGTCCACGCTGAGGTGCGCGACGGCCACCTCACCGGCCGCACGGCACACCACCACGTGACCGATCATGATCCGTCCATCGGCGGCTCGGGCGGGTAACAGGCCAGGCTGGGTGTCGGCGGTCATGCCCTGTCCATCGCAGCCGTGATCTTTTCGTTTCGCCAGACCCGAAGCGAACTCACGTATCAGCCGTAGCGCCGAGGCTTGGCTGACAGATCGGATCGCCGCGAACCCGGCAGCCGCGCCGCGATGCGGTTGGAGCGGACGTGAATTCCAGAGCCCGTTACCGTGATCGCATGACCGCACTACCCGACTGGATGCGCCCTCCCCGCGCGGAAGGCTGGTTCGCGGAGGATCTGGACCGCCTCCATGAGGCGCCACACCACACCGAACTGATCAACGGAGCGCTCGTCTTCATGTTGTCGCCACAACGCTCCTGGCACGGCAGGCTTGTCACCGCCTTGACCACGGCACTCATGGATCAGGTGCCGGACGGCGTCGAGGTGGAACGGGAGATGACGATCCGCCTTGACGCACGCAATCGGCCAGAACCAGACCTCTTGGTGGCCACGTCCCAGCCGGCAGGCCCTCTGTCAGCTCTCACCAGCGGTCGGATGCTCCTGGTCTGATCTCGGAGTCGATCTCCCGCTGATCGGCCAGGCTTCCCCGCACGTCGGAAAGCCGGTCGCGCTCGTCGGCCGTTCGATCACGGGTATCGGCCGCTTGGTCGCGCCGGTCGGCCATCCCGTCACGCCCGTCGGCCACGTGGTCACGCCGTCCACGCTGAGGTGCGCGACGGCCACCTCACCGGCCGCACGGCACACCACCACGTGACCGAACATGATCCGTCCATCGGCGGCTCGGGCGGGTAGCAAGCCTGACTGGGTGTCGGCGGTCATACCTGTCCATCACCGTGGTGATCTTTTCGTTTCGGCGGGGCTCAGTCGCGAGCCTTCGCCGCTGCCCAGGCCTCGATGCCGTCCAGGAACCGATCCACGCCGAAGCTGAGTTCGGCAGGCAGCGCATTGCTTCCGTGCTGGTCGTATTCGGGCTGGTCGCCGGCGGCTTCGGCGGCGTGGACCGCGGCCAACGCCGGGTAGTCGTTCGGGTCGATGAGTTCGGCCAAGGCCTGCGCCAGTTCGATTTCGGTGTGCGGGCGCCCGGTGTGGAGCTTGTGCGCGCTCTTCAGGTCCATGCTGATCTGCGCGGTGCCGCGCACGACCGCGGTCAGGTGCAGCGCGGCCGCCCGTGCCTCGCCCGCCGCCAACCCGATCTTCAGCAGGGGTTGCAGCAGGCGGTCGAGCCAGGCGAGTTGGTTGGGGCCGATCGGCGTGTGGTCGAGCGGGATGCGCAGGAGCCAGGGGTGGGTCTCGAAACCTGCCCACAGCGCGCCGACCCAGTGCCGGACCGAGTCGCGGAAGTCCTCCGGACTGTCCAGGCCGGGTGGTTTCCCGGCCGCGACGTCCGCCGCCACCTCCAGGAGCAGGTCCTTGCTCGGGATGTGGTTGTAGATCGACATCGGCGCGCAGCCGAGATCGGTGGCGATCCGCTGCATGGACAGCGCGTCCAGGCCGTCGGCGTCCGCGATCCGGATCGCGGCGTCCGCGATCTGCTCCGCGGTGAGCCGCGGACGTGGCCCGCGCTTGCCCCGTGACCGCCCGGCCCACAGCAGCGCGAGGCTGCGCTGCAGATCCGGGCCTTTGCCGTCACGTGTCGTCATCCGCCATCCCGTCCTCGTCGTCCTGCCCATCCTAAAACTATGTATGGCATACGTTTTTATGTATGGTCTACGTAGTTGTTGCCCATCGCGAATGGATCGCCATGACCTCGACGAAAGTGCGCCCTCAACCCGCGCAGACCTGGTGGCGCCGCCCGTGGATCGCACCGCTGATGCTGGTGGCATCGGCTTTCCTGGCCTTCTCCGTGCCGCCGTACTTGACCTTCGACCCGGCCTTCTCCCGCCTGGCCCCTCCACCGGGCGACGAGCTGTACTACCCGCTGCTCGTGGCGCACGTCCTCTGCGGCATGGTCGCGATGGTCACCGCGTGCTTCCAGATCTGGCCCGCGTTCCGCACGCGCTACCGGCGCGGGCACCGGATCACCGGCCGGGTCTACGTCTTCGCAGGCGTGCTGCCCGCCGGACTGCTCGGCCTGTACATCGGCTGGCACACCGCAGGGGGCCCCTCCGTGCGGATGGCCAACCTCGTGGGCTCGGCGCTGTGGATCACGGTCACGATCTTCGGGCTGCGGATGGCGCGGCAACGCCGCTTCGGCGACCACCGCAGGTGGATGGCCCGCAGTTTCGCGCTGACCATGTCGATCGTCCTGAGCCGGGTGATCACCGTGGTGGCCACGATCGTGCTCATACCCCAGATCGACACCACCTTCGACGGCAGCGCGGAGCTGATGACGTTCAGCGCGGCGAGCATCGGTGTCTGGCTCAGCCCCCTGCTCCTGCTGCTGCTCACGGACTGGCTGCTGGAACGCCGCACACCCGCCCGTCCGCGGTCCGGAACAGCGTCGGCTGACCGGAGGTGACAACGGCCGCCACGCGGAGTGCGTGGCGGCCGTCGCGGAGCAGAAGCGGTCAGACGGTGACCCGGAACTCGACCACGTCGCCGTCGGTCATGACGTAGTCCTTGCCCTCCGTGCGGCCTTGCCCGCTACCTTCGCGGCGACGACGCTGGCAGACCGTCCGTCAGCTCTCACCAGGGGTCGGATCCTCCTGGCCTGGTCTCGGAGTCGATTTCTCGTTGATCGGCCAGGCTTTCCCGCACGTCGGAAAGCCGGTCGCGCTCGTCGGCGGTTCGATCGCGGGTATCGGCTGCTCGATCGCGTTCGTCGGCGGCTTGGTCGCGCCGGTCGGCCATCCCGTCGCGCTCGTCGGCCAGGTGGTCACGCTTGCCGGCCGCTCGGATCCGACGGGCTTGGTCGGCCTCTCGGGCGCTCAGTCGAAGACCGCGCTCGTCGTTGACATCTTCCCGGTGCATCAAGCGTTGCCACTCGTCGGCTTGATCACGTGCGATCGCCGAGGACGCCGCTACCTCGGCGTCGACTTCCTGCTGATCTTCGCCCACTTCGGATCCTCGTTCACTTGACTCACCAGAGGCTTGCCACCCGCCCGGCTGCTCCTGGCTACCCATGTGTCAGCGGCCCACACGTCAGCGCCTTGACCAGCGCGAACGCGCCGGGCTCAGACGTTGAACCGGAACTCCACCACGTCACCGCTTGTACGGATCGACCAACGTCAACGGCGTCCGGGCCATTTCCAGGGCTGTTCCCGGAAAGGCAGGACCGACTGTGTAGAAACGGGCACGGGTGCGGCCGACCGGTGTCAGGATCCCGGCCGTCACCAGGTCCCGCAGGTCGCGTTGCGCCCGCTGCAGCCCCAAGCCCTCGGCTCGCTCGTAACGAGTTCTGCGCACCCGCCCCGACATCGCCACGTCGTGCAGCGCCGACGTGACCCGCTCGTCCAGTCCACGGGAATCGGCGAACTCACCGAGCAGGATCCACACCTGGCTCGAACGGTCCAATCGACTGCGCACGGTCTGCGCCTGCTGGTGATAAGCGGTGAGGTTGAACCGGATCCAGCCGGACACGTCCTGGTCCGGATGGTAGGTAGCGCCTCGGTTCTGCAGTTCGCGGTAGTACTCCCAGGTGTTGCCCGGTCGCCCGAGCCAAGCCTCGATCGAGGAGAACTCCGGCGCCAGCTCCCCTTCTCTCGCGATCATGAGGGTCTGGAGGGACCGAGACATGCGGCCGTTTCCGTCTGCCCACGGGTGGATCGAGACGAGGTGCAGATGTGCCATGGCGGCCCGCACCAGTGGATGGTCGTCATCATCCGCGTTCAGCCAGTCGACCAGTTCGCTCATCAACGAGGGCAGGTCGACCGCGTCCGGGGCCGTGTAGACAGCAATGCTGGGGTCACGGGCATCCGTCACGTACACCGCACTGAGCCGCCATTGCCCGGCCGGCTTCCACGGGGTGTTCCGATGTCCCTGCAGCATCCAGTGAAGCGCGTTCAGCAGTTCCTTCTCGTAACGGAAGTCCGCGAAATCATGCAGCGTCTGGATGTAGGTCATCATCCGCTGGTAGGCGAGCGTCTCGTCGCGATTCTCCTCGGAGACATCGACGTCCCGCTCACCCACCAGGAGGTCCTCGACGTCGACCGTGGACACCTTGAAGCCCTCGATCAAGTTGGAGGCCGCCACCGCATCGGCGGTCAGGAACTTGCGCAGCCCTTCGGCCCACTTCGCCGGGGTGTTCCGGACCTGTTGACGCAACGAACTGCGCAGGCTCTCGATCTCGCCGAGAACGCGCTGATCGTCAGCGTTGAGGGCAGGCGTGGGGAACAGCACACCCCAAGATAGATTGACGCAATCATTACGTCAATGCGTCAACGCCGGGCCGCCACCAGCCCGGCGCCAGCGGTCATCAGACGTTGAACCGGAACGTCTAGTACACCGCGTTTGACCTGGGTGGGAGGCACCCTACCGGAGCCAAGTCAGCACCAAGTCAGCACGAGCGGGAGACGGCCAGCACGAGCCAGCCGCAGCGGGACGCCCTTGATCACTTCGGGGGCGTCCCGTCTCAGTCTCAGCGCCGCACCGGCCGAACGAGCAAGAGCCTCCGTTCTGGCCCAGTCAAACACTCGGACCCAGCCAAGCAACGAAGTTCGCAACAGAGTCAGACTTCCGACGTTCAGCGAGCGCGATACCACGCGCGGTCTCCCTGACGCCGGGATGCAGACGCGTCTGTTGCGGTGCCGCCTTCCGGGCCTTGTTAAGTGCCTCCAGTGCCTTCCCCGGTTCTCCAGAGAGCAACCACGCGCGGGCTACGTCCTGGTAGTGGTGCCCAGCCCGCGGCGGAGCGATCGATGCCGGTAGACGTAGCACTGTTCCCTCACGAGCTGCGATGGCAGGATCACCAGCTTCGAGTTCAACCGCACACGCGTGAATGCCTACATTGGCGCGACCAAAGAGCGTGCCGTAAGCATCCGATTCCCCCGTGACGTGCTCGGCGATGCTGCGAGCCTCCGCGACATGTTCTCGCGCTAGGACAGGGTTCCGAGCACGAGCCGCTGCAATTGCCCCCGCGAGGTGTCCATGTCCCCGTACAGCCAACGCTGATTCACTGCTGCCCTCAATGGAGTCGAGTCCACGCTCTACGAGGGACAGCCCTACGTCGTATGAACCGACATACATGAGGGCACGGCAACGCTTCACGAGAGCCTGCGACGCGTACAGTGGATCATCAGCGCGCGAGGCGAAGTATTCCAGTCGATCGAGGGTTGGCGTCGTAAGCGTCATGTACCCAAATCGCCTGCAAAGTCGCTCGGCAGTGACGTATGCACCCGACAAGAGGGTGTAGATAGCTGCACGTTCGCCGTCCGTGTTGGCTGCGTGCACCGCCCCGTGAAGTTGACGAATGAGGATGGGGAGCCTGACGAGCGACTGCCGCCCCTTGTCGTTGCGGTACGCCAAGTTGATGAAACTGAGTTCGGCCCGCAGATCAGCGAGGGACTCAGGCTCGATCACCCCTACGTACTGCCCCTCGGCGAGGATGGCGCGAAGATCGGCGAACCCCTCCAGCCGACCGTCAAGTTCGATGGTGTCGCGGTAAGGCGTATCGACGAGTTCTTCATATTCCACGTGTAGGGCGACGCCCACAGCAGCGATGAACGCAGGGCTCGGGGGCTCGACCCCCTGCTCAACCTTGCGCACCAACGAGAGTGAGTACGCCGTCTTACGCGCCAGAGCGGCCTGCGTGAGTCCCGCCAGCTTGCGAGATGCGGCGATCCGAGTACCGACGCCGAGTGTGTCCGTCACGTGGAACCTTCCCGGTGGGGTCGGGTGCGTTTCACCTCAAGACTACCCACGCGGACGTTCCTCCGAACGGACTGTCACTTACCTGTCACTCCACGTTCTTGATCATCCCTACCGTTTGTAGAACCAGCGCTCACGGCGAGCTGCTGGGCAGCCGCAGAGCGGGGCCGCCACCTCTCCAGGTATCCGCCCCAACGGTCACCTGCGTGGTCTCCGCTCTGCGTTGAACGGTCGGGAGGATGCGAGATGTTAGGGGCTGCTGTGTTGGCCGCGCTGGGGGCGCTGGCCGCGTTCGGGTTCGTCTACGTATACCGCCTTGTCCACGCATGGATCTGGCATTGCCAACGCTGCTACGCGTTCACGGAGATGCGCTGGATCGATCGTGCGTGCTGGTGGGCGTGCCGCACAGTGCGCGGGCGGATCTCGTGACGCCCGCCGTGGTAGTCGATCCGACTGACGTAGAGCCATGGTTACAGACGATGCGAACCCAGCGCTGGACGTTCGCCTACCACCCTGATACCCGCCGCGTTGACGCGTTGGCCGCGTATCGACAGGTTGGCCCCGGCATCACGGACGTAGTGATCCTTTCGAATGCCGGATACGCGTACGGCTATCGGGCCGTACTGACGTCATCGGTGGACCCGTTCGCCCCCGACTTCGTTCAGTGGACGTACTCAGCGGAGCCCGTTTGGGTGCTGCGCGCGGCGCTCGCGATGCCTGCCCCCGGCGGGACAGGTGCACCAGGCGGGTACCGCCCGATACCGGAGCACTTGACCGTTGCTGCTCGCCGGTTCGTTGAGCGGCGCGTTATCCGGAGACCGTCATGAGCGGCGACGATGCCCTACTGATGACCAGCGAAATTGTTCCCGAGGGTGCCTCAACTAGGCATTCAAGCCTATCGACCTCCGCACTGCGGGCATGACTCCGAGCCTGCAAGAACTGACCCGCGTCTCAGTCCTGCACGGCTCGGCCACGTTCCATCACCACAACAACGAAAGGGGGTGAACCACACATGTCCATTACGACGATTGCCGCCACGGCGGCACCCGACACGGCGACGCCTGAAGCGCTCGTCAAGTCGGTAGTCCGCACGCCCGTTGTCCAGGACCGCACCGAGGTCCAGTTGTCCGACAACGCCGACAGCGGCGAAACGATCGACCGGCCGGGAGTCGAGTAGTCGCCCGTGAACACGAGGGAGGTTCGGCGATCGGCGGTCGCCGGACCTCCCTTGGGGAATGGAGCTGAGGGGAACATGGATCATCGGTTGGTTTCGGAAATCGCGAAGGCGCTCGACTGGGCATCCTCTGATCGGCTTGGTGGTGACTTCGCCAGGGGCTCCCTGTCGGATATCGGCTTGTGCTCACGCCTGTTAACACCGACTCGCTTACTGGATCTGCTCATGCGGCGCAGCATGTCTCCATTTCACCTGCGCTGTCTGGTGGACGGGAAGGACGCCCACCCGCAGGACTTCATCACCATGTCATCGGAGCGCCGGGGACGAACGGTCCCGATGGCGGACATGCGGCGCATCGGTGCCCTACTTAAGTCCGGGTGCACGCTCGTCGTCCCAGAACTCAATACCTACGACCCCACGATGGAGGTGGCGTGCCGTGCCCTCCAGTGGTGGTCACGGGAACTGGTGCAGGTCAACTGCTACCTGACGACCGGCGACGCCAAGGGTTTCCAACTCCACTGGGACGACCATGACGTGATCGTCGTTCAACTGGCGGGCACGAAATCGTGGGAGGTCCGTGGGCTGTCCCGGCCCGCCCCGATGTACCGCGATGGGGCACCGAATCTGGAGCCCCCGAACGACATCGTCTGGGCCGGGACGATGCGGACCGGAGATGTCATGCACATCCCTCGGGGCTATTGGCACCAGGCGACGCGGGAGGACAGTGGCGCGGGGTTCAGCCTGCACGCAACCTTCGGCATCTCGAAACGCACCGGTGTGGATTTCGTGGCGTGGCTGGCGGACCAGTCACGAACGAAGGAACTGTTCCGCCAGGACTTGGTGCAGGGCGGCGGGTTTGAGGAAGGGAAGCACCAACTCAGGTTGACCGACGCGGTCGTCACGGCGATCACGACGCACCGGTACTCGGACTTCCTCACCGCACGGATGCGGGACCGCAGTCCTGCCAGGCACATCGACACGCACGGCATCTTCGGCGCACCGGACAAGGTCGTGTGTTTGACCGAGTTCCGCCCGACCGTTGACGTGGGCGCGGAAACCATCCGGGTGGTCGCAGGAGGCCGGGAGATCCTGATCGACTCCTCGGCCAAACCGGCGTTAGACCTTCTGCTGTCAGGCGGCCTGGTCAACATCGCGGATGCCGACCAGGCTGCGGGATTCGACGTTTCCGCTGTCGTGGACGCCCTTCTCGCCGAAGGGATCTGTTCCGAGGTCACACCCGATCTCGAAGCTGGTTACGTCGACTTGGTCAACTGATCGGCTATGCGCTGTGCGTGCATCTTGGCGGGTTCGAGATACCCGATGGACTCGGTGATCGGCATGGCAATGGTGCGCGCACAGCGCATGAGTTGACTGATCAGTCCTGAACGGCTGTCAAGGTCTTCACGACGCTCGCGATACACGCGTTCGGAAAGTCCCGGCACCAGGAACGAGTCGTGCCATAGGCTGGAGGCGTCGAATCCCCGAGGTGCAGTACCCCAGTCTTCCCAGTCTAGAATCCAGAATTCGGGCGCGGTCAAGTTCTGCCAGTAAAAATCACCATGTGAGGTGACCCACTCATCAACACTTGTGTCGACGCCTGGGAAAACCTTCTTGATGGTTTCGCTAATCGCTTCCTGGCGTATGGCGACTCGACTCGTTGCGTGTTTTACCAATGCGTCCAGCGAGGAGTTGAGATTTTTCCACCACTGGTCGGATAGGTTGGGGTCGATCCGCAGGTGCCCCCACGGGATGACGTGACGAGCGGCAATGTAGTCCGTCTCGTCGGCTCGCCACATGCGTTCACCGGACGAGTCGATCCACGAGAATCCCTGACGCCATTGAGGTTTGATGACATCGCGGAGGATGGTCGCGCGTTCAGGGCCGTTGTTTCCTCGTTCGACGTAGCGGACCATCGGTTGTTGTTCGATGCGTACCCAAGTGTCGCGGTCGGTGCGGAAGCCGATGGACCTTCTTTTGCACATCTCTGTCCGTCGGTCGAAACGCACGCTTAGCGCTCGCTCGACACGTTCGATCTCACTTGAGGCATCGTACTTCCGCAGGTCAAAATGCATAGTTGAATCCTACCCCCTACGGTCAAGGGGAGCAGCCAAAGATGCTCGGCGTGTCGATCGACAGAGACGTCCCCTAGGGAGAATAGTGCGGAAAGAATCGTTGGCGGGACAACTCCCCTGGGGACGCACGCGATCCCCAGAAGAACCAGACCGCAATTTGGCGGTATCCCTTCAGAGCGTGACGTTCATCTGCCCCAAGGAACATGAATTCCAGGTGCCGTTTGCAGATGATGCGGATCTGCCCGCTACGTGGGAGTGCCGACAACACGGTACGGAGTCACCGCAATTCGCAGCCCCACCTTCTGCGAAGTACGTCAAGCCGCCTCGTACCCACTGGGACATGTTGCTGGAGCGCCGCACCATTCCCGAACTCGAAGCGCTCCTGACCGAGGCCCTCTCGAAGCATCGGGCCTGACGACAGACCCCGTGTCGACCCCACAGGTCGAGCCTTGCGCTCGACCCCGAGGGAGTGATTCCGGGAAGGTGAACTTCGGCTGAAAGGGGACGCGATTTGACCATGCCGCGCTGAGAAGCACCTGGAGCGGTAGCCCTGTCAGCACGATCTGGCGAGGCTGTCCGCTGCTGTCGTCAGCTCGTGCGAGCATCGCACTACATGCAGCAGTGAGGGGGCGCGGTATGTCATCGCTAGGCGATGTGGGAGGCGTCCTTCGGCGAGTGCTGGACAAGATCGATGAGTCGATCGCTGCACACCATCAAGCAGCGGATCTGGCAGAGGACGCGCGGGATGCTCTCGCCGTTGCCGGTGCGGGGACGTCTGACGGGGACGTAGAGCAAGCGTGCGGATCGTTCACGGAGGTGATGGACGGTATCCGTGAGCCTGAAGGGCAGGTGTCCAGACTCGCGCACGCGGCCAGCTTGATCCGCGCCTACATGGATGGTCACAAGATCGGCTCGTCCCTGCCGTCGACGGCTCCGGTCGCTGCGCCCAGCTCCGCCACGAGTCCTCCGGGTTCTGCGAGTCGGATTGACGCTCTCCGCGGTGAGCTGCCTCCTACGGTCGTGGCTGGTTCGGGACAGAAGACACATGGCCGCCTGGTCGCGGAAGGACAACCAGGGCCGGTGCGACCATTGACCAGCGGTCGAGACGAGGACTCGGAGGCCGTGGACGAGTTGTTCCGTAAGGAGTTCGATCTACCGCAGAACCGACGATTGCAACGTACGGCCGACGTGGAACAGAAAGCCGCGATGCAAATGCGCCGTGAGGGAATCACGAGCGCAAGTATCGTGATTAACAACGTTCCGTGTGTGGGTGAGTATAGTTGCGAGAACCTGGTTCCGGTAATATTGCCGCCAGGCTCTACGCTCACCGTCCATGGCGCGGGCGGGTACAGGAAGACGTTCCGAGGAGGACAGCAACCGCCGTGGAAGCGATAAAGGTGCAGTACCGCAGGAAGTCCGGCGATCCGGTCACCATCGTCCGAACGCACGACGAGCTGATTGAACTCATGGACGAGGTGAGCGAGACTTCTTCCACTCAGCAAGTGCCGTCCATGGTCGAGATTTCCCGCGTCGAGGACCCTTGGGACTATCAGATTGTCACGGCTGGCCTGGGTGCCGATCGCGGGTTTGCCCAGGTCAGCGGGAATCCTGTCTTCCGGACGACCATCGGGGATCGGACCGCGGCTGGTGATGTCGTATACGACTACATGGCCAACGCCACCGACATCCCCGCGCGCGAGGAAGTGCCCGTGTCGACAGTGCGGACGATCCTGGCTGCCTACCTTGAGAGCGGCGGTCAAATTCCGGATGACTTCGCAGAGTTGCATCCAGCCGATTGACTAGCACATGCCGTAAAACACAAAAGGCCCCCACCAGACGGTGGGGGCCTTTTGTGATGGATCAGTGAGCAGCCTTGTACTTGTCAACGATTTCGGCAGAGATGCGGCCACGGTCGGCCACATCCACACCCTGACTACGAGCCCATTCGCGGATGGCCTGGTTCTGTTCCCTGTCGGCGACGGCCGGACGTACCGCCGTTGCGCTGCGGCCCCCACCGCTGCGCACACCCTTCGGCTTGCTCGTTCTGCGGCCCGTCTCAACGAACTCTGCGAGTACGGTGCGCAGCCCCTCCGCGTGAGTCGCGGACAGGTCGATCTCGTACTGCACGCCGTCGAGACTGAACGTTACCGTCTCGTGCGCCTCGGAGCCGTCGATGTCGTCCACGAGCGTAACAATTGTCTGCTGAGCCATGATTCCCCCCTGGGTTTGTAGATGGATACAACATTAGAAACGACGGACGTTCGAACGTCAAATCGAATCCGGACCACCGCTTGTTACACAGCGGACGAGCTGGTGACAGAGGTTTAGCTGGCGCGGACACGACGGTCGCCAGACAAGAACTCGATGATCTCCCGCTTCCCTTGGACTTCGCTACGGGGGGCTCCGGTGATCGGGTTGAAGTACCGCAGGGTCGGCACGGTGTTGATGTTGTACTCGGCCTTGATGGCCGCGTTCGAGACCTTGAACACGAATTCGACCTTGTTGTCCTTGCACCACTGCTCGACCTGCTGGCGGACGGACCGGGTCGGAGTGCTGTCGTCATCGAAAAGCGTTACCCAGCTCAAGATTCCCCCATCTAGTAGTCGGCTCCGTAGAGCGATCCCCACGACCGAAGGCCGACCTCCGCGTCCGTGGAGATGTGGACTGGTCCCATCTGTTCGGCCATCAGATCGGCGATCTGCCTGGCGCCCCAAGCGGCTTTGGCCGCGGGCAGTGACGCCACGACTTCGTCATGCACGGGCAGCCGGAGGTACGGGGTGTATCCGGCCTTGTGGAGCCGGATCAGGCCGCGACAGGTGACGTCCCTGCTGGCGGACTGCACCGCGTAGTTCAGGGCTGCGTAGGCCCTGCTGCGGTCCACGGGCAGCCGACGCCCGGTCTGGGTGGTGATGTGCCCGTTGCGGATGGCCGCGAGCTGCATCTTCTTCGACAGGATCGGCACACCGGGGTATCTCCGGTCGAACGCGTCCACCACCCGCTTGGCGGTCTCCAGCGGGATTCCGGTCTGTTCGGCCACCGTCTTGTAGCCGCCGCCGTACACCCGGCCGAAGTTCGTGGTCTTGCCGTACTTCCGCTCCGGATCGTCCTTGGTGATGTGGTCGCCGAACGCGGCCTGTGCGGTCAGCAGGTGCAGATCGAGGCCTTGCGCGAACGCCTTGATCATCGTGCGGTCCCTCGCCAGAGCGGCCAGGACGCGCAGCTCCTGGCCCGCGTAGTCGATGGACGCGATCAGGTGCCCTTCGTCGGCAACGAAGCACCTGCGGATCATGAAGTCGCCCGAGGGCAACGTCTGGGCCGGAATCCCGGTGATCGACATCCGCGCCGTGCGTGCCCGCAGTGAGTTGATGCTGGGATGGCAGCGGGCATCCGAGTCCATGGTGGACAGGAACTTGTCGACCCACGTCGTCCGCCACTTGCCCGCGCGCTTCGCGTCGACCACCGCGCGGGCGAACTCGTCTCCTCCCTTCACCAGCGCGTCGAGAACGCCCTTGTCCACCTGCCGTTTACCCGTGGGCGTGCGTCCGGTGAGCTGGACTCCTCGGTACTCCAGGACGTCGGCAACCTGCTCGGTGCTGTTGACGTTCTCGCACCCGTACCGCGCCGCGGTCTCCTGTGCCGTCTGCTCTTCCTCGTGCAGGCGGGCCGACAGGCTCAGCGTGTACTCGACATCGAGCAAGAAGCCGGTCCGCTCCATGTACGAACAGATTTCGGCGATCTCGTGTTCGTAAGGGACGAGATGCTTCGCACTGCCCGGAATCCGCGGGGTGAGGATCGACACCAAGCGCATGGCCAGGATGACGTCCATGCCCGCATACAGCAGGTACTCGGGATGTTCGAGGTCGATCTTCGCCCAGATTTTGGCCTTGGTGGTCTTGTATTCCTGGGCGAACTTGGTCATCAAGCCCTTCACCGAGGCGGCTACGTCCGCGTCGATGTAGTGGTCGGTGAGGGCTTCGAGGGACTGGCCGATGCCGCCTTCGTCCCGGCCGCGCGGGTCGACCAGGTGTGCAAGGATCTTCGTGTCGCGGACCTTCGGCCACAGCTCTTCCATCGGCACACCGAGATGGCGTTCGATGGCCTGGAGGTCGAAGACACCGTTGTGGAACACGATGTGCTGAAGGCCTCGGAGCGCGCGGCGGGCGTCGTCCTCGAATCGCCCGCCGTACTCGATCGGCAATACCCAGGCTTCACGGGCGGTGCCGAACTGAAGCAGCCGCATTCGGAAGCCCGCGCTGTAGACGTCCAGCCCGGTCGTTTCCGAGTCGACCGCGAGGACTCGCAGGTTGGCCCGCACGAAGTCCCGGAACTGATCTAGGTCGTCGTCGTTCTCGGCGAACTTGATGCGAACCTGTTCCCCTGCAACGACATGGCGGAACTCCCTCACGGCGTGCCCCTAGTCGTTCGAGTCCTCCACGTCGTAGAACTGGACGGCCGACAGCGGAACGACCGTGCGTTCACCGGGTCCAGTGTGGACGGTCAACGTGATGTCGTTCTGCTCGATTGCGACGTCGTCCGCGGACAACGTCTGGCCGTTGGAGAAATGGATGCTGATGTCCAAGAGGGCAGCTCCTGAATGGGGCCGAATGGCGACGCCAAGGCGGGGCAGGGTGATGCCCCCGCCCCGGTGGTGTGCAGTCGTGGGCTACTTCACGAACTGCGGCTTGCACTGCTTGGACCTGTCGGCCTCGGAGCAGAAGAAGCCCTTGTAGGTGTTGCCGTTCTTCGAGACGCCGGACCGGTACGGCATCTCGCCGTGTTCGCAGAACCGCTTCTCACCGCTCGGCGCTTCCTGGTGCGAGGGCTTGCCCTGTGCTTGCTCCCCGCCGCCACTGGGGCGATTACTGCCCCCGGTACCGCCGTTCCCGGTGCTGGCGAAGTAGCGGCCGACCTTGGCGACCTGGTCGATCAGGGCCTTGACGTCTGCTGCGTGCTCGGTGAGCTGTTCGAGCGCATCGGGTACGTCGGCACCGTCGATGGTGATCCACGGGGCGTCGTAAGCCGTGCCGCCCTTGAGGGTCACGCGGACTCGTCGCACCTCGACACCAGGTGAGGCGGTAGAACTGGTGGCGGACGTAGGCCCGTCCCACTGGTTCGTCTCTGCCGCTTCCTGCGCCTCGTGCGTCTGCTCGTCAGCGAAGGGATCGAACGTCAATTCATCCTCCAAAGTGGACTGTTCGTCGTGTGGCCATGCGCCGCACGGGATCGCACTGCACTTCAGCGGTTCTACGAAATTCAGCCTGAGTGCTGAAAAGGCTGCTACAGCGCATTCCGGGTGATGGCCTGGGCCGACGCGTTCGACATCGCACGCCGTGAGCCTGGGCTGTCACCGCGTACAGCAGCTCGTGCCCGAGCGCTCCGGTTCATGGCGGCCGTCAGTGCGTCGACCGCCCGTGTCACCGCCTTGGTATCGGTCACCATCGCGCCGCGCGCATACCGCGCGGTGATGATGTCCGAGTGGCGCGGCACCAGGTCGCCGAGTGCGATCTCCACGTCCAGGTGCGCCGCATCGAAGACCTCCCGGTCATCCAGCAGCGCTCCGTCCTCCAAGAGCGCACGTACCTCGGAGGTCGAGTACCTGACGTTCGCTGAGAAGACCTCGAAGTCCGCCCGGTACCGCGATGCCGCCCGGTGCCCGATGATGGCCAGTGCCCGCCTGCGCCCCTTGTGCGGCATGGCGGTCAACTGCTCGACGTAGGTCGGGGACTCCAGGATCTTCACCCAGATTTCCTGTCGCGCGTCGTCGGCCTCGATGATGCCCGGCCACTCCTGGGATACGACCCTGCCCGCCCATTCGATGTCCGCGTTCAGGTCGACCTCGCTCACACTGTCCTTACTCATTGACCGCCCTTCGATTAGAGGTGGTAGACCTTGCCGTCGACCGTGAATTTCCTGCCGTTGATCGAAACCGCTTCCGCGTGTACGTGAGCCCCGTCCACATGGACGATCCCGATTCCTTGCTGCCAATTCGCCGCACCACCCTTGAGGTAGCCCGCAGCCTTCATGTTCATGAGGTTGCCGACTTCGACGCCGGTCAGCGTCTGAAGGATCTTGCCGTCGTAGCCGACACTATGACTGCCTTTGCCGACCCTGTGCGTGTGCCCCATGACGACAGACACACCGAGCTTCTTCGCGGCATTCAAGGCAGTGTTTCCCGCGATCCGGCTCAGTGAGATGTTCCCAAGGTGCCCGTGGGTCATGACCCATTTCGGCGCGAACTCGTACCAGTCAGGCAGTTTGGTGACACCGAATGCATCGAAGTCCAGCAGTATCTCGAAGTTGAACACCGAAGTGCCCGCCAGAGCGGGCGCGTACTTCGACAGGTAGGTCCGCGGGCGAAGGTCGTGGTTTCCTTCGATGATGCCCACCGGGCCGTCGTAGACCTTCCTCAACGGTTCGAAGAAGCACCTCTTGGCATGTACCGAGTCCTCGAATACGGAGCCTTCGTACTCGGCTGCGGAATCCTTCGACCATCGCGCCGGTTGCGGGTAGTCCATCAAGTCGCCGATCTGCACGACCTCGTCCGGCTGGTATTCCCCGATGAAGCGGATGACCGCTTTCAGGGCCTTTCGGTCCTCGTACGGCATTTGAGTGTCGGAGATGACCACATACCGCTTACCCATCCAATCCTCCAACACTTTCACCCCTTCTTGTGCCCTACTACTTCCCAAGCTTTTGCAGCAACGCCGCCTTTCCATGTTTGACGATCATAGAGTTGATGTCCTCTCCTGGCAGCGCGGTCACGATCACGGCGTTCGGGAGCACGCCAGCGACGCTGGTCGCAAACCTGTGTCCCGCCCCGTCATCGTCGTTGTCCTGGAATACCCAGACGGTCTCGTAGCCGCGGAATGGCTGGGCGAAATGCGGCAACCAGGCATCGGTTCCCGCCACGCCCACGGTCGGAACTCCGGACACGGTGGCGGTGATGGCGTCGATCTCGCCCTCACTGATCCCGATCTGGTCTTCGCTGACAGCCAGCGGCACCGTGTTGTACAACCGCGGCCTATCTCCCGCCACCGTGTTGTACTTGCCGTGAAAGCGGTGGTCGCAGGCTTCGACGATGCACCGGAAGCGGATCGACACCACGGTCCATTGACCGCTGGGAGTCTGGCGCAGGTAGGGGATTGCGAGCATCCCCCGATAGGCCTCGTGTCCCGGTACGGGATCACGGACGAAGCCAAGGCGGAACCGGCCGACCGCCGTGGCGATGCTCTCCCCCATCAGACCGCGCGTCGCCAAATACTCTTCGGCGGGGCTTCCGGGAAGGCTTTCCCTGTAGCGGATCGTGGCGTCGACCAGTGATTTCTTGCGCGCGTCCGACAGCCTGGACAAATGTCACCCCCTCCTTATTCATGATCAGCGCAAAGATGTCGCCCTTGACTCCGCAGCCGTGGCACTTGAATGCTCCTCTGCTCATGCTCACCGAGGCGGACGGCCGGTCTTCGGCATGGAACGGGCACAGGCATTTGTTCCACTCGCGCCGGCCTGATGGCGGGGACCAGTCGGGGAAGTAGAACCGGAGCACGCTCACGATCGGACTCTCATCCACTTGACTACCCAGCTTCTCCGGAAGTCACGTAGTAGGTCGCAAGAAGGCGCTCCATGAAGGAGCCGGGTACTACCCATGCAGCTTCGGCGACCGTCGCGCCGTGGCGCTTGTAGACGACTGCGGTCTCATCCCCGGTCCCGTTCGGTCCGGCCTGCCGGATCGCCTCGTCCAGGTGGGTCCACATCTGGATTCGGTCCACCGCCTTGCATTGCACGGTGAGCGGGACGCCGCCGATATCGCCGCGATCCTGACTTCCGTAGATCGCGCCGTTGCGCTTGGCCTCGGCGTTGCCGAGCCGCTTGAACACCGCGACGATCTCATTTTCCCAATTACGGCCCCGCGCCTTCACCGCCCGACCATGGGGCACTTTCAGCTTCCGCGGCTTCATCATACTCCCCCTCAGGTGAACACGGAATCGCGGATCAGCATCCGTTCGCCGTCGAACTCCAGTTCGGCGTAGGTGTGTCCGCTGGCGTCGGCTCGTCCTCCGCGGTTCTTGACGGTGGACACGCACAGGACATCGGAGTCGAATTCGCCACCCGACCGCTTGTGCATCGTGAGCACCATCTCGGGTACACGTGAAATCTGACCTTTCACGCCACTCAGCGGAATGGGCTTGTCCGCGTCGTTGTACGAGCCGGTCACGTGGTGCAGTCCGATCACACAGGCTTGCGTTTCCCTTGCCATGGTGTGCAGGTAGTCCATCAGCCCTTCCAGCCCGGAGAAGGGATCGCCGTCCTCGTCGCTGGCCTGCGTTCGGACGTTGGTGATGTTGTCGATGACGATCAGATCCGGATAGTCGCCGTACACCTCCTCGTAGGCCTCGATGGTCGTCTCGATTTCCCCCAGGCTCGGACTCGCCGAGTAGGACAGCCGGATCGGCAGGCCCGTGAGCCGATCCCGGACGTCGCCCAGCTCGTCGGCGAGCACGGCCTTGGCCGATGCCTCCAGCGTCCAGCCGGTCAGGATGGAGATGGACCGGGTGAGCTGAACGAACGCGTCCGAGTCCGCGCTGAAGTACATGGCGGACACACCCGAGCGCAACGCATAGGTGAGCGTGAAGCCCGACTTCCCGGTACCCGGACCCGCCGCCACGAGCACGAGCTGGCCACGCAGGAACCGCGTCCCGTTGTCCTCCAGCGTCTTGAACACGGCGGGCAGTGGTTCACCCGCTGCGCCTCGAATTCGGCGCGACTGCAACAGACTGTGCATCTACCCCCCTCTACTGAATATCGCAGGCTCTACGAAATTCAGTTCGAGACAGCAAAAGGGCACGACGCGTTCACCGAGCAAAAGCGGCACTTGGCCGCCTCCGGTTCAGGATCAAACCTCTCGGCTTTCACGGCGTCGTCCAGCTCCCCGAACTTCTCGACCAGTCGAGCCCGCGGCCACTTGTCGAGCTTGTAGACGGTGGTCGGCCCTCCGCTGCGCCCCATCCAGTAGTCCCCAGTGACCACCTCGACGCCATGCAGTTCCGTGACTGCCATGGCATAGGTGGCTAGTTGGAAATCGTCACCCGGCAAGCGTCCGCTCTTGGCGTCGCGCACGTGCGGACCAAACCTCGGATGATCCACTACGGCGTCGATGTATCCCCGGACGCGCACTCCGTCCAGGTCAATATCGAATCCCAGCTCGACGGCAGGTTGACCTTCGGGCGTCTCCCAGATGACCTCTGCGGGCGCGGTCTCGGTGTAGTACTCCACATACCGGCGCACCTGCTCCATGCCGAGCCCGAAGCGGCGCTCCACGTCGACCTGGCCGTTGTACGGCCCGGAGCTGAACCAGTACTCGAAGTTCGGCGTCGTCTCACACAACCTGTTGGTGTGCTTGACATAGGACTCGCGGAAGGCCTCGACAGCCTGGTCCACGGCCATCGTGCGACCGGACTTCTCCCAAGCCTCGATGGCCTCGTGCACCGCCAAGCCTTGCGACAACCAGGCGGCGGGCCTGGACCACACCTTCGCCACGCGGTTCAGGTAGTACCGGTAGGGACAGCCGCCGAACTCCGGCGTGTACTCCTTGAACTGGCTCACCGACCTGTAGTCAGGCAACTCGATCGCCCGCCCGCCGTGCCGCACGCGAGCGAACGAACTCGTGGATCGCCTTGGTGCAGTGAAGCCGAACTCGGGGCGCGGGAATGTCCGGCTCCGAATCGTCGCCGCAAGCATCCACCGATGGTTCGCATCGGTGGCGCTCGACCAGGTAGAGGCTGCGTTCGGCAGACCCCATCATCATGTTCTCGTCTTCGACCCGTTCCGACCTGAGCAGGTTCGACTGCCCGACCGCCAGCAACTCCCGCACAGGCCTGTACAGCTCACCCGCAGTACTTACCAAAATACTTTTGTACACATCAAGAACAAAGCCCCCGTCTACCTCCGTGGAACTCGCCACCAAAAATGGCACATTGTCGACCACATAACATTCCCTGCCCTGCACTACCGCTGCCCCCCTACTGTGCTGTTTACACCGATGGCAGTTCGTCAGGAATTCTCCAAATCTCGCGAGCCTCGTCGCTGAGAGTGGTGTAGGCGTTCGCACGTATCAGCAGGTCGCCGTCACTCTCCTGCCGAGGCGCGTACTGCCAACCACCACTGAGGACTCCTGGGTGGGGCGCAAGGTTTGGGTCGAACTCAAGTACGACGTTGTACTTGGCCAACTTTTCGTACCAGTTCCTAAGTTCGCGCGACTTGTACGGAGTCATACCTCTCCCCCCAGAGATGGCATACTCCAGATGCCAAGTCACGCGTTGATACGGGGCACCTTTCTTGAACTTCTTGTCCATCTCAGGCCACGGAAAGTTTTCCATAGCAGCCTCACGCGGACTCCGAAATTGCGCCCCGCCTTGCTTCTTGTGATAACTCACAGTCGTGGGCGAGACGCCGTACATCCTGGCGATCTCGACCTGGGTCATCCCTTTATTTCGAAGCTCGGAAATTAATGCCGGGGTCAGGACACCGTGTAGCTCTTTTGGCTTGCGGCTAGCAGTCATGGTTGCTCACCTCCTTTTTCACTGTATCATCGCGAACTCTACGAAGTCCAGTCGCCCCGGTCGTAATGCGCCTTGCGCGCCACACTTAAATGCTTCCTACGGCCACATCGGAGAGTCCACCCCAAGAGGGGAACCCACCTGTGCTTCAAGCCGAAGTCATGTTTCCTTTATTCCACCTCAGGCAGTGCTGCGCCACTGAAAACGCACACTCTCAGTAGAGGCCTGGCCGTTGATCATGTCGAACAGATGATCGGACTTTGACATCGCCCCAGGTCAACGGCCCAGAGGGCGTTCAAACCTCTTTTGCGCACGTCACCCGAACGGACCAGAGCGATCCTCACATAGTCCTTATGGCCACTGATACACGTCCTGTCACCAGGCGCGATCCCGGTGCCAGATCACCATTCCTGGTCAAAGTTGGTCAACCCTCCACGCGCCTCCAGGCGTACGACTGTCCACATTTGATCAAGGGACCACTCCTCAAGCTGCACCGGCACCGGCCGTGCACCCAAACCTCTTTGAAATCATTCCGCGGGGGCGGGTAGGGGC
>JBDSAJ010000312.1:0-9982 GCA_039922235.1 Umezawaea sp.
TGAGAACAGTCCTACCAGGGGCTTCACCCCTATCTCGCACTCGGGGGCGCACGTGAGGTGCACCGCCCGGACCTTGCGCATCCACCGTCATCACTTGACGTGACAGACCATTACCGAGAATGGCTCATTGCCTGCCGCGGATGCGGTGGCCGAGGTCGAGAACAACATCATGGAAATTGCCGCCACGGTCAAGACCGCTTGAAGGGCACGTTTCTTCCGCACTGAGTCAGCCTGCCGATTTCTGTCGAATGCCAATTGATGAGGGCACCTCGGATCTTATGGAGGGAAATCGGCCGTCCGGTAGGTCCGGACATATTCGGACAGAATCTTACTGGGTTCTGACACCCGTGGCTCAGCGTCCGACGAGCGCTCTCAAGGCGATCTTGGTGACGGTCGTGGTCGCGGCCGCCCAGGGCGACTTCTCAGCGTGCGACGTGAGCACCACGACGATGTAGCGGTCGCCTTCGCAGACAGACCGGTGGTGTGCGGGGTCCGCTTGCCCGAGCAGCACGCCCTGCCCTGCTTGGCCGCCCAGCGGCGGCCGTTCGCCGCGTTGGGGATGCCGAACCTCTGGTCGAAGCCGTCGGCGCCGAAATGGGTCATGGCGTGCAGCGCCTTCACCACGACGTCGCCGTTCGGGTGGTCGAAGAGGTACCGATAGATCGCGGCGACGTCCCGTGCCGTCGCCCCACTTGTTCGGATTGGCGGGAGCGCGGGTCGCGGCCAGCCCGAACCCCACCGTCCATCCGGGAAGCCGCAAGAGGGGGTTCGGGCAACCTTCATCGATCATCGTTGACCCACTTCCCAACCCCGTGGTCAAGTCGTCCCCGAAAGCCATACCGAGATTCAGGGGCCGGTGTCCGTGCTGGTACCCGTGCCGACGGCGGCGAGGGCCCGGTGTCCTGCCGCTACTGCGACAGGACAGTCACATGTGTGATCTCCTCGACGGCCCCCGACACCCGCAGCGCTTTCGTGCGCGGATCTCACCAGCGGTGCATCACACCGGCTACCGCTACGGATCCACCCGGTCCAGCGCGGCACCGTCCCAGGTCGTCTGGGTGCAGGCCACGCCGCGGCCGTTGCGGGGTCGCAGGACGTCGTAGATGTGCATCCTGGGGATCTTGTCGGAGACACCCCAGCCGCTGGGCCAGGTGATGACCCAGTCCATGTCCAGGTCGACCAGCAGCCCGAGCATGCGGGCGATGGTGGGGTCGTCCAGCCGTTCGAACGCCTCGTCGAGCAGCACGAGCCGCAGCGGATCGAAGGAGTCGGCGCTGACGGCGTCGTAGAAGGACGCCGCGGCGGCGAACAGCGTCACGTACGAGATCAGTCGGGTCTCGCCGGACGACAGCTGCTTGAGCCGCCGTTCACGGGGGTTGCCGTCGGGACCGGTGTCGCCGACGGTGACGGTGAACTGGTGCCACGTGCGGTAGTCCAGTGCCCGTGACAGGACTTCGGCGTAGTTGCCCGAGTCGGCGTCGCGTTCGGTCTCGATCCGCTCGGTGAACACCCGCCGCAGCGCCTCGTCCTGCTCCGGCGTGCGGTTCGCGAACGGCTCGCGCACCAGCGCCAGCGCGCCGCGCGTCTCCTCGTCCAGCGCGGACGACGGCTTCCACGACAGCTTCACGTGCACGCCCTGGCTGGAGCGCGCCTTGCCGAGGACGTCGTTCATCCGCTTGCACAGGTCCTCGGCGACGGCGACCTGCCCGCGCAGCCACTCGGCGAGGTCGCGGATCAGGTAGTCCGCGAACACGCCCTGGTACTGCTCGTTGAGGAACCCGCGCTGGTCGGCCAGCTTCGCCGTCACCTGACGAGCCGCGACGGCCACCGGCCGGGTGCCCTCCTCACCGCTCACGGTCACGGTCAGCAGCCCGACGTGCTGCTCGGCGGCGATGTCGTGGCTGCCCGCCAGCGACGTCTGCAACGCCTGCAGCTTGGTGATCACCGTGGCCTCGCCCGCTCCCCGCCGGTCGCCGGCAGCGGTGATGGCCTCCCGGATCGCGTCCAGGTCGCCGTCCACGTCCGGCAGCGCGGCGACCAGGATGCCCGGCGCGGCGACGGTCGCCCGGAACTGCTCGGCCACCCGCGCCTGCTCGGTCGAAGCGCCCACGAGCTGGTCGCGCGCTCCGTCGAGCTGAGCTTCGAGCTTCGCCGCCTGCTCGCGGGCCGACGCGACCTGCTCGCGCGTGGACTTGAGGTCCTCGCGGAACTTCCGCCGCGCCGACTCCAGCGACGTCAACTGGTCGGCGATCTCCCGCGCCTCGCCGCCGATGGCCTCGGTCAGCTCCGCCAACGTCGTGGCCTGGGTCGCGTAGTCGACGCACCGCGTCTCGGCGTCTGCCTCGGCGGTGGCCCGGTCGTCGCCCGCCGCGTGGTAGCGGTGGGTCGCGTCGGTCAGGTCCGTCACGGCACCCTGGCACTGCCGCCGCAGCAGCTCGCCGAGCCGGTCCGCGGTCCGCTGCGCGTCACCCGCGGCCTGCTGCGACTGCCGCAGCCCCTCGGTCTCAGCGGGCAGCCCCGCCGCACCGGCCTGCCGCACCAGTTCGCCGCGCGCGGCCTCGCCGCGGGCCTGCGCCTCGTCCAACGACGCCCGCAGCTCCCGAGACCTGGCCTCGGCGCGGTCCGCCGACTCGCGTGCGGCCTGTTCCCGGCTGTGCTTGGCGATCAGCTCCCCATCGGAGGGGAACCCGTCGAGGTGCGCTTCCCACCGCGTCACGTGGTCGCGCGCGCGGGCCAAGTCGTCCTCAGCCGAGCCGAGTTCGGCGCGCAGCTCGGCCAGGTCGTCCTCCAGCACCTCGATCCGCCGCCGCCGCGCCGACTCCCGTGCTCCCGCGCCGATGAACTCCGCGGCGGGCTTGCGCCACGCGCCGCCGAGCACCCCGGCCTGCCAGCGCCCGTCGGTCGACAGCGCCAGCCCGCTCCCGGCGTCCAGCGACACCGCCGCCAGCAGCCCGGCGACCACCTCGGCCGACACCGCCGACCCCGGCTCCACGGCCGGGACCAGCACGGATGCCAGCGACGGCCCGGAAACGGCCTCGCGCGGGGTCGCGGTCACGTCGTCGGCCACCGACCCGTCGCCGGTCACCCACGCGTCCAGCAGCCCGCTCGCCTGGAGCGCCGACTCGAGCCCGGCCCGACCAGCTTCGTCCACAGTGGACTGGAAGTCGACCAGTCGGTAGAACGGCGTCCCCATCAGCGGATCACGGGACGAGGACACGTAGCGGCCGGGCTCCGGCACTCGTTCGACACCCGACCGCAGCCCGGCCAGCTCGGCGTCGAGCTGGTTGATCCGCCCACGCAAGTCCTGCTGCCGCAGCACGAACGCCTGCGCCGCGTCCCGCGCCGCCCGGACCAGGGGAGCGGTCCACTCCCGCGCCGCGGCCGTCACGGTCCGCGCGATCTCCGGGTCGACGGACTCCGGCAGCTCGAACGACTGGTCCGGCAGCCCGTCGACCAGCGGCCCCGCGCCGCACCAGCGCTCGACCCCGTCCAGCCACGTCCGCGCGACCGACGTCAGCTCCTGCCGCTCCTGGTTGCGCAGCGCCGCCGCCTCGGTCGCGCTGAACTGCGCGTCCTTCGCCTGCTGCCGCAGCGCGTCGACCTGCTGCCGCTCCTTGTCCAGCACACCGGCCTGCTGGTGCAGCGCGAGCGCCAGCGCGCCGCGCTGCCGGGCCGTGGACGCGATCTGCGCCGTCGTCGCCGAGGCCGTCTCCAGCCCGGCCAGCACGGTCTCCGTCGCCGCCGTCGGCGGCACGCGGCGCTCGATCGGCAGCGGTTCCGCCTCCGGGTCCGGCTTCGCGCGCACGAGGTGTGCGGTCACGGTCGCCTCGGCGTGCGGCACCTTCGGCACGGCAGGCGCGAGCATCGAGTCCAGCCCGGCCGCCCGCAACTGCTGGCGCAGCGGCTCGGTCAGCTCGTCGGCCGCCCCCAGTTCCTCCTGGAGCCGCCGCAGCGACCGGAGCACGGCCTCGACCGCCCCGTCCTCCTGGAGCCGCTGCTTGTTCGCCATCTCCAGCGCCGCGATCGCCGAGGACCGCTTCTCCGCCACCAGCTTCTCGCGGGTCTGGAGGTCCTGGAGGTCGCGGAACGCGGGCAGTTCCTTGAGCGCCGCGATGGTCTCCTCGGCCTGGCCCTCGCCGGTCTCCAGCGCGGTCTGGGCGTTCTCCGCATCGATCCGCGCGGCCCGCGTGCGCTCCAGGTTCGCCCCCAGCCGAGCGCACTCGCGGTCCAGCTTGCGCACGGAGTCCTCCGCACCGCGCAGCCGCTCGGCCGACGAGCGCAGCCCGCCGAACGCGTAGTCGGAGTAGGTCTTGAGGAACGTGCCGAGCGCGGCGTCCGCCGACGACAGCCGGGTGATGTTCTCCCGGATCGACTCCAGGTCGTCGAACGACGTCGCCAGCTGCTCGACCATCGCCTGGTCCAGCGGCGGCAGCGCGTCGGACAGGATCTGCTCAAGCTGCCCTTCGAGCACCTTCAGACCGACGTCCGGGTTGCGCAGCGTGCGCTGGAGGTGCAGCAGGTCGCCGTACCGGGCGGCGGGCACGCCGTACACCGTCTCGGCGACCTTCGCCCGGAACGTGGCGTCCTCCAACACGCAGTCCGCGCCGATCGCCTCCCGCAGGTGCGCCGGGCCGAGCGGGATCCGCTCGTGGCCCGCCAACTGGAGGTCGCGCCCGACGCGAGCGGGTGTGATGAACCGCCACGAGTCGGTGATCGCCTGCGACGTCTTGGACGCCTTCACTCCCAGCCCGCAGGTCAGGAACTCCTCGACCCCGTCGACGACCCGGCGCAGCTCGATCCACGCGTAGCCGATCCGGTTCGGGCCGCCGTTGTAGTCGTCCAGCATGAGCCGCCGCAGGCTGACCGTGTCGAACCCCTTCGACCCGACCTGCCGCAGGTCGCCGTCCAGGCACAGCGGCAGCAGCAGCTCCAGCGTCCGCGACTTGCCGGACCCGTTGGTGCCCTGGAAGATCGCCCTTCCACCGGAGAAGTCGAACGTCTGCTCGGTGTACTGCCACACGTTGACGATGCCGCCGCGGTGCAGCCGCCACCTGTCCCGCTCCAGCGTCACGACACGTTCTCCTCGTCGAACAATGACCAGCTCGGCACTTCGGCCTCGATCGGGGCGGGCGCGGCGACCTCGCGTTCGGGATCGCCGTCGGGTTCGGGTATCCACCGGTGCGCGGCCGGGTTCAGCAGCCAGCCGTCGAGGTGCTCGCCTCTCTTGGCTGAGACGGCCAACCCCATGCGCCGCAACAGCTCCGTCACCTCGACGACGAGCTTGTCCGGGTCTTCCACGATCTGCTTCGACCACGCCGCCGGGTAGTCCTCGACCAACTGGTCGAGGACCTCGCGCAGCCGCACCACCGACACCAGGTGCCGCCCGTCCGGGCGGGTGATCGGTTCGTCGGACTCGTCGTACTCCCACTCCAGCAACGTGGGCAGGGCCAGCAGCGCCAGGCGCGCGACCGTCGACGAGCCGGGGAAGTACATGTCCGTCAGGTAGTCCTCGGGGTCCGCCGCGAGCACGCCCTCCAGGCGGGACTCGGTGAACAGCCCGAAGCACTTCTCCAGCAGCACGGACTCCTTGCGCTGGTTGCGCCGCAGCCACTCCGCCTGCTCGGGCGGCAGGTCGGCGTAGAGCACCAGCGGCGTCTCCACCAGCTTGCGCCGCACCGCGTGCTCGACCCCGCGCGGCCCCGGCCGGGCGGCCAGGGCGACCAGCCGTTCGGGGGACTCGGCCTCGGCCACCGGGCCGGTCAGCAGCTGCCCCAGCAGGTCCGTGTCGATGGTGATCAGCGCCTCCGTCTGGAGGTCGGCACCGACCTGGCCCTCGGTCTCGTGCAGCACGCCCAGCGACACGAGGTGGCGCAGCGCCGCCGTCAGCGCCCGCCGGTCCACCACGTCGTCCACGACGTCGATCCCGGCCTCCGCGGCGGCGGCCCGCACGTCGGACACCAAGCGGGACAACAACGTCTGCCGCCCCACACCGGTCAGCACGCCCAGCGTCAGCGCCAGGTACGCGTACCCGCGCGGCGACATCCCCGGCACCCCACGGGTGTCGTCCACGCCAGGCCCGGACTTGTAGAGCCGCGCGAACCGGCGCTCCACCACGAGCCGGTAGCCGAGCAGGCCCGCGAACAGGTCCTGCAACGCGAACCGGTGCCGGTAGACCAGCGCCAGCAGTTCGCCGTCCGGTCCGTCGCCGCGCAGCAGCGGCCTGCGCAGCAGCGTCCGGGCGCAGCGCACCACGTTCGCCGCGTCGATGTCGGGCAGGTCGTCCAGGAGGGCGCTCACCCGCTCAACGCCAGTCGCGCGTCGTGCAGGGTCAACGTGCCCGCCTTCGAGGTGATCTTCGTGGTCTCACCGGGCGCGTGGTCCACGGTGACCCGCAGCCCGCGCACCGGGTCCGCCGCCGACCCGGAGTCGACCGCGCTCTCCCGCTGCGCCATCGCCAGCGTCAGCAGCTCGCACAGCACGCCCAGCGCGTCGCCGGACAGCGTCGTCGTGTCCAACCGGGGCGCGGCCGCGGCCAGCTCGGCCACCGACGCGGCCCGGTGCTCGTCCGCTTCACGGGCCGCCGCCAGCAGCGACTGCTCGGTGATCGGGTCGTCCAGGATCCGCGACGTCCGCCCGCGCGCTCCCCGGTCGCCCCGGCTGCGGACGCTGACCGTCACGTCCCGCACCGGCCCGTCGCGCCACGGCGTGCGCTCGTTGTCGCTGTCGTGCTCCGGCGCGGGCAGCACGTGCCGCGCGGAGTACAGCCCGAACGCCGCCGCGTACAGCTCGTGGCCCTGCTCACGGGTGCCGGAATCGAACCAGGCCGCCAGTTTCAGCAGCTCCGCGCGCCGACCGGGCAGCAGCCCGCCGCCCGAGGTCGCACGCTTCACCGACGCCAGCAGCGACCCGATGGCCCGCGCGGTCGCCTCCCGCAGCGCAGTCACCTGGCTCGGGTGACCGGGCCGGTCGACGAACCAGCCCGCCAGCTCCTGCCAGTCCGCCGCGGACCGCCCGCGGGCCCGCTCGACCTCGACCCCGAGCCCGTCCGTGCCACCGAGCAGCCGCAACAGCTCCCCGCGCGCCTTCGCCAGGCCCGCGAGGGCGTCCGCGATGGCCGGTGTGTGCCGCAGCACGTCCTCCACGACCATCTGGATGTACTCGACCAGCAGGTTGCGGAACCCGGAGATCTCCTCGGGCGCCAGGTGGTGCCGCGTAACGACCTGCCCCAGGTACGCGTAGAAGTCGCGCACCGTGGCGGCCAGCTCGGCGTGCTGGAGGAACACCGTCGTCACCCGCTCGGCGAGGACCTCCCGCGACCGCCTGCCCTCACCCGTCACCAGCGCCTCGGACAGCGCCCCGCCCAGCTCGCTCAGCCCGCGCTCGATCGCCGGCAGCAGCTCCCGCGACACCTCGCGCGCCCCCTCGGGCACCCGGAGGAGTTGGTCTACGTCCCGCTGCACTCGCACGGCGAGCTTGCTCACCTGGTAGCGGACGCTGCCGTGCTGGAACTCGGCGATGCTCGTCGCGACCACCTCGCGACGGCCCTGCACGAGGTTGCCCCACTCCACGAGTTGTTTGAGCCTGTTGATCACGTTCTCGATCCGCGACTCGCCCGCGTCCACGGTCCCCAGCCGCTCCGCGCCCGCGAGAGCCCCGGCGACCTCCCCCGCGGACAGGTCGGCGAGCAGCGTGGACGTGAACAGGCGCATGATCGCCAGGTACGTGCGCTGGTAATCGCGCGCGTCCAAGTACGCGTAGAGCTTCAACCGGCCTGCTGGTTCCACGTCCGGCACCCTAACGCCGGGCACCGACAGTCCTGGACATCGGGAACTCCAGCCCTACCTCGAACGGGTGAGGGCCGAGGCTATACGGTGCCGTGTCGACTTCGGGGAGGTTTGCCTTGGGCGTGGGACGAGCGGCGGGATTGCTGCTGGGAGTAGCTGCGGACGCGGTCTTCGGCGACCCCCGCAGACATCACCCGGTGGCGTTCTTCGGCCAAGCGGCAGGGGCGTCCGAACGGGCCACCTACCGCGACAGCCGCACGGCCGGGATCGGCCACACCGCGCTGCTGGCAGGTGGCGTGGTTGCGCTAGGTGTGGCCGTGGAGCGGCTGAGCAGACGCAACGAACTGGCCAAGGCACTCACCACGGCCGCGGCGACCTGGGTGGTGCTGGGCGGCACGTCGCTGGCCAGGGAGGGCACGGCGATGGGCCGTGAACTCGACGGCGGCGACCTGACCGCCGCGCGGGAGCGACTGCCGAACCTCTGCGGCCGGGAACCCGCCGCGCTGGACACGCTAGCGCTCGCCAAGGCCACCGTGGAGTCCGTGGCGGAGAACACGTCCGACGCTGTAGTCGCTCCGCTGCTGTGGGGCGCCGTCGCAGGTGTGCCGGGCCTGCTGGCATACCGCGCGGTCAACACCCTGGACGCGATGATCGGCCACAAGTCATCCCGCTACCTGCGCTTCGGCTGGGCCGCAGCCCGACTGGACGACCTGGCCAACCTGGTCCCGGCACGGGTCGCCGCCCTGCTCACCGTCGCCGCGGCCCCGGTAGTCGGCGGCTCGGCCAAGGAGGCGTGGGAGGTGTGGCGCCGCGACGCGTCAGCCCACCCCAGCCCCAACGCCGGCCAGGTGGAAGCCGCGTTCGCGGGCGCATTGGAGATCCGCCTGGGCGGGCGCACGGTCTACTCCTACGGCGCCGAGGACCGCGCGGTCATGGGCCACGGCCGCAACCCCGACGCGGGCCACGTGACCAGGGCCGTAGAGCTGTCGCGGGTGGTGGGCGCCCTGTCCGCCGTGCTAGCCGCGACCCTGGCGCTGTTCGCCCGCCGCCGCTAACCGATCCTCGGCCTCATCCTCGGCCAACATCTCCGCCACCGTCTTGCGCCTGGCCCGCGGCTCGGCGAGCACACCACCGGGCTGGATCTCACGCCAGCTGAAGTACGCCCAACCACCCAGCGCCATCACCCCGAACGCGATCCACTGCAACGCGTAGGAGAAGAACGGACCGGAGTCCATCCGCGGCAGCGGCAGCGCGTTCAGCACACCGGGCTGCCCCTCGGAGAGCTGGAAGTAACCGGGCCGAATGTCCAGGCCCGCTGCCCGCCCGACGACGGCCGAGTTGATCGCGTACACCTGCCTGCGGCCGTCCTCGGCGAACGCGTCGCGATCGTCGGACTCACCCGCCCGCACCAACCCCACGGTGGTCACCTCGTCGGTGGGCGCGGCAGGGAACTCCGGCACGCTGACCCCGCTCGCGGGCCGCACGTAGCCGCGGTCGACCAGCACGGTCTGACCACTGTCCAGCCGGAACGGCGTCACAACCTCGAACGCGGCCTCACCCTGCACCGTCCGCAACCGGGCCACTGCCTCGCCCGCCGGCAAATACCGCCCGGTCAACGACACCTTCCGCCACTCGACCTCAGCGTTCGAACGGTCCAACACGGTGCCCACCGGGACCGGGTCGGTCTTCATCGCCGCGGTCAGCGCGTCGTTCTGCGCCACCCGCTCGTCGTTGCGACCGAACTGCCATGGCATCAGCATCGTGAAACACGCGCCCGCGAACACCCAGACGGCCAGCGTCAACGCGAGCCACCCAGGTCGGAGCAGGAACCGGAATCGCACGTCTCCACGGTAGGCGCTACACGGATCCGAAGCAGACCAGGGTCCAAACCACCCTCACCCGACCACGCAGGCTCAACATCAACTAGACAAGAACCGCATCGAGACAGCGGTCTTCGGCCTCACCGACCCCAGAACCGGCCAGCTCCCTCACCCGGCCCCGGCTCAACCGACTTCCCGACAGCCCCCGGCCCCAACCCCCTATGACGTTCCGGCGGACAAACGGGCCCCCGGCCCCAACAGGACCACGACGTTCCGGCACGCAAGCAGGCTCCCGGCCCCAGGCCGGCCCACGACCTTCCGGCACACAAACGGCCCCCACCCCAAAACCAAAACAGGCGTCCCCCACAAGTGAGAACC
>JBDSAJ010000313.1:0-6698 GCA_039922235.1 Umezawaea sp.
GCTGGCTGGAGAACGCCGCGGGCACCCAGGGCCCGACCGAGTTGGCGCTCGCCCACTTCGACATCGACGGGTTCCGCGTCGTCAACGACGCGTTCGGCCACGACGTCGGCAACCGGATCCTGTTGAACGTCGCGACCCACCTGATCGCCGTGTTCGGCGACATCGGCCAGGTCGCGCGGATCGGGCCGGACGAGTTCGGCGTGC
Organism: Umezawaea sp.; assembly: GCA_039922235.1. GTDB lineage: Bacteria > Actinomycetota > Actinomycetes > Mycobacteriales > Pseudonocardiaceae > Umezawaea. The sequence goes on from JBDSAJ010000313.1 coordinate 205, forward strand.
TCGTCAAGGACCCCGAGGACACGCGGTCGGTGGTCGCGCTGGTCGAGGACGCCCTGGAACTGCTGACCGAGCCCGTCTACATCGACGAGCACGGCATCGGCGTCACGGCCAGCGTCGGCGTGGTCGTCCGCCAGTCAAGGGGTGTCGAGGCCTCGGAGCTGCTGCGGTGCGCGGAGATCACGGTCGGCTGGGCGAAGGCCGACGGCAAGGCCCAGTGGGCGCTCTACGACCGGGAGCGCGACCTGCGCGACCGCGACCTGTGCATGCTGACCGCGTCCATCCCCGGTGGTTTGGAGCTGGGCGAGTTCCGCATCGACTACCAGCCGGTGTTCTCGCTGGAGGACCGGTCGCTGGTCGCCGTGGAGGCGAAGCTGCGCTGGGAGCACCCGGACCGCGGCGTTCTGGACCCCGAACAGTTCCTGCCGCTGACCACCAGCACCGGCATGGTGCTGCGGCTGAGCCGCTGGGGCATGGAACGGGCCTGCGCGGACGCGGGGCGCTGGTTCGCCGAGTTCGGCGACGCGACGCCCGTGCTCAGCATGGACCTGGCCACCCGGCACTGCCAGGAACCGGAACTGGTGGCCGAGGTCGGCCACCTGCTCCAACGCACCGGCCTGCCCGCGAAGCAGCTCCAGTTCGAGCTGCGCGCGTCGCTGCCCGCGATCATCACCGACGAGCAGGCCGACGAGCTGGACATCCTCGCCGGCCGAGGGGTCCGGCTGGTGCTGGACCAACTGGCGGGCGGCAACATCTCCACCGAACGCCTCCGGCAGATCCCGTTGCACGGGCTGAAGTTCGCGGGCTCGATCGTGCACGGGCTCGACGAGGACGCGAACCTGATCGACAAGAGCGCGTCGATGGCGCTGATGAAGTGGTCCGGCGTCCTGCGGGTGCCGCTGATGGCCGACGACGTCCGGTCGGAGACCGAGGCGACCCGGCTGGCGGAACTCGGCATCACCTGCGCCCAGGGCCCGCTCTTCGGCCTGGCCGTGTCGGCGGACGAAGTCCGCGCGCTGCTCAGCGAGCGCTGATTCGCGCCGGCAGGTCTAGAACGCCGGTCAGGTAGTCGCGTGTCCCTCACTCGGACACCGCGTGTCCCTCACTGGGACACCCTGAACTCCGTGTTCGGACACCCGGACGCGCTCATCGGGTGTTCGAACGTTCCATTCGGGGTGTCTGAACGTTCGACTCGGGGTGCCTGAGTGTTCGACTCGCGGTGCTTGACCGGCCCGCTAGAAGACGTCGGTCTGTTCCCAATCGACGCACACCGGACGCTTGCCGGTCCGCATGAACTCGTGCAGGAGTTCACGCAGCACAGCCAGCGGAAGGAGCGCTCCTTTCGTGAACTCGGTGCGCGTGTCCTTGTCGATGTACAGCGTGACGTCCGAGAACAACGACGCCGATGTCTGACCGCCGAATCCCTTGACCTGCGCGATCCACGCGGTGGTCTCATCCACGTCGTTCACCGACGGATCGGGAGCGAAGTCCCCTGGACCGAACGCGTGGACGGCTCCCACCTGCCGCTCTGGGTCGACGTCGAACTTGACCTGGTGGTCCGGCCGTTCCATGGGACCCACCGTCGGCCGATCCTTGGCGTACACGACCGTCGGATGTGGTTGTGGATTGGCCAGGATGTCGACCAGAACGTCATCGAGCGCGGCGGCGGAGCCCACGGTGACCGGCTCGTCGGCCCGGTTGTCACCGCTGAAGTAGTAGATGTCCAGCTGGGTCACGACGGGCTCTGCCCGTTCCGGGGTCGTCAGCGAGCGCTGAGGAACGCCGTCCAGGCGGTGGCGGGGAAGGCCAACGACGGGCCGGTCGGGTTCTTCGAGTCCCGCACGGCCACCGGACCGGCTGCGGGGAACCGCACGGCGACGCAGCTTCCGTTTTCCGAGCTGTAGCTGCTGGTGCGCCAGTCGGTGCTGCTCATGGCGGGCTCCTACGTGATCAGGGATTCGATCAGAGCCGCGCTCTCGGCAGGTGACAACGCGACTCGTTCCAGGCTCTGCGTACTCAGGGTATAGGTCCGCACCCGAGTCATGTCATCCACAAAAACTGCCGCGTCCTGGATCTCGATGTACACGATCGACCGGGCGTCCTCGAAGTCCAGCAACATGAACTGGCCAGTGGTCGCAGAGTGAAGCCCTGCTTCCGGCTTAACCACCTGAAGCGTCACATTCGGCAGTTCAACCATCGCGAGAAGATGGCGGTACTGCTCGTTCATCACCCGCTTGCCGCCCACCCGGAGACGCAATGCCTGCTCGTTGAACACCGCGTGCAGTTCAAGCGGCTCCTCCTTGCTGAGCAGCCGAGTCCTCTCCATGCGGAACTCGATCAGCCGCCCGGCGGAATCCGGGAGCACCCGACTGGCGCCCACAGTCATCGCCCGCGCGTAGCCCTCGGTCTGGAGCAGACCGGGCAGCACGATCGGTTCGAAGACGAACTCCTTCCGCGCCAAGGATTCCAAGCCGACCATCGTGCGCAGCCAGTCCGACACCACATCGGTCCAGGGCCCGACCCACGACGCCTCATCCGTCCTGCTGCTGAGCAGCACGATGCGGTCGATGTGCTCCTTGTCGACCCCGGAGGCCTTCAGCACCCTGCGGATGTCGCCGGGGTACTGGTTGGTCCGGCCGGTCTCCATGTGGCCGAGCTTCGGCTTGCCGATACCGCTGGCCTCGGCGAGATCGGTGAGCGTCATCCCCGCCTGCCGCCGGAAGTACGCCAACTCGACACCGATCAACCACTGGAGTGCCGAAGGAGCGGCCAGTTCAAACATGCCCTCACCCTATCCAACTCTCATTCAACCTCATATCACCTGATTGAGCGATGGTGCCCAATAGACGTATAGCCGATGGTTGTGTGGTCGACCCACCCAAGGAGAAGCCCATGTTCGTCAGCGACACCACCGTGCACCTGAACGCCTACATGCACGTGCCGCCTCGGGCGCAGGTGGGTTACGCGCTGGCCGAGGACGACCAGGTGGAGATCAGCGTCGGCGAGCACAGCCGCGTCCTCGACCTCTTCGACGGCGTGACGCTGGTGTTCGACGAAGGCGGTCTCCAGCGGATGATCGAGGTCATGTCGGAGGGTCTGGCCGAACTCCAAGCACAGCGCGGCTGAATTCTCTTGGCAAGTCCTGTGCGTTCGCTCAGGTTCCTCACAACCACGGGCGCGACAGTAGAGCCATGACCGAGACGCGACAGGATTTCCCCGCCATGAGCGGGTCGTTGAACGACGAGGCCAAGGCGCCGGGGTTCTGGCGCCGCACCTCCACCAAGCTGACCGCCGCCGCGTTCGCCGCCGCTGTGGTCGCCGGGACCGCGGGCGGGCTCATCGGCGCCGCGAGCGTTCCGGCCGCCGTGAACGCGTCGGTGACCAGTTCACCCGTCGCGAAGACCTCCGCCAGTTCGTCCACAGAGGACGTCAGCGCCATCGCCTCATCCGTGCTGCCGAGCGTGGTGCAGGTGAACGTGGCCGCGGCGCAGGGCAGCGGGATCGGTTCCGGTGTCGTGCTGAGCGCGGACGGCAAGATCCTGACCAACAACCACGTGATCTCCGGGGCGCAGCAGATCTCCGTGACCACCAACGACGGCAAGGAGTACGCGGCCACGGTCGTCGGCGCCGACCCGAACAGCGACCTCGCCGTGCTGAAGCTGACCGGCGCGAACGGACTGACGGCCGCGACCTTCGGCGACTCGTCCACGGTCGCCGTCGGCGACCAGGTCGTGGCCATCGGCTCGCCGGAAGGCCTCCAGGGCACGGTGACGACCGGCATCGTCAGCGCGCTGGACCGCACGGTGAACATCGCGGGCGAGACCCGTCGCTCAGCGGGCACGAGCTACCAGGCGATCCAGACCGACGCGTCGATCAACCCCGGCAACTCCGGCGGTCCGCTGCTGAACTCGGCGGGCCAGGTGATCGGGATCAACTCGGCGATCTACTCGCCCTCGACCGGTGCCGAGCAGGCCGGGAGCGTCGGGATCGGCTTCTCCATCCCGTCCAACCAGGCCATGCAGATCGCGAACCAGCTCATGGCATCGGCGAACTGACTCCTCTTAGGACGGACACCGCACGTGTTCCAGAAAGGGACGGTGGGGTTCCAGCGACCGGCGGATCCGCTCTTCGAAGAGCGGCCGCCGGTCCTTCGTCGGCAGGCGGTCCAGCGGCAGCGCCGAGTAGACGCCGCCGATCACGTGCTCCAAGTCCAATTCGTCGGTGTACTCGACGATGGTGGTGCCGACTTCGTAGCCCGCGGCCACCAACGCGTCGCGGTACCGGCGCCGATCTTCCTCCGCGGTCCCGCAGGTGGCTTTCACCTCGGTGCCCAGCCAGTCCTCCAGCACCGCCCGCAGTGCTCGGGACCACGGGGTTCCCTGCAACCACAACGGGGTCCCGTTGGCCACGACCGCGATACCGCCGCCGGGCCGGAGCATCGGCCGCAGGGCGCGGAACAAGCGGTCGTGGTCCATCCAGTGCAGCGCCTGACCGATCGTCACGGCCCCGAGCCAGGTGAGCCCAGGCAGTTCGGTGTCGGACCCGACCTGCCAGGTGATGTCCGGCCTGCGCGGTCCCTTGGCCAGCATGTCCTCCGACGGGTCGACGCCGACGACGTGCCGCACCCGGTCCGCCATCGGCACGGTCAACTGGCCCGTCCCGCACCCCAGGTCCAGCACGGTGTCCTCGCCGGTGAGGCCGAACGCCGACACCAGGTCGTCGAACACCTCGGCGGGGTAGCCGCGCCGGTACGACGCGTAGAAGTCGGCCACCTCGCCCGCGAATCCCAGATCCATGCCGTTCACCATGCCGCGCTTCGTGCGGTGGGCGACAGGACTTCCGCTCTCAGCGGACCACCCGGTAGCGCAGGTGCGTGACACCGTCGGACGCCACCACCCTGGTCTGCTCCAGCGCGATCGGACCGGGCCCGATGTGGTCCAGCAGCCGCACACCGCCGCCCAGCAACAACGGCACGACGCTCACCTCGATCTCGTCCAACTTGCCCGCGCGCAGCAGTTGTTGGGCCGGATCGGCGCCACCGACGGACACGAACTTGTCGCCCGCGGCCTCCTGCGCCAGCTCCAGCGCCCGGTCGATGCCCTCGGTCACGAAGGTCACCCGCGGGCTCCACGTGCCGTGCGTCGGCGGGTTGTGGGTGAGCACGAAGATCGGCACGTCGATCGGGTGGCCATCAGCCCAGCCGCCCGCGATGTCGAACGTCCGCCGCCCACTGATGATCGCGCCCGCAGACGTCATCCACTCGTCCACCACGGCCTTGCTGGCAGTCGGCGGCTTCAACCTGCGCTCGACCCGGTTCTCCTCCGGCCCCGCATCCATCCAGGCGAACAACCCCTCACCACCCCGACCCAACGGGAACTCCGGCCCGTCGTCCGGACCAGCGATGAACCCGTCGAGCGAGACGGTGAGACAGACGACGACGCTGCCCATGGCTCCTCCTTAGATCCGCTGTCAGGAGTGAGACCAGCCGAACACGAAATACTCATCGCCGCCCACTCGCACTACGACCCGTGTTGTCATTCGTGCCACCCACGAACCCCTTGTCGAAACCCGACAACCACGACCCGACCGCACCCCGCTCCTCACTGAACGGCAAATCCCCACCGGCTGCGCCAACGACGACCCGATCGTCACCTCCGCAGTGCCATTGCGGTCACATCGCGATCATGAAGAAGCTTCACGCCGATAGGCGCGGATCGGCTGGTCGAAGCCGTCACCGGTGCCGGTATTCCACTCCCACAACTGGTGCGTCTCCGGTTGAGACGCACCAGTGCCCACCGGCCCACACGGAGCCGCTTCACCACATCCAACGCCAGGTTAAATCTTACACAGAGTCACCTAGACCTCTGAAATGTCAAGACTTCTGAACGGAACGAAAGACGGCTTACGATAATCGACAGCAACACAGAAAGACCATTCGCCTGTTCACACATCGAAGCCCTTACGCCGAAGCCGCTCAGCCAACGGGATCTGACCAGGTGGGCGCGCGATGAATTTATCCTTCTGCCCATCGAAGCTATCCAGATATACATCCACAGCCTCCCCGACCACATAGCTGTCGCCGTTGTCAACATAAAGGGCGTCGATCAACCCAACGCGCGACAGGCTAACGTCGAGAATGACTCCCCACCGAAAAACCGCCAGCACCTTGCCCGATACCAACTGACCAATATAGTCGGCCTCCACTGGCCCTGAGCTGCTACTACTCACTACTTCACCAACGATCGCGGGTATTGATTAAGGAGATCAACCATAGTGTTCGGAATCGCTACTTCCGAGTTCGCGACACCGTTGCGGCTTCCAACGCATGGCAAAGGCAAGATCACTTGTCGTGATCTTGCCTTTGCCATGCGCACCGATGTGCGTCAGCCCGGTGTTGTCCAACGTGCCGCCGACCAAGCCCTTGTCCAACCTGGCAAGCCAAGCGCCCGTACCGCCGCGGACCTCACCGAACGGCAACGTACGCCGCGTGCTGACGC
>JBDSAJ010000314.1:0-6409 GCA_039922235.1 Umezawaea sp.
CCCCGCCGGGCCGCCGCCGACCACGATCAGGTCGTAGAAGTCGGAGTTCGGCTGCGTGCTCAGCCCCACCCGCGCGGCCAGCTCGGCGTCGGTCGGCTGCACCAGCGGCTCGCCTTCGGGCGTCACCACCACGGGCAACGCGGTGCCGTCCTGCCCGGCCGCGGCGAGCAGCCGGGCGGCCTCGCAGTCGCCGTCGTCGAGCGAGTACCAGCGGAACGGCACGGAGTTGCGCGCCAGGAAGTCGCGCACCGCGTAGGAACGGGGCGACCAGCGGTGCCCGATCACCCTGACCTGCCGCACCGGCTGCCGGTCGGTCACCGACCAGGCGTGCAGCAGCTCGTCCAGCACCGGGTAGAGCTTCTCCTCCGGCGGGTCCCACGGCTTGAGCAGGTAGTGGTCCAGGTCGACCACGTTGATCGCCTGGATCGCGGCCTCGGTGTCGGCGTACGCGGTCAGCAGCACGCGGCGGGCCTGGGGGAACAGGTCCATGGCCACTTCGAGGAACTCGATGCCGCTCATCTGCGGCATCCGGTAGTCCGCGAGCAGCACGGCCACCTCCTCGCCGCGCAGCTTGATCTCCCGCAGCGCTTCCAGCGCCTGGGCGCCGGACTCCGCGCGCACGATCCGGTAGCCCTCGCCGTAGTGCCTGCGCAGATCCCTCGCCACCGCCCTGGAGACGCTGGGGTCGTCGTCCACCGTGAGGATCGAGGGCCGGGAGACCCTGGCGGTCTCGGCGGGCGGAGGTGTCGTCATGGTGCCAGTCAAGCAGCGGGACGGGCCGCCGTCACCTGCGCGCCCGTCTGCCCTGGGCGTAAGTTCACAGCGGACGATCACCGAGCCGAGGAGTGACCATGACCGCCGTCACCTGTTCCCACGTCGACGAGCTGGGTCCGACGCCGGAGCCGAGCACGCTGGACGGGTGCGAGGACTGCCTCGCGGAAGGTGGCCGCTGGGTCCACCTGCGACTGTGCCTGTCGTGCGGCAAGGTCGGCTGCTGCGACTCGTCACCGGCGAAGCACGGCAGCAAGCACGCCGCCGAGGCCGACCACCCGGTCATCCGCTCGTTCGAGCCCGGCGAGACCTGGCGCTGGTGCTTCATCGACCAGACGGCGGTCTGACCTCTACTTGCAGTCGAACGGGCCCCGTTCACCGCTTGCCGGGTCGCGCACCAGCACCGCCATGAACACTCCTCCGAACCCGTAGACCCCAGGAGCCATCGTGCAGGCGATCTGCCTGCCCGCCCGCTGGTCGAACCGGTCGAGGTCAACCCCGCCCTCGTGGTCGACCTCGACGACGAATTCTCCCCTCGCCCGCTCGGCGGGCGCGGCGGCGAGCCGGTAGCCCTCGGGCAGCGAGGTGACGACGCCCGCGGCCCGCTCGGCCTCCGTCGGTCCGGCGAACAGCAGGTCGAGGCGTTCGGCGGCGCCGAGGATCTCCGGGCCGGGGCGCAGCACCTTGAACTCCCGGTCGTCCAGGTAGAAGTACACCTGCACCCCGCGTACCGGGTTGACGGGCGGCAGGCCGTACAGGAACGGTTCCGTCGGCGTGATGCCGCACCCAGCCGTCACCGACACCGACAGCAGCACGGCGGCCACGCGGCGGCTCACGACCGACCTCGAGGCAGCCGGACGGTGAAACGGGCGCCAGCGCCGGGCGCGTTCCCGGCCTCCAGGGTGCCGCCGTGCAACTGGACGTTCTCCCACGCGATGGCCAGCCCGAGACCGCTGCCCTCCGAACGGCGGCGGGCGGAGTCCCCTTTGTAGAACCGCTCGAACACGTGCGGTGACACGTCGTCGGTGAGCCCCGGTCCGGAATCGGTGACCACCAGGACGACCTCGTCCGCCGTGGAGCGCAGCGCCACGGTCACCGGTTCGGCACCGTGCTTGAGCGCGTTGCCGACCAGGTTCGCCACCACCACGTCGATCCTGCGGCGGTCCACTTCGGAGACCTGTCCGACGGGCAGGTCCACGGAGACCCGGTCGGACCAGCCGCGCGCGGCCAGGGTCGCGGCCACGAGTCCCGCGAGGTCGACCGGCTCGGTCCGCAGCGCGGCCACGCCGGCGTCGAAGCGGGAGATCTCGATCAGGTCCTCCACCAGCGTCCCCAGCTTCCGCGTCTCGGTGCTCACCATCCCGGCCGCGGTCGCGGCGTCCCCGGTGAGCGTCTCGTCGGCCAGTGCCTCGGCCACGGCGGTCATGGCCGTCAACGGCGTGCGCAGCTCGTGCGACACGTCCGCCACGAACCGCCGCGACCTCTCGTCCATCCGCCGCAGCTCGGCGACGGTGCGCTCCAGCTCGGCCGCCATGGTGTTGAACGTGCGCACCAGGTCGGCCAGTTCGTCGGCGCCACTGGCGATCAGCCTGGTGTCCAGGTGGCCGTCGGCGACCCGACGCACGCCCGACCGCAGCACGCGCACCGGGCGCAGCACCCCCCGTGCCGCGAGCAGCGCCAGCACGAACGCGGGCAGCAGCGACAACGACACGAGCAGCAGCGCGGAGTTCGGCAGCTTGGCGATCTCGTCCCGCTGGACCTCGAGTGCCTGCCGCCGGTACAGCTCCACGCCGGTGGAGTTCCGGTAGTCGCCCTCCAGCGGCGCCCCCACGAACACGTACGGCAGTCCGCCGATGTCCACGCGCTGCACCAACGTCCTGCGGCGCTGCCGCACCTCGTTCCGGAGGTGCGACGGCACGTCCTCGAAGGTGATCCCGTTGCCGTTCGCGTGGTCGTTCGCGAAGACCGCCACGGCCTTGAACCGCTCGGCCAGCTCGACGAGCTCGGTGTGGGAGGGTGAGTGGTCCAGCGCGGTCTCCCGTTCGAGGTCGGCGCGGAACTGCGACACCATCTTGTCCTGCGCCGTCGTGAGGACGAGGTTGCGCACCTGGAGGTAGGACCCGGCGGCCACAGCGGCCCCGGTGAACGCCGACACCAGCGCGAACGCGATCAGCAGGCGGGCGCGCAACCCGAGCGGGAGTCCTTTCACAGCGGTCCGAACCGGTAGCCGAAGCCGCGCACGGTCCGCACGAACACCGGCGTGGACGGCACGTCCTCGATCTTGAGCCGCAGCCGCTGCACGCACGCGTCGACCAGCCGCGAGTCACCGAGGTAGTCGTGCTCCCACACCAGCCTCAGCAGTTGCTCCCGCGACAGGACCTGGCCCGGCGAGCGCGACAACTCCAGCAGCAGCCGCAGTTCCGTCGGCGTCAGCCCGACCAGCTGGCCTCCCTTGTGCACGGTCATCGCCGCCCGGTCGACCACCAGGTCGCCGAAAACGCTGGTGCTGCGGGTGTTCTCGCGGTCGCCACGGCGCAGCACCGCCCGCAGCCGCGCGTCGAGCACCCTCGGCTGCACGGGCTTGACGACGTAGTCGTCGGCACCCGCCTCCAGCCCGCCGACCACGTCGAAGTCGTCACCGCGGGCGGTGAGCATGACGACGGGCACCTCACCCATCGCCCGAACCCGCCTGCACACCTCGAACCCGTCGATGCCCGGCAGCATCAGGTCCAGCACGATGATGTCCGGCATCGCCTCCCGCACGAGCGCCAAACCCTCCTCGCCGGTCGCCGCCGTGGACAGGTGGTGCCCGTGCCTGCGCAGGGCGAACTCCAGGGCATCCCGGACGGCCTGGTCGTCTTCGATCAACAGCACGCGAGCCACAGCAGGAGTATGGGTGAGCGCCCGCGCGCGTTCGCAGGCCGCCTGCCCCTGTGGTGCGCAGCCTCGGATCCGGCCCGACAGACCTGTCGGTCTACCGAATCGGCCGCGAGGTGCGACTGTCCGCCCCAAGGCGAACGCCAGGTCGTCCCGATTCTGTTACACGATCCGGACAATACCCGGACAAGATCGGGAAGCGCTTACCCAACGCTTTCCGGTATGACGACACCAACCCACGCCGACTACCTCGCGCAGCGCCGGTTCCCCGGCCTGGATGGGCTGCGGGCGATCGCGGCCGTCCTGGTCGTGTTGTTCCACTTCGAGGGTCCGGACATCTTGCAGGGCTGGATCGGCGTGCACCTGTTCTTCGTGTTGTCGGGCTTCCTGATCACCACCCTGCTGCTGCGCGAGCACGACCGCACCGGCCGCGTCGCGCTGGTGGACTTCTACCTGCGCCGGGCGTTCCGGATCCTGCCGCTGTACTTCCTCGTGCTGGCCGCGGTCGTGGTCGGCTGCCTGTTCGCCGGGACCTTCCACAGCAGCGGGCTCGGTGCGGCGCTGCCGTTGCAGCTGACGTTCCTCAACGAGTTCACCCAGAACAACCCGTACGGCCACTCGTGGACGCTGGGCACCGAGCAGAAGTTCTACCTGTTCTGGCCGCTGCTCGCGTTCGTCGGCACCGCGTCGACGGTCCGCCGGTTCGGTGTCGCGGTGGCGGGTGGAGTCTTGGCGTTGGCGCTGGTGCCGATCACCCTCGGGCAGTCGTCGCCCAACTGGACGCTCGGCTACTTCTCCATCCTGGTGGGCTGCCTGCTCGCGCTGGTGCTGCACCACCCCCGCGGCTACGCGGTCCTGCGGCCGTTGACCGGACCCGTGGCGTCGGTGGCCGTCGCCGTCGCGTTCGTGGCCTTCCACCTGTCCGTGAAGGCGATCGGCCCGGTCCTCGGCGGCTGGTTCGGTGTTCCCGCGGCGATGGCGGTCACGCCGGTGTACGCCATCGCGTGCGCGTTCCTGCTGCCCGCGGCGATTTCCGGCCTGCCGGTGCAGCGGGCGCTGTCCACCGGGCCGATGCGGTTCGTCGGCGAGCGGTCCTACTCGCTGTACCTGGTGCAGGGCATCGCCGGGGGCGCCGTCGCGCTGGTCGGGACGTTCGGCGGCGCACGCCCGGTCGTGGTGCTGGCCGTGGCACTGGTACTGGCACACGTCCTGTACCGGCTGGTCGAGCTACCGATGATCACCGTCGGCCAGAAGGTCTTGGCCCGCCGCAACGTCCGGCCCGCCGTTGAGACGGAGATCTTGCGCGTTCCATGATCGGCTCGCCAGAATCGCCTGTCGGATCTGGTGTAGCCACGATGGAGGAAAACCCGGTGCGGTCGATCCTGCGGGTGTTCGGAACCGTTCTCTCCAGCGCGGCCCTGGTGGCCGCCGGTACCACCCCGTCGAGCGCGGACACCGGCTGGAGGCCGACCGCCATCGCCTGGCAGACCTGCCCCGAGGTCGCGGAGGCCCAGTGCGGCACCCTGCGAGTGCCGGTCGACTGGAACAAACCGCGCGGCGAGTCGTTCGACCTCGCCGTGTCACGCCGGCAGGCGACCAACCCGGCCAAGCGCATCGGGGTGCTCGTCGGCGACCCCGGCGGTCCCGGCGGCTCGGGCGCGGACTTCGCCCAGTGGACGTCGCTGTTCGGCCCCGAGATCAGGGCGCGGTTCGACATCGTCGGGTTCGACCAGCGCGGCACGGGGGGCAGCGCGTTCGTCAGCTGCGACGAGGAGCTGCTGCACAGCGGCCCGTCGACCGATCCGGTGGACCAGGCCGGGTTCGACGCGCTGGTGGCGTACAACCGGGAGCTGATCGCGGACTGCCGGGCGCGCAGCGGACCCGTGTTCGACCACGCCGACGCCGGCCAGTCCGCCCGCGACCTGGACGCCGTCCGGCGCGCACTGGGCGAACAGAAGATCAACTATTTGGGCATGTCCTACGGCACGGTGCTCGGCCAGGCGTACGCGGAGCAGTTCGGCGACCGCCTCCGGTCGATGATCCTCGACAGCACCGTCGACCACAGCGTCGACACCCGCCGGTTCATCAACGACCAGGCCGCCGCCGTGGAAGCGGCGTTCGGCGAGTTCGTCGCCTGGTGCGACCGCGCGACCGAGTGCGCGCTGCACGGCCAGGACGTGCGCGCGGTCTGGGAGGACGCGCTGGTCGGCGCGGACACCATCGGTGTCCGGGACGACTTCATCCACGTCGTGAACAACTCGCTCTACACCCCGAACTGGGCGTTCATCGCCCAGGAGACGAAGGACATGGCCGCCCGGAAGCCCCCTCTCTCCACGAGGGAGTTCAGGTACAACTACTGGTCGGTCCGGCTGGCCACCGTGTGCCAGGACTTCTCGCTGCGCGTCGCGAACTACCAGGAGTACGCGCGGCTGCGCGCCGACGAGTTGCGCAGCGGCCCGACCCTGCGCGGCACCGTCCTCGGGCACGACGAAGCGATGGCGTGCGCCGGGATCAGCGGCCCACCCGCGAACCCGCCGCACCGGCTGAACATCCGCACCGGGCCGAAGATCCTGGTACTGGGCTCCCGCCACGACCCGGCGACGCCGTACGCGTGGGCACAGAGCGTCCACCGGCAGGCCCGCGCCCACACCGCGTTGCTGACCTACGAGGGCTGGGGCCACATCGTGTACAACCGCAGCCCCTGCACCAAGGGCGCGGCCGAGACCTACCTGATCACCCTGCGCACGCCCGCCGAGGGAGC
>JBDSAJ010000315.1:0-11218 GCA_039922235.1 Umezawaea sp.
TACAGCGGTGTCCCGGCGAGCCGATCGGCGATCAGGTACGGATCGTTGCTGGTCCAGCGCTGGTCCGGGGACCAGCGCGAGCCCCACATCGCGTCCATCCGCTCGCCGACGCTGCGCAGGTACCGCCGCAGCAGCGTGGGCATGCCGGGCCTGGTGATGTGCAGCATCCCGCTGTAGGAGGCCGCCGCCGCGAACAGCCCAGGGTTCCTGGCCACGTACATCAGCGCGCCGTAGCCGCCCATCGACACCCCGGCGACGACCCGCTTCGAACCGGCTCCGTACCGCTGTTCGAGCAGTCCGCGCAGCTCCACGAGGTGGAAGCGCGGCCAGTTCGGGGTGGTGCCCAGCTGGTCGGGGCTCCGCCACTCGGTGTAGAACCCCGCACGGCCCCCCTCGGGCAGCACCACGAGCAGGTCGGCGGCCAGTGCCCTGGCCGTGATGTCGGTCCGGTCGGTCCAGCACTTCCAGTCGTCGTCGCCCCCGTGCAGCAGGTAGAGCGTCGGCCAGGTCCGGTCCGGGCGCGGTGTCCAGTCCCTCGGGACGAGCAGGCGGACCGTCGCCGTCCTGCCCAGTGCCGCCGAACGGACGACTATCTCGACCATCCTCGGTTCGGGAAAGTGTTCTTTTTCGACGTCGATGTCACCCATGTGCTCCGCCTGATTGAGGTAATTCGTTCCTACCGCTAGCGTGGACCGCCGCCACCTCTCGCGGAGGAGAAATGACGAAATCCCTGATTCGATCCCGTAACCCGTGGTGGACGCTGCTCGCCGTTTCGGCGGGTGGAATGATGGTCGGATTGGACGGAACCGCTCTGACGATCGCGGGACCTGATATCGCCCGTTCGGTCGGCGCGTCGTTCGGTGAGTTGCAGTGGATCGCGAACGCGTACCTGCTCACGCTGGCCTGCGCGCTGTTCCCAGCCGGACGGCTGGCCGACCGCGTCGGCCCGCTGCCCGTCTTCCTGGCGGGCGTGCTGGGCTTCGGCGCCGTCTCGGTGCTCGTCGCGGTCACCTCGACGACCTGGCTGCTGGTCGCGCTGCGGGCGGTGCAGGGCCTGTGCGGTGCGCTGTTGCAGCCCGCCGCGCTCGCGCTGCTGCGCGGAGCCTTCCCGCGGGAACGGCTCGAACTCGCGCTGGGCATCTGGGGTGGCGCGTCCGCGGCGGCCATCGCGGGCGGGCCGATCCTGGCGGGCGTCATCGTGCAGCACTTCGGCTGGCCCGCGGTGTTCCTCGTCAACGCGCCGGTCGCGGTCGTCACGGCCGTGATCGCACTGGGCGCCGTCACCCGGTCCCGCGGGTCCGGTCCACTGGGCCGCCCCACGGACCTGCTGCGCGTGCCAGGGGTGGCACTCGGCGCGGTGCTGACCGGGCTGAGCTTCTTCTCGCTGTTCGGCCTGCTCTTCTTCCTCACCCTGTACCTGCAGAACGTTCGCGGCTTCGACCCGATCGGTGCGGCCCGGTGGCTGCTGCCGGTGACCGCCACGGTGGTGCTCAGCGCACCGCTGGGTGGCGCCTTGGTGTCGAAGCTGGGGCCGCGCAGGCCCGCCGTCGCCGGTCTCGTGCTGATCTGCCTCGGCATCCTCGGCTTCCTGACGCTGGGGCCGCGCACCACGTGGGGGGAACTGGTGCCCGCCGCAGTGGTGCTAGGCACCGGTACCGGAGTCGCGTTGATCGCGGCCACCCAGATCATCGTCGCGGGAGCCCCGACGTCGATGTCGGGGCTCGCCTCCGCGTTGCAGCAGGTCGCCACGCAACTCGGTGGGATGCTCGGGATCGTGGTGCTCGGCGCGGTCCTGTCCTGGCGCGTCGAGCAGGTGCTCGCCGGGGGCGGCCACGTAGGACAGGCGGCGCAAGGGCTTGGCCCCGGCGGGGCGGAGGCGTTCGTGCCCGGTTTCCACGGCGCGGTGGTCCTCGCCGCCGTCGTGATCGCGGTCGGCGCCCTCCTCGCGCTGCGCGTCGATGACTCGCCGGGGACCGTGCCTGAGCTCGCCGGGCCACCAGCCGACGCGTCCGATGTGGACGAAGAGCGCGGGCACCAGCAGTGACCGCACGACGAAGGTGTCGAGCAGCACGCCGAACGCCACCAGGAACGAGATCTGCGCCATGAACAGGATGGGCAGCACGGCCAGCGCGGTGAAGGTCGCGGCCAGCACGACACCGGCCGAGGTGATCACCCCACCGGTCACCGCGAGCGCCCGCAGCGTCCCGGCCCGCGTCCCGTGGGTCTGCGCTTCCTCGCGCACCCTGGTCATCAGGAAGATGTTGTAGTCGACGCCCAGCGCGACCAGGAACACGAACGCGTAGAGGGGGACGGACGGGTCCGAGCCGGGGAAGCCCAACACGTGGTCGAACACCAGCGCGGCGACGCCGAGGGTGGCCCCGAACGACAGCAGGACGGTCGCGATCAGCACCAGCGGCGCGAGCACGGACCGCAGGAGCAGCGTCAGCACGAGGAAGATGACCAGCAGCGCGATCGGGATGATCACCAGGCGGTCGCGCTCGGCGGCGTCCCGGATCTCGGCCTGGATCGCGGCCTGCCCGCCTACCCGCGCGTTGGCACCCGGCACGGCGTGCACGGCGTCGCGAAGCTCCTGCACGGTTCGCGCCGCGGTGTCGGACTCGCCTGGCGAGTTCAGTATCGCGTTGATCGCCACTCGACCGTCGGTCTCGCCGAACCCGACATCAGCCCAGACGACACCGGCGACATCGCGCGCGGCGGTCACGACCGCGGGCGCTGCCTCGCGTTTCGCCACGATCGTCACCGAGCCCCCGGCCGCGCCGGGGAAGTGCGCCTCGAGCACCTCCTGCCCGACCACGGCGTCCACCCGCTTGAGGAAGACGTCGGACTGGCCGACGCCGCTCGCGGACAGCGTCGGCGCGAAGATGGCGAGCCAGGCCAGCACCAGCGCGGTGCCGATCCACACCGGGCGGAACCTGCGGCCGACCAGGCCTGCGACCCGGTCCCACCAGCCGTGCCCTGACCGCGGGCGGGCGGGCCAGAACGCCGTCCGGCCGAGCAGCACGAGCGCCGCGGGCAGGAAGGTCAGCGAGGTCAGCACCGACGCCACGACGCCGATCGCCGCGATCGGACCGAGGCCACGGTTGGACGGCAGCTCGCTGAACAGCAGGCACAGCAGGCCGAGGACGACCGTGCCCGCGGACGCCGTGATGGACTCGACGGAGGCACGGAGCGCCGCGGTGATCGCGCTCCAGGAGTCCTTGCGCTCGGCCAGCTCCTCGCGGAAGCGGGCGGTCAGCAGGAGGGCGTAGTCCGTGGAAGCGCCGAACACCAGGATGAACAGGATGCCCTGGCTCTGGCCGCTGAGGGCCAGCACGCCGTTCGCGGCCAGCGGGTGCACGACCAGTGAAGCGGTGACCAGCGCGAGGGCTGCCGATCCGAGCACGACGATCGGCAGCAGGGGACTTCGGTAGACCAGCACCAGGATGACCACCACGACGGCCGCCGTGACCAGCAGCAGCACGCCGTCGAGGCCGCTGAACACGTCGCCGAGGTCGGCGGTGAACCCACCGGGGCCGGTGACGTTCACGCTGAGGCCCGTTGGCAGGCCGTCCGGCAGCACCTCCCGGATCCGCTCCACGGTCTTGCCCGCCTGGAAGCCGTCGGTCGCCGCCACGGGGACGAAGAACTGGACGGCCATCCGGTCGGGGGAGGGGGTGGGCTGGGTGACCGGGCCGGTCACGCCCGCCACGGTCGACACCCGTTGGCCCGCCGCGGCGATCGTGCCCAGGTCGGCCTCGGTGATGCCGTCGTCCCGGCTGAAGACCACCACGGCGGGCTGGATCTTCCCGCCCGCCATCCGCTCCTGCGCCAGCACCACCTCGGTGGCCTCGGTCGTGGCGGGCAGGAACGACAGCCCGTCGTTGCGCTGGACCTCGGCCAGCTTGCCGGGGTACCCACCCGCGACCACCCCGAGGGCCAGCCACGCGATCAGCGCCAACGCGGGTAGCAACCATCGCCTCGCCATCAGGCCACCTAACCCGCACCGCGAAGCGAAGTGCAACCACTCGTCGCCGAAGTGAGCGTCCATAGTGGACTGGTTGTGCCGATCGCACAATTTCGGCACTTGATCCTTACACCGGTATTGCCCGCAGGGGCCAATCGGGGCAGTCTCCCGCTTGACCGGTGAGTAAAGCAGCGTGACGAAGCACCCGGACGATCTCGGGTCCGTCCCCCCGGCTGCGCCTGGTCTGTCGATTCCTCAACCAAAGGTGTGTCCTGCCATGAGTTCATCCCCCAGTGGTGCCCTTCGTCGCCTGCCCACGCTGCTCTTCGCCTCCGCCATGGTCTTGGCGGGTACCGCGGTGGTGGCGCCCGCCGCGTCGGCCGCCCCGTGCACCGACATCGACGTCGCCGTCGCGCGTGGCACGTTCGAGCCGGGCAGCCTCGGCTTCATCGTCGGTGACCCGGTGTACTCCGCGCTCCAGCGCTCGATCCGGTTCAGGTCCCTGAGCAGCTACGCCGTGGACTACCCGGCGAACCTCGACCTCATGTCGGCGACCAAGGGCAACCAGGACCTGGTCAACCACGTCAAGAACCAGGCAGCGGCCTGCCCGAACCAGCGGTTCATCCTGGTGGGCTACTCGCAGGGCGCCAACGTGGTCGACAACTCGATCGGGATCAGCAGCGCGGGCGCGGTGGTCGGCGCACCGATCGCCGCGACGATCCCGGCGAACCTCGAGTCGAGGGTCGCCGCCGTGCTGGTGTTCGGCAACCCGATCCGGTCCGTCGGCAGGCGGATCACCGGCACCTACGAGAGCCGTACCAAGGACTTCTGCGCAGGTGGCGACCCGATCTGCGAGAAGGGCGGTGGCAACACCCTGGCCCACCTCGGCTACGGCGGGAACGCGAACGAAGCGGCCGCGTTCGCCGCGGGCAAGGTCTGACACGTCAGGGAGGTCACCAGTGATCAAGCGTCTGGCGCTACCCGTGGCACTCGTGCTCGTGGCTGCGCTCGTCCACCCGGCGGCGGCGACCCAAATCGCCGCGCGAGGAGTACCCAGTCCCACCGTGACACCGATCGCCGCCGGAGCGGGCAACGGCCACGCGATCAGCGGCTCGAAGGGAGTCGTCGACCTCGCGGCCCGCGGCTACCAGGAGGACGAGTACCTGATCTCCGGTCGGGCGAACGCCTACGAGCAGGCGAGCAACTGGACCGATGACGGGGTGTGGCCCACCAGGACCACCAGCAGCGACAACCCCTACACGACCCGGCTGATGGTGGTGCGGCCGACCAACCCGGCCAAGTTCAACGGCACGGTCGTCCTGGAGTGGCTGAACGTCAGCTTCGGGGTCGACATCCCGGTCGACTTCTCCCAGTCCCGCGAGCACTTCATCCGCGAGGGCTACGTCTACGTCGGTGTGACCGCGCAGAAGTTGGGCACGGACAAGCTCAAGAGCCTCGACCCGGCGCGCTACAACGGCGTGGACATCCGCCACGACATGCTGTCCTACGACATCTTCTCCCAGGCGGCGCAGGCGGTCCGCAGCGACCCGCGACTGCTCGGCGGGCGGTCACCGTCCGTCGTGCTCGCCAGCGGGCACTCCCAGTCGGCCCTGCGCCTCACCACCTACACCAACGCGATCCAGCCGGTGGACAACGTGTTCAACGGTGTCCTGATCCACGGCCGGGCGGGGTTGGCGGCACCGATCGGCGACGGCCTGACCGGGCCGCTGAGCGCGAGGATCCGGACCGACCTGAGGGTCCCCGTGTTCACGCTCCAGGCGGAGACCGACATCATCGCGTCGAACTCGGTCCGGCAGGACACCGCGCTGGTGCGCACCTGGGAGGTGGCAGGCACCGCGCACGCCGACAGGTACGGACTGGACCTCTACAACCGGGCCAACGCCAGGGACAAGGGGATCAACGGTGGTGCGGAGACGACGTGCGACAAGCCGGTCAACGACATGACGTTCCGGTACGCGGAGAACGCCGCCTTCGCGCACCTGGACAGATGGGCGCGCGGCGGCGCGGCACCACCGCGGGCCGTACCGATCTTCATGCTGTTCGGCCTGGTCATCGTGCGTGATTCCGACCAGAACGCGCTCGGCGGCGTCCGGCTCCCGGACCTCGACGCCCCCGTCGCGGCCTACGCGCCGAACAACAGCGGTGGCAACGTGGCAGGTGCGTGCGGGTTGCTGGGCACCACGACGCCGCTCAGCGCGCAGCGGATCCTCCAGCTCTACCCGGATCACGCCACCTACGTCGCCAAGTTCACCGCGGCGGCGGACCGAGCGCTGCGAGGCGGCTACCTGGTGCGGGCCGACTACGACGAAGCGGTGGCGCGGGCCAACGCGGCCAAGGTTCCCTGAGCGCTCCGGTGGCCGGGACCGACATCGAGGTGATGCCGGTCCCGGCCGTTCGGGTCAGCCTTCGACCACCTGCCACTGCTGGTTGGTGCCCGTGTTGGCGGGCCATCCGATCACGCGACCACCGTCGCTCGTCGAACCGCCGTCCACGTCCGCACACAGACCGGTGCGCACGTTGACGAGCCGGTAGTAGCCGTCACCGGTGGCGGCGAGCTTCCACCACTGGTTGTCGCTGGTGGTGTCCTGCCACTGGTCCAGCTGGGTGCCCTGGCTCGCTCCGGTCGGGCTGTCGAGCAGCCTGCCGCTGTTGCGGTTGACCACGCGGACCGAACCGTCCGGATTGGACAGGAGCCGCCACTGCTGGTTGGCGCTGCCGGACCAGGTCCACTGGACGACCTTGACACCGTCGGCCGTTCCGCCGCCGGTGACGTCGAGGACCTTGCCGCTGCGCCGGTTGACCAGTCGCACGTACCCGTTCTGCAGCGCGACGGTGACATCGACGCGCTGGCCTGCCGTCAGGGAGACGATTCTCGCGTTCGACCCCAACGGCGACGTGGTGACGGGCACGGAGGTGGTCACGGACGTCATGCCCCGGCGGCTGATCAGCGTGACGTTTTGGTCGATCGCCGAGGTCACGGACAGCGTGGCCGTGCGGGCGGGCAGGTCCCAGCTGAGGCTGTGGACCCGGATCTGGCCGCGCGCCCGCACACCGGTGATCGAGCCCTTGGCCAGTTGTCCCGGCAGGGCCGGGAGGATTTCCAGCACACCGGGCCGGGAGTAGAGCAACGCCTCGGCCAGCACACCGGGCAACGCGTGGGCGGCGTCGGCGTTGTAGGTCTCCAGGTTCGGGTTGTGCGACGTCATCAGCGACCGGAAGACCATGTTGTTGCCGATGATCTTGCGGATGTTGGCGTACACCTTCCCGTCGTCCTTCAGCCGCGCAGCGGCCAGTGCCCGGTGCAGGCTCCCGTGCGCGGAGGTGTTCTCGTCGCCGCGCAGTTCCAGCGCCCGCAGCGCGGGGGCGATCAGGTCGGGCCGGGTCTCGGGGGTGATCTCGTGCAGCGGCCACGCACCGTACAGGTGGTGGACGTGCCGGTGGTTGTAGTTGTCGTTGAGGCTCGGCCACGACCACTCGGCCAGTGCGTTGTCCCCGTTGATCCGGTATGCGGGCAGCCTCCCGAGCAGCGCCGTCCAGCGCTGGACGCCCTGGCCGCTGCCCTGCTCCACGCCGAGCGCGTTGGCCGCGGAGATGGCGGCCTGGAGGGCGTGCTTGCCCGCCATGATGTCGCCGGTGGCGTTGATGGACAGGCGCACGCCGGTGTTGCCGGGCGCGTTCTCCATCGAGAACGACGGCACGAACACGACCTTGCCGCCGGAGTCGGTCCGGGTCAGGAAGTCCTCGTAGAACAGCGCCAGTTCCATGAGAGCGGGGCCCAGCTTGTCCCGGAGGAACACC
Organism: Umezawaea sp.; assembly: GCA_039922235.1. Taxonomy (GTDB): domain Bacteria; phylum Actinomycetota; class Actinomycetes; order Mycobacteriales; family Pseudonocardiaceae; genus Umezawaea. Next base: position 7,784 of record JBDSAJ010000315.1, read on the forward strand.
TGGTCGCCGGTGACCTCCCAGTACTCGACGAGCGGGTAGAGCAACCAGTCGGCGCCGCCGGTCCAGGTCTGGCCGGGGAAGTCGCTGTTGTTGAAGTGGAGCATGTGCCCGTACTCGCCGTCGGTGCGGGACGGGGCGAGGAAACCGCGGGCGCCGTAGAGGTTCCGCGCGTTGGTGCGCCAGTGGGCGAGTTGGCCCAGTACGAGGGTGAAGTACCCCTGCATGGCCTCGGGGGTGTCCAGGATGTTGCCGCCCGCGACCTGGAGGTTGATGTTGGCGTCGGTGGTGAAGTCATCGGCCCAGGCGCCGGTCCACGTGCCGGTCCAGATCCCCGTCAGCCGCGGCGGCAGGATCCCGCTGGAGCTGATGAACAGGTACCTCCCCGAGTCGTAGAGGCGTTCCAGCAGCGCGATGTCGATGACGCTCTTGTTGTTGTTCTGCCGGGTGATCAGCTCGCTGACCGACAGCCGCCGGTCGGCGGCGGAGACGGTGAGGTCCAGCCGGGAGCGGTCGTACCAGGCGGTGTGGACCGCGGTGTGCCGTGAACGCAGCGCGGTGTAGTCGGTGTCGACCGCGGCCAGCGCCGCGTGCAGCGGTTGGGAGTCCCACGCGTTCGGCGTCTCGTACCGGTCGAGCTTGGTGAGCAGCAGCAGCCGCGTCGCCTTGGCCACGACGATGGCGGCCCCGCTGACGGACACGGTGCCCCCGGTCGGGACGACGCGCGTGACGCCCTCGTACCCGAACGCGCCCTGCCCGGAGGGATAGGTGCCGCGCAGGTTCAGGTAGCCGGAACCGTTGCCGAGGGTGGCACGGGTCGTGAAGCCCACGCTGCCGGGCGTACCGTCCAACGCGGTGTTCACGCTCAGGGTCGCGTCGATCGTCCGGCCGGGCGCGGGCACCAGTTCGTGGACGATCACCCGGTCGGCACGGGAGACGAACGCCCGGCGGGTCCACGTGCCGTTGCCGTCGGTCCAGCTGGTGGTGACTTCACCGGTGCGGAAGTCGGTCACGCGGCCGTAGTCGGTGGCCGTGGTCATCTCCGGCGTCGCGATCCGCAGCTCGTACGCCGGGTGGTAGGTCTGGGTCCAGCGCAGCGACCAGCCCGCCGCGAAGTCCCGGTTCGCACCGGCGTAGTCACCGGCGAGCGCCTTGTCCCGAGCACCCTGCAGGCGTCCCGAAATCACCGGCGGGGTAACGGATCGCGAGCCGTTGGGCAGGACGAGGCGGTGGTAGTTGAAGATCACCTTTTCCTGCGTCGGCGCGCCGTAGAGCGTGGCACCGTACTCACCGTTGCCGGTCAGGAAACCGTCCGTCCAGGACGTGGCCGGGCTGGTGTCGTAGATACCCCGCTCGGGAAGGGTGATCTGCGGTGGCACGGCCGCCGCTGCCGTGCCGGACAGCAGTCCACCGGGCAGGGCGGCGGCCCCGGCGGTCAGCGTGGCGGCTTTGAGGAAGCTCCTGCGGTGGATGGGCAGGTCTGTCACGCAAACTCCTTTGTCTGGTGACCGGCCCTCCTGCGCACCCCCAGTCCGGCGCGCAGGAGGGCCAGGACATGGGATGGATTTTCGGCCTTCGGTCTCACCTTTGTCCATAGCCAGGTGTCGACATTGCGCCCATGTGCTGCCGAGCGGCGAGAACAGGACAGGCATCCGGTGACGGGTGCGGTCCCATCGGGCCCGAGAGATGGGATGTCTTGCTGTTTGTTGGCGCAATGGTTTCAGTGTTGACCAAAATTGAGCGGATGGTGCTCAGCGTCGAAATCGAGCCTCTCGCGGTAGTCGGTCGAGCGCTCCTGAAGCAGCACTTTCGACTCCGGGTCATCCTCGACGACAACCAGCGGGATATCGCCGTGTGCGCACAGTCCGTAGACCTGGTCTGCGACGTCATCGGTGAGCAGGTGGTCGAAGTGGAATGAGCCTTCGAAGGTCGGCCATGCGACAGAACCCGGATGTCGACATGCCGTGCTCAGGCACGCCTCCAGCTGCGGCGTGAGGTTCACCGGCAGCGTGTCGAAATCGAAATCGAGTCGTACTCGTGGACGGTCCTGATCCGGCCTGGATCAGGGTCGTCCACGAGCCTGTACAGCTTGACCTGCTGTGGACGGTCCTTCCATGCCTGAGAGAAGTCGATCTCGGCGTCGCTTCCGGAGACCAGGAACAGGCTCACTCGGGGGTTGAAGCCGTCCCAGTGCAAGGCCTCGCGGACGCGACTCATCTCGGATCCACTTCGTGACGTTGTCGCGAGGAGTGAGGTCTTTGCGCGTGTCTGCCGGTCGGACACCGTGAAATCTCCTTTCAGTGTGCTGGGGCTAGCGGCCGCGGCTTCCAGCGTGCTGTGGCCGATTTGACTTGGGGACCCCTCATTTGACCCTTTATCGGGCCAAAAGGCAGGCGTGGAAGAGCCTGCCCGATCGACAAGTGTAAGGGTCAAATCCCCAAGTAAAATCGGCCACGTTCCGTGGAACCCGTCTCGCCTTTCGTGGTTGCATGGCCAGCTGGCCTGCATGTTTGCGTTCGCTCGTGAGGTTTGAAGATTATGCTTCACTTTCTTCACCGATCCGTGTCATCGAGTCGATCTTGTATCGTCGGTAGAATTCCATGTATGAGTGACGGTGAGATTGTTGAACTTGAAGAAATTGCGCTGGAATGCCAGCGACCTGTTTCTGGGCAGGCCCAGCAACGTCCAGGTCCAGCTCCAGGTGGCGGTTCCGGTGTCGACGGTGATGCGCCTGGACGATCAGCCCGGTGAACTCGCCGGCTACGGCCCGATCACCGCCACCACGGCCCGTGCACTCGCGGGTGATGCGACCTGGCGGCGGTTGCTCACCGACGAGCGCGGCACGCTGGTGGAGGTCGGCCGCCGCACCTACCGGCCCCCGGCAGCGCTGCGCGACTTGGTCCAAGCCCGCGACAAGACCTGCGTGTTCCCAGGGTGTTCAGTGCCCGCGCACCGCGCCGATCTTGACCACACCACGGCATTCCCGACCGGTCCCACCACGGCCGGCAACCTGGGAGTGATGTGCCGGGCGCATTAGCGGCTCAAGCAGGACCCTCGCTGGACGGTGGCCCAGCCGACTCCGGGAACGTTCGTCTGGACCAGCCCCAGCACGCGAGTTTATGTCCGGGAATCGGTCGCGGCCTGACGCGCAGAACACATCACCTGGGCCGTCCCCGGACTGGGCGGGCGGGTAACGCCACAGCGCACCACGACTCCACCACCGCGCCCGCTGACGCTGCGGGGAATGGTGGCCTGAACAGCAACAACGACCTTGCCGAACCCCTGGGAGTTGCGGTGGCACAACAGTTCCTCCCCCGTTACCGTTTTCGTGGTCCCAGCGATGGGACGCCTGGTCGCCGGATCCGGCATGACTTACGCCCCCAGTCGAACGCATGATCCGGGGGGTGGTGTCACCGGATCCGGTGCACCGCCGGACCG
>JBDSAJ010000316.1:0-8234 GCA_039922235.1 Umezawaea sp.
GGTAGTTAAGCCCTCCTGCGCCGATGGTACTGCACTGGTGACGGTGTGGGAGAGTAGGTCACCGCGGGACAATTTTTCCCGAAGGGGACTCCAGTGATGGGGTCCCCTTCGGGCTTTTTTGCGTTCACGAGTCCGACCGTTCAGGCAGGGTTCACGAGTCCGACCGTTCAGGCAGGTCTGTGCCCCTCACTCGGACGCGTGGCCTACGCGAATGTCTCGCGGCCGATCGGTCGGTTTCGCACCGGCGACGAGAACACCAGCGAGGTGGTCGTGTCCCCGTACCGCTGCGCCACCTCGACGAACGCCTCCAGGTCACCGGTCGACCCGCACACGACCCGCAGGACCCAGCAGTCGTCTCCGGTCACGTGGTCGGCGTCGAGCACCTGTGGTAGCACCACGATCCGTTCGCGGAACCTGGGTGTGTCCAACGACCGCACCCGAACCCGCACCACGGCCTCGATCGGGAGTCCCAGCCGTCGTACGTCCACGACCGCGCGGTACCCGACGATCACCCCGAGCTGTTCCAGCCGCCGCACCCGCTCGGTCGTGGACGGCGCGGACAGCGACACCCGCCTGCCCAACTCGGTGAACGTCATCCGCCCGTCCTCCTGGAGCAGCCCGATGAGCTTCCAGTCGACTTCGTCGAGTTCCACCGGGGAATCGTAGGTGGATCGGCCGCCAGGGCTGGACTTCCCCATGGGACCCGAGGCCGCAGCCGACGAGGATTGGGGGCATGACGAACACGCTGCGCTTCCCACCTGCCGATCCCGCCACCGCCGCCGCGTTCTTCGCCGCTGAACTGGCCTTTGAAGCTGACCCGGATGACGTCGTTCGGGACTTGGAGTCGGGTGCTGGCTTCCAGCTGGTCGAGTGCCGCAGCGCGCAAGCGTTCGCGAGTGCACGCATCCCGACGGCGATCAACCTCGACTACCGGCACGTGGACGAGGTGACCACGAAGGACCTGGACCGGAGCCTGGTCTATGTCTGCTATTGCGAGAGCTTCCAGTGCAACGCGGCAACGAAGGGTGCGCTGAAGCTTGCCGAGCTGGGGTTCCGGGTGAAGCGGCTCTCTGGCGGGATCGCGGCGTGGCGGGCCGCGGGCTATCCGGTGGAGGCTGAGGCTGTGGGTGGGAAGGCGGGGGACGGTTCGACTGAGGATGAGCAGGTCAGGGTGTCGGCAGTTGGGGGTAGCAAAATGACCGCTAGCGGTCATTTTGGGGTCCACTGCGCCTGCTGAAACCCGCAACCTACGCTCGAACGCGTGACCGCACCCCGTTTGCTCGTGCTCCAACCCGACGCGTCCGACCCGCTGGGCACGCTCGAAGAATGGCTGACCGGCGCAGGCGCCCAGTTGGACGTCGTCCGGGCCTGGGAGCAGCCCGTTCCGGAGTCGCTCGACGGCTATCAGGGGCTGGTCTGCCTCGGTGGTCAGATGGGCGCGCTGGACGACCTGGAGTTCCCCTGGCTCGCCGCTGTCCGCAAGCTGCTGTCCCAGTCGGTCGCGAAGAAGGTCCCGGCGCTGGCGATCTGCCTCGGCGCCCAACTCCTCGCGGCGGCGACCGGCGGTCAGGTGCGCCGCGGTCCGAAGGGACCGGAGGTGGGTGTGATGCTGGTCGCCAAGCGGGACGTGTCCAGCCGCGACCCGCTGTTCGCCGACCTGCCGTGGACGCCGGACGTGATCCAGTTCCACGAGGACGAGGTCCACGTCCTGCCGCCGAGCGCCGAGTACCTCGCGGCGTCGCCCAAGTACGACAACCAGGCGTTTCGCGTTGGTGAGAGCGCGTACGGGCTGCAGTTCCACATCGAGACGACCCCCGAGATCGTCCTGGACTGGGCGTTGCACTCACCCGACAGTGCGGCGCTCGCGCGGCCGGGCACGTTCGACGCCGCGCGTCTCGCCGAAGCCCATGCCGACGTCGCCGAGGTGTGGAAGCCTTTCACCGAGCGGTTCGTGCGTTTGACCAGCGGCGAGTTGCAGCCCGGCGGGCACGTCGGGATCGAGCTCCCACTGGTGTGATGAACCTTTCTCCCTACGTTCGCAGGGCCTGCGTTTACGAGTACGACAGGTAGCGTTCACACACGACTGTGTCGGTTCAGCCGGGGGAATCAGAGTGGATGCCTCACTTCTAGTCATCATCGTGGTCATCACGGCGCTGGCTTTCGACTTCACCAACGGTTTTCACGACACCGCGAACGCGATGGCGACGTCCATCGCGACCGGTGCCCTCCGGCCTAGAACCGCCGTCGCGCTGTCAGCGGTGTTGAACCTGGTCGGCGCGTTCCTGTCGGTCGAGGTGGCCAAGACCATCTCGGGCGGCATCGTCGACGACGCCAAGATCACCCCCGCGATCGTGTTCGGTGGCCTCATCGGCGCCATCATGTGGAACCTGGTCACCTGGTACGTCGGTCTGCCGTCGAGTTCGTCGCACGCGCTGTTCGGCGGTCTCATCGGCGCGACGTGGGTGTCGTCGGGCGCTGACGCCGTGCACTTCACCAAGGTCGTGGACAAGGTGCTGGTGCCCGCGATCGCGGCGCCGCTGGTCGCGGGGATCGTGGCGCTGCTGGCGACGTTCCTGACCTACCGGCTCACCAGGAGCACCCGCCAGTCGGTCACCGACAAGGGTTTCAAGGTCGGCCAGGTCGCGTCCGCCGCGCTGATGTCGGTCGCGCACGGCACGAACGACGCCCAGAAGACGATGGGCATCATCACCCTGACGCTGATCACCGCCGGGACGCTCCCGGCGGGTTCCGGTCCGCCGACGTGGGTGATCCTGAGCGCGGGTGTCGCGATCGCGCTGGGCACCTACCTCGGCGGCTGGCGCATCACCCAGACCCTGGGCAAGGGCCTGACCACGATCGAGGCGCCGCAGGGCTTCGCAGCCCAGACGTCCGCCGCGACCGTGATCATGGCGTCCTCGCACCTCGGCTTCGCGCTGTCCACGACGCACGTCGCGTCCGGCGGCATCATGGGCTCCGGCCTCGGTCGCCAGCGCGACGGCGTGCGCTGGGGGGTCGCGGGCCGGATGGCGCTGGCGTGGCTGTTCACGCTGCCCGCCGCGGGCATCGTCGGCGCGCTCGCGGGTCTCCTCGCCGGCCAGGGCACGGTCGGCGTCGTGCTGGTGTCGGTGCTCGGCATCGCGGTCGCGGTCGTCATCTGGCTGCTGTCGCGGCGGGAGCCGGTGCGGCCGGAGCACGTCGTGGACGAGATCGCGGCGCAGGCCGAGACGCACAAGCTGGACGTGGCGGCATGAAGGTCGACTGGGCGGCGCTGGGCGCGGTGTTCGCGGTCAGCATCGGTGTGGTGCTCGGGCTCGTCGTGCTGTTCTCCGTCGGACTGCGCGGGCTGTCCGCGCGGGAGGCCGCCCGTGAGAGCGGCGGCAACGGGGTGAACGGCACGATCACCGCCGGGCTCAGCTTCACGGCGTGCGCCGTCGTGGTGCTGTTCGGGCTCTACCTGATCGTTGCGGCCTGACCGCTCACGTTCGAGTGCCCCGGACTACCGTGGGCAGCGATGAGCGACCAGTCCCGCACGTCCGCTTCACCCGCCAGGTTCGGGCTGACCGGGCCGCGCAGCGAAGAGCAGCTCCGAGCGACGGGCTGGTGGTCGGACGGGCGTCCGGCCGAAGGCGACGAGCCGGTGCTGCTCGCGCTGTCCCGCAGCCCTGACCCCGATCTCGCGCTGCGTGGCGTCGACCGCGTCCGCGAAGCACTGGGCGACGGCTGGTCCGACCTCACCGCCGCCCTCCGCTCCGACCAGGTCCTGCGCGGTCGCCTGTTCGCCGTGCTCGGCTCGTCCACGGCGCTGTCCGACTTCCTGGTCGCCAACGCCCGGCGGTGGAAGCTGCTCGCGGGCACCGAATCCGTCGACGTCGACCGGTTCACGCCGACGCTCGTCGACGCGGTGGCGGACCTGCGCGACCAGGAGGCGATCCGCACGCTCCGCCAGGAATACCGGGCGCTGCTGTGCCTGGTCGCGGCCGACGACCTGGCGCACGTGGTCGACCCCGACCTGCCGTTCGTCGGCTACGACGAGGTGGCGGGCCAGATCTCCGACCTCGCCGTCGCCGCGCTGCGGGCGGCGCTGACCGTGGCGTTCGCGCAGACCCACCGCTCCGCCGAGTGCAGGCTCGCGGTGATCGCGATGGGCAAGTGCGGTGCCCGCGAGCTGAACTACGTCAGCGACGTCGACGTGGTGTTCGTCGGCGAGGGCGACCTCGGCGCCGCGACCCGCGTGGCCAGCACGATGATGCAGATCGCGGGCCAGGCGTGCTTCGAGGTCGACGCCGCGCTGCGTCCCGAGGGCAAGGCGGGCGCGCTGGTCCGCACGCTCGACGGGCACGCGTCCTACTACAAGAGGTGGGCGCGGACGTGGGAGTTCCAGGCGCTGCTGAAGGCCCGCCCGGTCGCCGGTGACGAGGAGCTGGGCAAGCAGTACATCGAGGTCGTCCGACCGCTCGTGTGGACGGCGGCGGACCGCGACAACTTCGTGCCCGACGTGCAGGCAATGCGCCGCCGCGTCGAGGAGCACGTGCCCAGCGAATTGGTGCGGCGCGAGCTGAAGCTCGGTCGGGGCGGGCTGCGGGACGTCGAGTTCGCGGTGCAGTTGCTGCAACTCGTCCACGGCCGCGGCGACGAGGCGCTGCGCATCACGGCGACCACGCAGGCGTTGGCCGTGCTCGGGAAGGGCGGGTACATCGGCCGCGAGGACGCGGTGGACTTCGGCCGCTCGTACCGGTTCCTGCGCACGTTGGAGCACCGGCTCCAGTTGCAGCGGATGCTGCGGACGCACCTGTTCCCGGCGGACGACGACACCGCCGGGCTGCGCTGGCTCGCGCGGGCAACCGGCCTGTCGGCGGAGGGGCGGCTGTCGGAGGGCCAGGTGCTGCTCGCGGAGTTCCGCAGGCACGGCAACCAGGTGCGGCGGCTGCACGAGAAGCTGTTCTATCGGCCGCTGCTGGAGGCCGTCGCGAACGTGCCGACCGAGGCGTTGCGGCTGACCACGAAGGAAGCCGTCGCCCGGCTGGCCGCGCTGGGCTACGCCGCGCCGGACGGGGCGCTGCGGCACATCCAGGCGCTCACGTCAGGGATGTCCCGCCGGTCCCGCATCCAGGGCGCGCTGCTGCCGCTGCTGCTCGACCTGTTCGCCACCACGCCCGACCCGGACGGCGGGCTGCTCGCGTACCGCAAGGTGTCCGAGGCGCTGGCTGAAACCCCTTGGTACCTCAGGCTCCTGCGGGACGAGGGCGCGGTGGTGCAGCGGCTGGCGGCGTTGCTGGGCACGTCGAAACTGGTGCCGGACCTGCTGGTGCGGGCGCCCGAGGTGCTGCCGATGCTGGCGGACACCGAGGCGCTGGTCGGCCGCGACCCGATGAAGGTCGGCAACCCGTTGCGCGCGACGGTGGCCAGGCACAACGCCCTGGAACGGGCGGTGGCCGCGGCGAGGTCGCTGCGGCGCCAGGAGGTGCTGCGCATCGCGAGCGCGGACCTGCTCGGGCTGGCGACGTTGCGGACGGTGTGCGTCTCGCTGTCCGAGGTGTGGGTGGCGGTGTTGCAGGCCGCGTTGGACGCCGCCGTGCGCGCGGCCGGTGACGTGCGGCCCGCGCGGGTCGCGGTGATCGGCATGGGCAGGCTCGGCGGCCGGGAACTGGGCTACGGCTCGGACGCCGACGTTCTGTTCGTGTGCGAGCCGGTCGAGGGCGCGAGCGACGGGGACGCGCTGAAGTACGCGAGTTCACTCGCCGAGACCGTGCGGCGGCTGCTCAGCTCACCGAGCCAGGACCCGGCGCTCCAGGTGGATGCCGACCTGCGGCCGGAAGGCAGGCAGGGGCCGCTGGTGCGGACGTTCGAGTCGTACCGCGCGTACTACCGGCAGTGGGCCGAGGTGTGGGAGGCGCAGGCGCTGCTGCGCGCCCGCCCCATCGCGGGCGACGCGGGTCTCGGCGCGCGGTTCATCGAGATGATCGACCCGATCCGCTACCCCGACGGCGGCCTGGACGCGACGGCCGTGCGCGAGATCCGCCGGATCAAGGCCCGCGTCGACGCCGAACGGCTGCCGCGCGGCGCCGACCCCAGCACGCACACCAAACTCGGCCGGGGCGGGCTCGCGGACATCGAGTGGACCGTGCAGCTGATCCAGCTCCAACACGCGCACACCGTTCCCGCGCTGCGCACGCAGTCGACCGTGCACGGGATCAGGGCGGCGACCGAGGCGGGGCTGCTCGACCCGGCGGATGCCGTCGAGCTGAAGAACGCGTGGCTGACGGCTACGCGGGCGCGCAACGCGGTGATGCTGGTCAAGGGCAAGCCGGGGGACCAGCTGCCGACGACGGGCCGTGACCTGGCTGCCGTGGCGGCCGTCATGGGGCACCCGCCGGGCACTGATCCGGGTGAGTTCCTCGACGAGTACCGGCGGGTGACCAGGCGGGCCCGCGCTGTCATCGAGCGGGTCTTCTACGACTCGTAGAGACTGGAGTCGATCACTGCCGGAACTGGGGTGAGGGGCTGGTGCCGTGAAAGCGATCGCGCAGGACGTGTTCGGCGACGCCGACGTGATGGTGTTGCGAGAGCTGCCGGACCCGTTGGTCGGGCCGGATCGGGTGCTGGTCGAGGTCAGAGCCGCGGGCGTGAACCCGGTGGACATCGGGGTGCGCGCCGGCCACCTCAACGGGCAGATTCCGCACCACTTCCCGCTGGTCCCCGGCTGGGACGTGGCGGGCGTGGTCGTGTCAGTGGGGCTCGCGGTGACGGGGTTCGCGCCGGGCGACGAGGTGTTCGGCTACCAGCGCCAGGACCACGTGCAGCACGGCACGTACGCGGAGCTGGTCGCGGCCACCGGGCGGGGGCTGGCGCACAAGCCCGCGTCGCTGGGCTTCGAGGAGGCCGCCGGGCTCGGGCTGTGCGGGATCACGGCGGTGCAGGCGTTGCGGGCCGTCGAAGTCGGCCCTGGTGACACGGTGCTCGTGCACGCCGCCGCGGGTGGCGTCGGCCATCTCGCCGTGCAGGTCGCGAAGGCGCTGGGAGCAGCGCGGGTGATCGGCACGGCGTCACCGCGCAACCACGACTTCGTGCGCTCGCTGGGCGCGGAGCCGGTCGCGTACGGCGACGCGCTGGTGGACAACGTGGCCGACGTGGTCGGCGGTGATGGGAAGGTCGACGTCGCGCTCGACTGCGCCGGAGGCGCGGCACTCGGTGATTCCCCGGCACTGGTGCGGGATCCCGCGCGGATCGTCTCCATCGTGGACACGAACGTCATCGGCCTCGGCGGGCGGTGGGTGTTCGCCGAGCCGGTGGCCGCAGACCTGGAGTGGCTGGCCGCGCAGGTCGATGCCGGTGCGCTGCGGGTCGAGGTGCAGCAGGCGTTCCCGCTGGCGCGGGCCGTCGACGCGCACCGGCTGCTCGTCGGCGGGCACGTGCGCGGCAAGGTCGTGCTCACGGTCTGAGGACGCCGATGGCCCGCGCACCGTGCGCGGGCCATCGGCGTTGTTCGGGTGATCAGTCTTCGGCGGGGGCGTCGTCGTCCTCGTCGTCATCGGGGTCGACGGCAGGGGCGTTGGTGTAGATCTCGATGACCCACTCCTCCACCAGCGTGTCGTCGGAGTCTTCGTCGGGCACGAGGCGGTTGTAGACGCGCACACCGAGGTCGAGCGTGTCGGCGGCGAGCACCGCCTCGACGGCCTCGGCCGCGGAGTCGACGATCTGGGTGGAGAGCAACTGCGGGGCGTGGAATTCAGCTACGTCATCAGACACCGCGCGACCCTAACTCGACCGTTCCCCCGCCGCGCGACCAGCCCCGCGCCGTTCACCGGATGTTACGCCGGATGGGCGTGGAACCACTTGGTCCACGACGTTGCGTTCAGGTCCGCTCACCCAGCGTCGAATAGTGTGAGTGAATATTGCTGTTCGCATTGACGGGGGCCGTTGTTCATGTCAAGACTGACTCGGTTCACCACAGAAGCACATTCACGTTAGTGCGGCGCGCGCCCGGACGAAGGACGTCATGGACGACGAGATACAACACCTCAGGAAGACCAACACGGTCCTCAAGATCAGTTTGGTGATGCTGGGAGTACTGGTGCTCCTCGGCGTCATCCAAGCCGTCACCGCGGGCACCGTCGGCGTCGGCGCGTTGAGCGTCAACCTGCGGGACAACACTGGCCAGTCCGCGCCCGAGACCTCCAGCGAGACGCCCAGCGAGCAGGGCGGCCTCAACGGCGCCCTCGACCCCACCACGACCG
>JBDSAJ010000317.1:0-5828 GCA_039922235.1 Umezawaea sp.
AGAAGTGTGGAACGCGGGGCGGCAGTCATCCGTCCCTGCGGCTGCCTGACGGGTGGTTGTTGGACGCGGCCGGGCACGCCATCTCCAGTGGCGGGACCGAGCTGCAAGCCCGGCCCTTCAGGACCGGGAAGTTGACGTGGGAAGAAGTGCACACCCCTCCTTTCCCGACACCCTCCCCACACCACGAGTCGCCGCCCGTTCAGCACTGCTCGCGCGGCGGCAACCCCCTGACGTCCGGGACGCGATCGCGGTAGCCGGACTCGAGGAAGGCGACGAACCGCTCGACGTCCGCCACGGTCGAGGCCACCCCGAACGACACCCGCACCGCGCCTCCCGTCGGCAGCCCGACCAGCCGCAGGTAGTCGTCCAGGGTGTCCACCCGCGCCCCGCGCACCCGCCGCCCCGCCCGCCGGTCCAGCCCGAACGCGTTCTCGGCCGCGCCCGGATTGCAGAAGCAGCCCGTGCGCAGCGAGATCCCGGCCGCCGCCGACTCGGCCGCCACCACCCGCTCGTCCACCAGGTCACCGCCGGGCGTGAGGACGTTGAGCGCCACCGTCCCACCGCGCGCCTGCGTGGTGAGCGGCCCGTACACCCGGACCACCGGCGCGCCGTTGCCGTGGCGCAGCGCGGTGACCCGGTCCAGGCACCACCCGGTCAGTGCGCGGACCCGCGTCCCGATCGTGGCCACCCCGATGCCCGACAGCCACTCCAGCCCCACCGCCACGTCCGGGATGGCCAGGAAGTTGAGCGTCCCGTCCTCGAACGCCGCCTCCGCGTCGGCCATCACGTGCCACCGCTCCCGCACGCCGACCACCTTCACCGTTCCGCCGGAGAACCACGGCCTGCGCAGCCGCGCCAAAGCGTCGCGCCGGGCGACCAGGCAGCCCACGCCCGTGGGGTAGCCGAAGAGCTTGTACCAGCTGACGATCACGAACTCCGGCCGCACCGCGCCCAGGTCCAGCGGGCTGGTCGGCAGGAAGGCGGCGGCGTCGAGCAGCACGTCGTAGCCGTGCCCCTGGGCCCGGTCGATCCACTCCAGCGGGTGCCGGACACCGGTGAAGTTGCTCTGCGCCGGGTAGGCGAACAGCCCCGTTCCCCGGCGCAGCGCCCGGTCGACCGCCTCGGTCGACGTCCTGAGGTCCGGTGGTGCCATCGGCACGTCGACCGTGCGGGCGTGCCCGGCGCGGGCGAACTCGCGGATCCCGTTGACCGAGTTGTGGTTGTCGTGGGTGAGCACGAACCGGCGACCGCGGCGGAACGGGTACGCCTCGCCCACCAGCCGGGCCGCCGCCGTGGCGTTGGCCGTGAAGACCACCGCGTACTCGGCCGGGTCGGCGCCCAGGTGCCGCAGCACCGCCTCCCGCGCGCCCTCCACCAGTTCGGTCGACGCCGCCGAGCTGGGGTTGACCGAGTGCGGGTTGCCGAACACCCCGCCGCTCAGCCGGTCGTGGTGGGCCCGCCACTGCGCTTTCGCCGCCAGCCCCGCCCCCGTGTAGTCGAGATACGTGTGGCCCTGCTCGTCGAGGTAGGAGTACTCGGTGTCGCGCAGCACGTCCAACGCGCGCGTGTCCTCGTACTCCAGGTAACGCCGCAGGAATTCCACTGGCTCGGTCGAATCGGTCCGCAAGCGCGCCTTCCCACTGGTGGGCCTCCGTGGATCCCATCGTGGAGCACGACGCGGGCGAATGGGAGTTGATCATGCCGGGAATGGGCGAATAACCACCGGATTCGTCCCGATTTGCCACACCGGCACGGTTGCGGAACCGTTGTCCGGGACCCGGTGCGGCGCGTCAGCGGGTTCGGCGGTAGGTCAACGACACCGACCCGGTCGCGATGGTGTTCGCGCCGTCGAGCGCCCACGCCGACGATGGGATCCCGTCGTCGAAGAACCGCAGCCCGTCGCCGAGGATCGCGGGCGTGAGGTGGATGCGCAGTTCGTCCACCAGGTCGGCCTTGAGCAGCGCCCGGATGATGCTCGCGCTGCTCAGCACGATGATGTCCCGCCCGGACGCCGCCTTGAGTTCCCGCACCTCGTCCACCAGGTCCTGCTTGGCGACCCGCGAGTTCTGCCACGGCGCCTCCGCCAACGTCGTGGAGAACACCACCTTCTCGACGCTGTCCAGCCACACCGCCATGTCGTGGGCCCGCCCCGACCCGTTCGGGTCCGCCGCGACCGATGGCCAGAACCCGAAGAACCCCTCGTAGTTGTTCCGCCCCAGCAGAACGGTGTCGGCACCGCTCCACACACCCGCGAAATAGGTCGTCATCTGGTCGTGCACCGAGTGCTCCACGAGCCACGACATGTCCCCGTTCGGACCAGCCGAGAACCCGTCGATCGACAACGTCACGTTCGCGATGAGCTTCCGCTGGGCCATGGTGTTCTCCTTCGTGGTGTTCGCTGCTGTTCACCCCTGCGTCGAACAGGCACCGCCGGGATCGACACCCGCGCCGAGACTTCTCCAAATTTGTTCGCGCGCCGACTCCGCCCACCCGCTGACATCGACCGCACAGTGCTCGCACTCCACCTTTCGGTTGATTCGACCGGATCGGCACCACCAATTGGGACACCGTCGAACTCGTTCGACAGCACTTCCGGCGACAAAAGGAAATGCTTGATGAACGTGATGACCTGGCACTATGGTGCTGGGAGCGTTCCCAATCGAATATCCGGCATTGTCCGCTGTGGCTGATGCCCGCTGCCGCCGCAGCCACACCACAGAGAACCAGAGGACGCAGTGGCAGCACTGATGAAACGCGCAGGCGCACTGGCCATCGCCCTGGTCGTCGCCATCACGATGGCCCCGGCCGCGTCGGCCGCGGTCGGCGACGGCTCGCCCACCGACCCGAACGTGCGGCACTTCGGCCGCTGGAACACCGCCAACTCCGCAGCCCACGTCTCGGAGTGGGCGGGCGCGTACCTGCTGATCGGGTTCACCGGTCGCACCGTCAAGCTCAAGCAGCGCAACGCGATCGACTTCTTCGCCAGCATCGACGGCGGCGCGGACGTGTCCTACGTCAACCGCAGCGGCACGGTGGACCTCACGCCGACGCCGCTCGCGGCGGGCAACCACACGCTGCGCGTCTCCTACCGGCCGATCGCCGGCTCCTACCACGGTGACGCCGTGTACCAGGGCATCCAACTGGATTCGGGCGCCAAGACGATCGCACCGGCCGTGCCGTCGAAGATCGTCGAGTTCATCGGCGACTCCATCACCGTCGGCCAGTTGTCGTCCAAGCAGGCGCTGACCGCGTACGGCTGGCTGGTCGGCGAGCGCCTGCGCGTCGGCCACACGCAGATCGCCGTCGGCGGGGCGTGCCTGGTGTCCGCGGCCGACGGCTGCATCGGCATGAGCGACCGGTTCCTGCGCACGGGTCTGCAGGCCGACGCGGCGAACTGGGACTTCTCCCGCTACCGCGCCGACGCGGTGGTGATCAACCTGGGCACCAACGACGTCGGGCACAGCGTCACCAAGGAGCAGTTCCAGACCGCCTACGTCACCCTGATCCGCCGGGCGAGGGCGAAGTACCCGACCGCGTCGATCTTCGCGCTCCAGACGTTCCGCAAGCGGTTCATCCCCGAGACGCAGGCGGCCGTGACGGCCGTCAACGACGCCAAGGTCAAGTTCGTCGACACGACGGGGTGGATCACCGAGGCGACCGACACGTCCGACAACGTGCACCCCAACGACCAGGGCCACCGCAAGATCGCCGACCGCCTCGCCCCGATCGTGTCGGCGGCGCTGGCCACTTCTTCCCTGGAGGAACGATGAGGGCACTGCTCGTCGCCGCGGCCGCCCTGCTCGCCTCGGTGGTGCTGCCGGGGACGGCAGGCGCCTCGCCGTGGCAGGCCGACGCCGACCGGTCTCCCGCCGACTGCGCCGTCCAGCAGGCCTCGGGGCCGACGGCCGCCGCGAGCATCAAGGTGTGGATGGCCGGTGACTCCACCA
The DNA here is from genome assembly GCA_039922235.1 of Umezawaea sp. Classification (GTDB taxonomy): domain Bacteria; phylum Actinomycetota; class Actinomycetes; order Mycobacteriales; family Pseudonocardiaceae; genus Umezawaea. Next base: position 3,948 of record JBDSAJ010000317.1, read on the forward strand.
TGGCCAACCCGAACACCACCTGTCCCGTCGGTTGGGGCAGCCAGTTCGACGCGCTGTTCGACGACAGCGTCACCGTGGTCAACAGCGCGGTCGGGGGCCGGAGCATCCAGACCTGGTTGTACGAGGGCAACGTCAAGTCCACCAAGGACGCCGCGGGCGAGTGCGTCGTGAGCCCGCAGACCTACGCCCAGCGCTGGCTGACCATGCTCGACCCCACCAACGGGATGCACGCGGGCGACTACCTGGTCATCCAGTTCGGCATCAACGACGGCGACACCAACTGCCCCCGGCACGTCGGCTCGGCACGCTACCGGCAGCTGCTCGACGCCATGGTCAAAGCCGCCAAGGACCGCGGCGCCAAACCGATCCTCGTGACCCCGGTCGCCGCGATCACCTGCAGCGGCAGCAAGGCCGTCGGCAACCGCGGGTTCGTCAACGAGACCTTCGCCGCCGGTTCGGCGGGCCAGGTGCCGGTCATCGACCTGCACAAGCTCAGCTACACCCTCTACAACACCCTCAAGCTGTGCCCGAACAACGGCGACTACACCCAGGGGCCGGTGGGCGCGTTCTTCTGCGCCGACCACACCCACTTCGAAGCGGCGGGCGCCCGGCAGATCGCCGGTGTCGTGGCCACCGCGCTGCGCAACCAGCAGATCGCCCTCGCGAGCAGGCTGAAGTGATCCGAACGCCGGGTGCCGACGCCCAGTCCGCACCCGGCGTTCCCCTTCTCGGCGCGAGCGGCCTGCGCCAATCGGCCTGACCGCCTTCTGAACCGTTTTTGACGTCACGGTCGTCAACGATCACGATGACGGGGTGACACGACGTTCCTCCGCCACGCCCAGCATCCGCGACGTCGCGGCCGCCGCAGGCGTCTCCTACCAGACCGTGTCACGGGTGCTGAACGACTCGCCCAACGTCAACCCCGACACCCGACAGCAGGTGCTCGACGTCATCGAGCAGCTCGGCTACCGCCCCAACCGGGCGGCTAGGGCGCTCGGTTCGGGGCGTTCCAGCGCGGTGACGGTGGTCATCGCGAACACCACGCTCTACGGCTACGCCTCCACGTTGCAGGGGATCGAGGAAGCGGCCCGCCTGCAGGGGCTGGCGGTCGGGGTCCGGGTGGTGGAGTCGGACCGCCCGGTCGACATCCGGCACGCGGTCGAGTACGTGAGCGACCCCAACGCGGGCGGGATAGTGGTGATCGCGTTCGACGCCGCCGGTGCGGGAGTGCTGCGGGCGCTCCCGGCGGAGGTGCCCGCCGTGGCCGCGACCGAGGCGGGCGGCTTCAGCGGCACCCGGCGTTCGATGATCTTCCTGGACGAGCGGCAGGCGGCCGCCGACGCGACGAACTACCTGCTCTCGCTCGGGCACCGCTCGGTGCACCACGTGGCGATACCGTCGGAGACGGGCACGAGCGCCCGGCAGGCCGGGTGGCGCGCCGCGCTCGACGGGGCGGGCCTGCCGGTCCCGTCCGTCGTGCCCGCGGGCTGGGACGTGCGGTCGGCGTACCTGGCCGGGGTCGGGCTGGCGGCGGACCCGGACGTGACGGCGATCCTCTGCGGCAACGACGACACCGCGCTGGCGGTCCGCCGGGCCCTGCACGAGGCCGGTCGGGACGTCCCCGGTGACGTCAGCATCATCGGGTTCGACGACGTCCCCGGCGCGGCCTACTGGACGCCCGCGCTGACGACCGTGCGGATGGACTTCGTGGCACTGGGCCGCGCGTGCCTGGCGGCCATCGCCGCCGAGATGGGCAGCCTGCCGCAGCCCAGGGTCGACCTCGCCGCACCGCGCCTGGTGATCCGCGAGTCGACAGCGCCTCCGCGAATTGTTGTTAACAAGTAGGTAACGCGGTCTTTTCACCCGGCCGTGTGACCGGTC
>JBDSAJ010000318.1:0-10454 GCA_039922235.1 Umezawaea sp.
CATCACCCGTAACCGACTCACAAGCACGCAATACCGGCCTACCCTCGCCGACGGGTTCCTCGCCGCAACCGGCCTCGCCCCGCCCTGAACACCATCTCCCGGACCCTGACCCCGAAAGGTCAGTAAATCACCTGCCACGGGACCTCCCTGTTCTCGGGGAGCCCGTCCTGCGGACGGTGGCGCGTCGCGGGCTCCGGTACGAATCCCGAGTCAAGCGACGAACCGCGTGTTCAGGTTCGCCACCCACACGCTGAACACCGTGTTGTGAACACCGCCCGAGTGGATGTCGTGGCGGAGACGGGCCGACCTGTGACGATCGTTGAACGTCGTGTCCGCAAACTGGGTGATCGTGCGTCAGGCCGCGTTCGTCCTGAACCGCAACAGGTTCCCCGACGGGTCCCGCACTTCCAGCACGGTCGAGGAAAGCTGGTGGGGGTAGCGTGCCGCGTCGAGCCGTTCGGCCAACGCGTGCACGTCCTGAGCCGTGGGCAGCAGCAGGTCGACGCCGATGAGGCGCGCGGTGTCCTCGGCGGGCTCGGATCCGTTGGTGCCGAAGCGGTTCGTGAAGACGAGCAGGGCGTGGTGGTCGGTCACTCCGACCGCGAGGAACGTGGTCCCCAGCCGCCCTTGCACGTCGAACCCGAGCAGGTCGGTGTAGAAGGGTTCGGTTGCTGTGAGCTCCACGTCGGTGACCTTGAGCTGGACGTGCCCCATCCTGGTTCCCGCCGTCAGCCCGGTGAACGGCTCGTTCGCGTCGTGCTCGGCGTCGAAGTCCTCCAGAGTCAACGGGGTGGCGACGACTGCGGGCTGGTCGCCCTGCCAACGCCATTCCCCGCGCGGGCGGGCGCAGGTGACCTCCACGCAGTGGCCGTCCGGGTCCACGACGTAGCACGAGTGCGTGACGCTGTGGTCCGTGAGCTGGTACTCGGAGTGCCGAGTCGTGTAATGCGCGACGAACCGGGCCAGGTCGGCGGGGGTCGGTACCAGAGGTGCGAAGTGGCTGAGTCCCGGGCTCGAGGCGGGAGGAAGGCCCGCGCCCGAGCGTTCACGCAGGATCGCCAGCGCACGGCCGGTCACTCCGACCCGCGCGCTGCCCGGCTCTTGGTCGAGCACCCGCAAGCCGATGGACCGGGTGTAGTAGTCCAGGCTGCGGTCCAGGTCCGCGACCGTCAGTTCGACGGCACCGAGGGACAGGTTCGGGTCCAGTCGCGTGTTCGCCATCGTCATTTCCCCTTCGTGGACGCGAAAACGCGTTGGAACGGCCTGGCCACGGTCGAGGCGATGGACATGGCCTTGAAGAACATGATCAACTTTGTGGGGGTGCCGTCGACGAACATCATGTCGAGGCCCTTCTGCGATCCCGCCGCGGCTTTGGTGCCACGCGGGAACATCGTCTGCTCGTAACGGGTGAGCGCCGTCTGGAGGTCGGGCACGGACAGGATTTCCCGTGCGAGGTCGGCGCCGTCGATCAGCGCGATGTTGGCGCCCTCGCCCGCGAACGGGGACATGAGGTGCGCGGCGTCGCCGACCAGGGTCACGCCGGGGTTCCGCTCCCAGGTGAGGCCGGTCGGCAGCGCGAAGATCGGCCGGGGCCAGATGGCGTCGTCGTCGCACTCGCGGATCAGGTCCGTCAGCGCCGGTGCCCAGCCGGGGTATTCGCGCAGCAGTCCGGCGCGGGCGGATTCCGCGTCCTCCCAGTCGATTCCGCTGTCGGTGACCCAGTTCTCGGGAACGCGCAGGCCACACCCGAGCGCGATGGTGTCCCCGCCGTGCCCACCGATGCACCTGTTGTCCGACAGCGCGAAGAGGTTCCCCCTCCCGGTGACCGCGAGAGCCTCTGGATGTGTGGTCGTCGCGTCGGACAACCGGATCTCGACGATGGTGATCCCGGTGTAGGTGGGCCTGGTCGGGGTCAACAGCGGTCGGATGCCCGACCATGCGCCGTCCGCGCCCACGACGAGGTCTGCGCGCACCGAGGAGCCGTTCGCGAACTCGAGTTCGTGTCCGGTGGGGGCAGACCGTGCGGCGACGACCTTGTGCCCCCAGGCGATCGTGCCCGGCTCCAGCGACTCGACGAGCAGGCGCCGCAGGTCGGCCCGGTCGATTTCCGGCCTGCCGTTGCCGCCCGCCGGTTCGCGCCTGTCGACGTGGACGCGTCCGCTCTTGTCGAGTAGTCGGAGGTCCTCGCCGCCGACGTGCGTGTGAGCGAGGAACCGCTCGTGCAGGCCGGCTTCCTTGAGCGCCCTCTGACCGGTGTCGTCGTGGATGTCGAGGGCGCCGCCCTGCTGGCGGGCGCTGGGAGAGGTGTCGGATTCGTAGACGGTGACGGGCACTCCGTTGCGCTGCAGGATTCGTGCGCAGATGAGGCCGCTCAAGCCCGCACCCACTATGGCGATGGTGCCTGTAGGCATGCTGACGTGCTCCTTTTCGCCGAGAAGAGGGTTCTGAGACCACGAAGACGTCCAGCCGGATCGCGCCGGGTGCTGTGGTGGTGACATGGCGAACGCTATTCGTGACGAACATGGTTCGTCAAGGAGTTGACGAACCATGTTCGTCACGAATACGGTCGACTGGTGTCCCAGCGTGATCCTTTCCGCGTCTCCGATGTCGCGAGCCGCCGAACCGGAGTCGCGAAGGCGCCACTGAGCCGCGACGCGATCGTCGCGGAGGCGCTTCGCCAGTTCGCCTCTGAGAACGCCGGCGCCGTGACCCTCCGCAAGATCGCGAATGCGCTCGACACGGGGCCCGCTTCGCTGTACGCCTACGTCAACGACATGAGTGAACTGCAGGCGCTGGTCCTCGACCGCGCACTGGCGGCCATCGAGGTCGACCAAACCGAGGGGCCGTGGCGCGACCGGCTCGAAGCACTCCTCGGCTCCTACATCCGGGTCCTGATGAGCAGTCCTGCCCTCGCTCGGATGGCCTCCCGGACCACCGCCGTGGGGCCTAACGCGCTGCGCGTCGCCGAAGCCCTGCTCGAACTCCTCGCCGAAGCCGGTGTCGACCAGTTGACCGCGGCCTGGGCCCTCGACATGCTGATCACGTTCGTCACCTCGGTCGCGGCGGAACACGCGGACGGACCGGACCCGACCGCATCCGGAGGTCCGGTGGCCCAAGCGATCGACCGTGCCTCGGCGAGCGAGTACCCGCGCGTCCACGCCGCGCGAAAGGAACTCCTGTCCGGCACTGGCGAGGAGAGGTTCGCCTGGTCGGTCGACGTCCTCGTCCGCGGCATCCTCGCGCGTTCGCAGTCGTAGTCGACCTGCTCCAGCCCTTGTACTTGCCGAGAACGCCGACTGTTCCTGCCAAGCGGCGTGGTGGCGCCCGTTGGGCATGCCCCAGCGAGCGTTGAGCAGTTGAACAGCCACGCGCTGGGCCGTGTGGAACCAGAACAGGGTGGGCTGCACGTGAGGTGCCGGGATCGGTGTGTGAGCCCGGTCCTTTTCGTGCAGCCTCCCTCCGAACCACGCGGGCATCTTTCGATGCACGTGGCTCTCCAGTGACTACGCCGCGTTCGGGACAGGAGTGGCATGGATGATGTCGTGGCATGGTCGGCAGACCACGAGAGTCTTCCGCCGTTTGCCGGCCATGACCGCTGCCCATGCCGGTTGGCCGGGTCCGGGTTGACCGAGCCGGGTGAGTTTGGCGACGTGGTGGACCACCACGGGGCCGGTGTCCTCGCACAGCTCGCACCTGCTCCGCACGAGCTTGTTGACGATCTCTTTGCGGGAGTAGGGAATCCGGACCGGAGCACGTTCGGTGATGATCGCACTCTTGTTCCGTATGAGGGGTATCCCGCCGAACCGTGCTACCAGGTCTTGCTTGCCGTTGCGGCGAAGCCTGGCTTCGAAGCACGTGCGTAGCCCGTGGGGTGACTCGATCTTGGCCCGGTGTTGGGCCGCCATCTTCGTCACCGTGGACTTGTGCTTGGCTGCCAGAGTCTTCAGCATGGACGTCTGTGCGTTCCAGCGCAGTGTTCGGAGTCGCCAGACGTCGAGGGCAAGAAGGTAGTAGTTGATCACGCCCCGGTATTCGGCCGCGTAGGTCCGCACGATGTCGTAGTCGGGCAGATTCTGCATGACCGGGCGGTGCCAGGGTTTGCCGTGCCGCCGGTAGAGGGCGCTTTTGGTCTTGATCACATCGCGGGGCACTCGTAGCGCGATGGCGCCGTTGGCCGACCTGCGACCGTCGGTGAGCTTGCTGTCCGAGTGCTGGACGATGATCTCGTAGCCGAGGAATCGTGCCGCCTGGGTGCGGGCGTGGGTGATGAGCGTCTTGTCGGCGCTGAGTTCCAGTGCGAGTTCGTCGCGCAGGAACCTGGCCAGCTCGTCTTTGATGGCCTCGGCTTCGGCCTTCGGTCCGCTGAACCCCAGGATGTGGTCGTCGGCGTAACGGCAGTACCGAAGCCGCCGGTATCCGGGGTCCAGAGGGTCGCCCGAGGGCAGAGCGCGCAGTTGCTTGGTCAGCTCTCGGGCCGTGGCCCGATCACCGCGGCTGCGTGCGTCTTGCCGTTGGCGTTTCACCCGTGAGCAGTGGGGGTTGCGCCGTCGGCGTGGTCCTCGGGTGTACTGCGGGATAAGGGTTTTCTCGACGAACTCATCCAGTTGGTTCAGGTAGATGTTGGAGAGGACGGGGGATGCCACGCCACCTTGCGGAACCCCGCTCAGGGTGTCGTGATGTTCCCAGTCTTCGAGGTACCCGGCTTTGAGCATGTTGCGAACGAGCCGGAGAAACCGGTTGTCGTGGAGCTTTTCCGCCAGGATCTTGATCATTATGTCGTGATCCATGCTGCCGAAGCAGTCGGCGACGTCTTCCTCGATGAACCACACGGTGCCGGTCCAGGTGTGTTCCACCTCGCGTAGTGCGGTGTGGCATCCCCGTTTCCGGCGGAATCCGTGTGAGCGGTCGGAGAACGTGGGCTCGTAGTAGGCCTCCAGCAGGAGACGCACCACCTCACCGACGAGTTTGTCCGACCATGACGGCAGTCCCAGCAGGCGCATCTTCCCGTTCTTCTTCGGGATGAACACCCGGCGGGCGGGAGTGAACCGGTAGCGCTCGTGGCGCATCGCCGTGATGATGGCGTCGATCTTCTCCTCGGACATGCCGTCCACGGTCTCGTCCGTGGCTCCGGGGGTCATCGCGCCCTGGTTGGCGTAGATGTTCCCGTAGGCCAACAGGTACAGCTCCTTGTTGAACATCTGGCGATACAGTTCATCGCACGGCAGACCGTTCCTGCCTCGATCGCGGAGGACACCCAGTACCGTTTCGGCGCTCTGCATTGCGCATGCCTTTCGGTCTTGTCGATGTCCGATCACCTGGACCCCTTCGCCCTGTGGACGGCCTTCCCGTCCTCCTTGGCAGGTCGTTGCTCCTGCGACTACTACGGGTCCTCTGTCACCGTAGGACTCGCGTCCCGTAGGTGATCCCACGTTTGTCAGTGCCGTACGTTCTAGCGTGACTTAGCTTGAGTTTTATGGTCTCGAGCCCGACGGAGTACCCGGTTGATCATGGGTGAAGCCCTTGGTTGATCATTCTTCTTGCGACAGAAGGAAGATCACAACCAAGGGCTTCAGTTGATCGGTATGCATCTGTGCCGCTCGAAAAGTCGTCGCTGCTGGTCAAGCGGCATGTCTGTACTCGTTGATGAGTCCGCCGAGGATGCGGGTGCGGAGCACTCTGCTGGTGTCGGGGTCGTGGACTGCGGCGGGGTGTTGCTGAACGTCGGGTGGTAGTTGGTCGCGGGCTTGGTGGGGTCTGTGTCGGTTGTAGTGATCTTCGTAAGTTGTGAGGATCCGGCGTGCGTGGGCTTCGCTGATGATCAGAATGTGGTCGAGGAGTTCGCGTCGGATAGTGCCGATGACTCGTTCGCAGTGGGCATTCATCCGGGGCGCTTGTGGCGCGCTTTTGAGCACGCGCAGGTCGTCGGCTTGGAAGACAGTGTCGAACGCGTGGCTGTACTTGCCGTCGCGATCGCGGATCAGGAATCGCAAGGACTCGATGCGGGTGCCGAGGTCGGCGGCGAGGTTTCGGGCCTGCTGCGCTGTCCATGCGTGTGTCGGGTGGGCGGTGACGCCCGTGATGTGTAGGTGTCGGGTGCCGTGTTCGAGGAATGCCAGAGCGTAGAGGCGTGTGCCGAGCACGGTGTCGAGGTGTAGGAAGTCCGCGGCGATGATGCCCTCGGCTTGGGCGGTGAGGAATTCCCGCCAGGTCGGGCCGGTGCGGCGTGGTGCCGGGTGGATGCCCGCGTCGTGCAGGATCTGCCAGACCGTTGAAGGGGCGATGCGGTGGCCGAGCCTTACCAGTTCACCGTGGACGCGGCGATGTCCCCACCGGGAGTTCTCTCTGGCGAGTCGCACTACGAGCGTCGCGATCGCCGCTCGTGTCGGTGGACGGCCGATGCGTCGATGTGCGGTGTAGTCCCACTTACGGGCGATGAACTTGCGGTGCCAGGCGAGCAGGGTGCCCGGCGTGATCGGGAAGACCTCCCGCCAACGGCGACGATCCACCAAGCCGGACAAGGCGGCGAACCAGAACCGGTCAGCGGGCTCGTAGCGGACCGGACCCGTCAGCTGCCGTCGAAGTATCGCGTTCTCGTGCCGCAGCACGAGCAGCTCGGCATCCTTGGCCGTCTCGCTGCGCAGCACCACCGGCGGGACGGACAGCAGTTTCCTGGCCACCTTGTAGAGCAGGGACACGATCACCAGGCCATGCTCCCAGCACGGTGACGCTTCCTGGCTCTACCAGCGGCGACGACTTTTCGAGCGGTACAGGGTGCCGCACACCCTGATCTATACAGTGCTTAGATAATGTGAGCACTGTATAGATCGGGTCGGTCGTGGCGGAACGGGTATTGGTGACGGGTGCGTCCGGGTTCATCGCCGGGCATGTGGTCGCGGAGTTGCGGTCGCACGGATATCGGGTGCGGGGAACGGCGCGGCGGCCGGTCGATGGGCTGGACGACGTGGTGACGGCGGACCTGTCTCGTGACGACGGGTGGGCGACCGCGGTCGAGGGCTGCGACTACGTCATGCACGTGGCGTCCCCCTTCCGAAGGAGACGCCGAAGTCCGAAGATGAACTGATCCGCCCAGCCGTCGACGGGACGTTGCGAGTGCTGCGTGCGGCGGCGGACGCGGGTGTGAAGCGAGTCGTATTGACCTCGTCGATCGCCGCCGTGAACAGCGGGCGCCGCAACGAGGTGGTGAACACCGAGTCAGACTGGTCCATTGTGGACCGAAGTTCGGTCTATGAGAAGAGCAAGACGCTGGCGGAGCGGGCGGCATGGGACTTCGCGCGGGAGTCCGGTGTGGACCTGGTCGCGGTCAACCCTGGCCTGGTCCTCGGCCCGCTGCGCAGCCCCAAAGTCGGCACGACCGTGCAGGTCGTGCAGCGGCTGCTGACCCGTGACGTGCCGGCGTCACCGAAGGTGGGCTTCGCGCCGGTCGACGTGCGGGACATCGCGACCGCGCACCGGCTCGCACTCGAGACGCCGGCCGCCGCCGGTAACCGGTACATCCTCGCGGGCGAGCACATGTGGATGCGGGACATCGCCGCCGTGCTGGCCGAGGAGTTCAACCCGCTCGGCTACCGTGTGCCGACCGGCTCGCTGCCGACGCTGCTGCTCCGCGTGATGGCCCGGTTCGACTCGTCGATCCGGCCGGCACTCGACTTCGTGGGCAGGCGTGAATTGGTGAGCGCGGACAAGGCCCGTCGCGAACTCGGGTGGACGATGCGCCCGGTACGCGACACCATCCTGGACACCGCCCGCAGCCTCATCGAGCTGGGCTTGGCGCCACACCCGTCGAAGAAGGTCACGGTAGCCGCGAGTACGCCTGCTGTGCGTGGAAATCATGGCAGGGGCCGGTCTCGGAAGCGCATGTGACGGGTTCACGTGTTGACCAGAAGTGGACGGTCGCCGGGTCACACCCTCGATCGCAGCGACCGGGACCGACGCCGAGGCAAACCGCCGCGGCGGGGAGAAGTCCTTGGATGGCGCGAACCGCGCTGGAATCCGTCAACGCACGCGAGGCCGGTACGCCTGGAGTGCGCATGCTCCGTCACGGCGTACCCAGGAACGGGCGGTACACGGTGATAACGTCGCCCAGTCACTGGTGTTGTCGAACATCTCAGGCAATCCCACCGGTCTTCTTGACCTGCGTGGATGGCATTTTCGGCAAGCGCAAGGTTGGCGGCGAATTCTTGAGAAGCATGTCGTAGCCCGGCCGGTCCCTGATGATCAACGCCAGGCGGTTGTGTTCGATGGTGTGGATGCATGGTCCGGTCACTGACGGGCGTGGGCCTCGACGGCCTGGCCGCGAGGCCGAGCAGTTGAATGTTCCCGCTGTCCGCCCCTGAGCGCAGCGCGAAACTGCTCGACCACCTTGCCGCACCACGTCGCGGCCCTCAAGCGATCGTAGGTGCCGGCCGAATGCTCGTCGTCAATGGCGTCGGATGGCAGTCTGGGTCGCGAGCGTAGGCGAGCCCCGCTGCCGACTTGGTTGCGGTTACTGCAGCAGTGGCAGTGGTGCCATGTCGTCGTGTTCCCAGAGCTGTCGCGAGCTTTCCTCGGGGTAGGCGGCGACGGTGGGTACTGCGTCGAAAAGTTGGGTCAGTCGGTGTTCGGTGTCGAAGGTGGGCCACCCGGGATCTGCGTGGGTGGCGAATGCGATCCACGCCGAGCGCATCTGCGCGGATACCGCCACGGCCTCAGCCGATGGCTCCGGGCCGCCCAACAGCATCTGACCGAGTCCGCTGTCGAAGTCGCCGAAGATCAACGGCAGGTCGAGGGCGTGACATGCGCCGAGCAGGCCCCCGGCGCCGGGGGAGGCCCAAGTCAGTTCGTAGAAGTGGGTTCGTCCGCCGCCGGTCGCGTGGGCTTCGGCCAGCCGGAGGGTGGGCATGCGGAAGAGCCAGTCGGACTGGACCCGTTCCCAGAGTCGGTCTGCGGTGGCCTCCGGGAAGGCCGCACGGTAGGCCTTCTCGGCGTTCGGGCCCGGGCCGAAGACGTCGAGCACTCGGGCCGCTTCCTGGTCGTCGATCGTGCCCAGTTTCCCGGATGCGACCAGGAAGAGTCGGTATTCGTCGCGGTTGTGCCCGGCGATCAGCTCGATATCGCGCCCGGCGCCCGCTGCCAATGCCCTGTAGGGGGTGGCTGGGAGCACCTCGCCGTCCACGGTCGGGACGAAGAAGGTGAGGTGTGCGGCCATCGGACCCCACCTGTCGAGGTGCTGGTGCTGGGTCGCGGCGGTCTCCTCGCCGGCCTTGGCCAGGTCGTTCGGTTCCACCGTGGACAGGTCGGCGACGGTGGGGCGCCGGCCTCGTTGGCGGGCGATTGCGGTGGTGATGTCGGTGGCCAGCTCGGGTGTGAGGAAGGGGCCGCCGAAGCTCTGTGCGATGGCACTGTGGAAGAGCCCGGCCGCGGCAGGCATGGCCATCAGGGTGCCGACGGAGCTGCCGCCGGCCGATTCGCCGAACACGGTGACGCGGTCGGGGTTGCCGCCGAACGTGGCGATGTTGTCGTGCACCCATTGCAGGGCGGCGATCTGGTCGAGGAGGCCGCGGTTGGGTGGGGCGCCCTCAATGGCGGCGAAGCCTTCGATGCCGAGCCGGTAGTTGATGCTGACCAGCACCAGGTTGCCCTCCCGGGCGATCCGGGCGTTGGCGAGATTGTCTGCGCCGGAACCCAGTTTGTAGGCCCCGCCGTGGATCCACACCATCACCGGAAGGCGTGCGGCCCGATCCGGGGCCGGCGTCCACACGTTCAGTGTCAGCCAGTCCCCGCCGGTCGACGTCGGTCGCTCGCCGCCGCCGAGGTCGAGATGCCGGAAGCCGGCGTAGTCCTGCGGCGCCGGTGAACCGAAGGCGACGGTCTCGCGCACACCGTCCCAGGGTGGTGCGGGCTGGGGCGCGGCGAACCGCGCTTCGCCGACGGGTGGTGCGGCGTAGGGGATGCCCCGGAAGACGGCGAGTTCGCCCTCCCAGCGCCCGCGCACGGTCCCTGCGGTGGTGCGTACCTCGGGTTGCACCTCAGGTGTCATCGTCTGCTCCCTTGAAGGTTGCGGATGTCGGTCGGCCCTGCGGGAGCACCATCGACGCGATGTGCACCAGCCGGCTGGTGAACTCGTGTGGATCGAGTGGATCCGGGGCCTCGACCACCCACGCGCGGACGAAGTCACCCCAGCCCCCGGTGAGGAACGCGGCGATGTCTTCGGTCGTGCGCTCGTCGATCTGCCTGCCGTAGGCGTCGCACACCGCTTGGCGGTTGACCGGGAGGAAGAGGCTGTTCAACGCCTTGCTCAGGGCGAAGCCGCAGGGACTCGTGTACAGGGCTCGGTAGAACCGCCGATGGCCGGCCATGTGTTCGGCCAGCGCCAGTGCCTTGGCGGACACGGCGGCTTCGGACGACCCGTCCTCGGTGATGCGGGGCAGCAACTCCCGGCGCGCGAGGTCGAGCGC
>JBDSAJ010000319.1:0-2601 GCA_039922235.1 Umezawaea sp.
GTGGTGCGCGCCAAGGCCCACGACGACTGGGCCCGTGCCTTTCTCGCCGATCACCCCGACGCGGTGGTGCTGCACTTGGGCTGCGGCCTCGACGCCCGTGTGCACCGGATCGATCCGCCCGCCACCGTCGACTGGTACGACCTGGATTACCCCGCCATCATCGAACTGCGGCAGCGGTTCCTGCCACCGCGAGAGCACTGCACCGTGATCGGCTCCAGCGTCACCGACCTGGCCTGGCTGGACCGCGTCCCCCGCGGTCGGCCGGTGCTGATGATCGCCGAGGGACTGGTGCCCTACCTGACCGAGACCGACGTCCGGCGGCTGCTGATCAGCGTCGTCGACGCCTTCCCCAGCGGCCAAGCGCAGTTCGACACGGTGGCGGTCTGGGCGTGGCGCACGTCGAAGTGGAACCCCGTGCTGCGCAAGTACGGCACCCGGTTCCACTGCGGCTTCGACGATCCGGCCGCGCTGGCCGAGTGGCACCCGCGGCTCGAACACATCGATGAGGCGCCGATGAACGACTCGCCGGTGCTGATGGCCAAGGCACCCGCGAACGTACGCCGCGCGTACCGCCTCCTGAACCTGCTGCCGGGCATGAGGCGGTCCACTCGCATCGTGCGGTTCCGGTTCTGACGCGCCCCCGGCGGAACCTTCCTGGACGGGTCGCCGTCACCAAGTCGTGAGTAGTCGTACGGATTCGCGGCACGGCCTCAGCGGTCAAGCTCAGCACCGTGCCGAGACGTCACTCCCTCCTGCTCGAAGTCCTGGTTCCGGTCCTGCTGACGTTCGTGTGGTTGGTGACCTTGGGGGTCCTGGGCTTCTGGTTGTTCATCGAATTCCTCAGCTACTTCGGGACCAGCGAAACCGGTCCGGAGCTCGACCCGCACACGCTGACCATGCCGGTGGCGCTGCTCGTCCTCGTGCTCGCCCCGGCGATCGGCCTCGTCAAGATGGCTTTCGACCGGCGCTGGGAGCTGGTGGCGTGGTTCGCGGTGCTCCTGGTGTCGAGCGGGTTCATCGCCAACTGGTTCCTGTCCCGCAGATAGGGGCTCCTCACGCGCACGGCGGGAAGAGCTTGCGGGTGCCGGGGGTGTTGTAGGCGGCGCGGTCGGTGAACCGGCAGCCGTAGTCGGGGGCCGAGGTCTTGGTCACGTCGTCGCCCGCCGGGCGCTTGCCGCGATCGACCCACGCCACCAGGTCGTCCCACGCGGCTCCCACCTCGCTCGGCGCGAACTCGCAGTGGTTCACGGTGCGGATCGCCCGCTGCACCAGCAGTTTCGACCGGCCCTGCCGGGCGACGTCCCGCTGGTAGTCCTGCTCCATCGAGTACGGCACGAACAGGTCGCCCAGGCCGTGCAGCGACAGGACCGGGGCGGTGGTGCGGCCGGTGATGCGCGGGACCTCGGTCAGCGCCGGGGTGAGGCGGGAGTACCAGTCCTCGGGGGCCACGCGCTGGACGGTCCGGTCGAGGTTGCCCGACCGGTAGCGGGTGTCGAGGTTGGTGGCCAGGCGGCCGGGGTCCTGGGACAGCTGGGTGCTGGTGGAGGGCGCGCCGAGGCCGAACAGGAAGTCCTTCCAGTAGGCGAAGGCCGCGGTGTCGCCGGGTCGGGCGCCGCCGGACTGCTGGACCACCACGGACCTGAACTGCTTGCCGACGTCGTTGGTGGTGTCCGGCCCTCCGGGGGTCAGGCCGGTGAGGCCCAAGCCTGCCTGAATGCGCGGGACGACCGCGGTCACGTAGTCCGCGGGCGTCGGGTAGGCGCGGATCCCGGACAGCGCCTGGGACGTGAGCTGGTAGTCGAGGAAGAAGTCGAACAGCTCCTGGTCGCCCAGCACGCCGCACATCGGCACGGCGCCGTCGTAGAAGCCGGGGTACTGCTCCAGCGACCGGCCGGTGATGTGGCCGCCCATCGACACGCCCGCGAGGAACACCTTCGACGGCTTGCCGACCAGCGAGGAGAACTTCAGGGCCAGGTCGTGGGTGCCGGTGACGCCCGCGCGGACGTCGTAGGCGTTGGCGTAGTACGAGGAGGCGGCCCAGGCGTAGCCCTGGTTGAGCAGCCGGGTGCGCAGGCCGAAGCTCGGCGGGTCGACCGACAGCACGGTGGTCGCGCCTCGGTAGCCGTGGGCCCACAGGGCGAGCCTGCCGTTCCACTTCGGCGGCACCTCGATGGTGTACGCGGCGTGCCGGTGCACCCCCTGCAGCACGCGGGTGGGCTGGCCGCCGACCAGTTCCGGCGTCAGCGGCGGGTTGTCGATGCTGTAGCCCGGCAGCGGGCCGTCGTCGGGGGTCGCGTGGGCGGGTGTGCCGCCCGCGACCAGCAGGAGTCCTAGCAGCGCCACGACGAGCCGCGTCCTTCTCATCGTCAGATCACACCTCCCCCGGCCCCCGAGCGCCACCCGCTGTTGGTATCAAAGGAGAAGTGGTACAGGTGAACGGTGGACACCGAGGAGATGGCCGACGCCAACCGCGCCAACTGGGACGCCCGCACGCCGGTGCACGTGGCGAGCGGGTTCTACGGCGTGGACCACAAGGACCCGCTGGGCTGGTTCGCGCCGTTCGAGTGGGACGACCTCGGTGACCTGGACGGCGCCGAGGTG
>JBDSAJ010000320.1:0-8549 GCA_039922235.1 Umezawaea sp.
CCCGGAAACCTGCGAGACCATCGTCCCAACCGAACAGATCACCCAGGCCCTGGGCCAGGAGTTCCCGGACAAACCAACCGAAATCCTGGGTATCCCAGAACCCGAAATCGCCCGCACCGGCAAGATCGACTGCTACTACGGCATCCCAGCAGGAGCCGCGCTCCCGGACGCAGTGCTGGTCATCGGCCTCTCCACCTTCGCCGACGAACTCTCCGCCCGCCAACGGATCACCGAAAGCCTGGAATCCGAGCGGAAAGACGGTGCCACGATCACGGAGATCGACGTGGGCAAGCAGAAGGGCAGCCTCGTCACCACCACCCCGGAACGCCTCCTGCTCGGCTCACTCGGCAAATCCACCTTCGTCATCCGCGCCAAGGCCGGCCTGCTGCCGGACGACAAGCTCCCAGCCGTCCTCGCCGGATTCGCCGTCCAGTCGATGACCCAGCAGATTTCCTGAAAGACTGGCCCCATGTTGCGCGTGGGGCTCTCCGGGGGAATCGGGTCAGGCAAGTCGACGGTGGCGGGCCGACTGGCGGAACACGGCGCGGTGGTGATCGACTCCGACAAGCTGGCCCGCGAGGTGGTCGAACCCGGCACGGAGGGCCTGGCGCAGATCGTGGACGCGTTCGGCCAGGACGTACTGGACGAGCACGGTGCGCTGGACCGGGCGGCGCTCGCGGCGAAGGTCTTCACCGACGAGGCGTCGCGCCGAACGCTGAACGCGATCGTGCACCCCAAGGTGGGTGCGCTGAGCGCCGCACTGCTCGCGAACGCCGCACCGGACGCCATCGTCGTCCACGACGTGCCGCTGCTGGTCGAGAACGGCATCGCCCCGAACTACCACCTGGTCCTCATCGTGCACGCCACCGTGGAGGAGCGGATCCGCAGGCTGGTCGACGCCCGTGGGATGGCGGAGGAGGACGCCCGCAACCGGATCGCCACGCAGGCCGACGACGAGCAGCGCCGCGCGGCGGCCGATGTCTGGCTCGACAACACCGGCACCCCGGACCTGGTCCTGGCGGCCGTTGACGAGCTGTGGGCGGACCGGCTGGTCCCGTTCGAGGCGAACGTCCGGCTCCACCGCCGGGTGTCCGGCCGCGCGCTGGTCGTGCCCCCTGACGACACCTGGCCCCAGCAGGCCGACCGCGTCGCCAAGCGGATCAGCCTGGCCGCCGGCGGCCTGCCGGTCGAGCACATCGGGTCGACGGCCGTGCCGGGCCTGGCGGCGAAGAACGTGCTGGACCTGCAACTGGGCGTCCCGTCCCTGGCCGTGGCCGACGAACTGGCCGACCGCCTGGGTGCCGCGGGATTCCCGCTGGTGCTCAAGGACGCCGAGGACGTGCCGAAGCCCGAAGGCGCGGACCAGGAGTTGTGGCGCAAGCGGTTCCACGCGGGAGCGGATCCGGGCAGGCTGGTCAACCTGCACGTTCGGGTGGAGGGCGGCCCGGCGTGGGAGTGGGCGCTGCGGTTCCGCGACTGGCTGCGGACCAGCCCGGACGAGGTGGCGGACTACCAGGAGCTGAAGCTGAAGTTGTCGGCCGAGTTCGCCGCGGACGACACGTGGGCGAACTACGCGGACGCCAAGGAGCCGTGGATGGCGGCGGCGTCCGAGCGCATGGGCTACAGCGGAGGCCAGACCTCGTAGAGGCCGCGGTGCATCAGCCACGACGACATGTCGTGGCGGTGCAGGCTGATCTCCTCCAGCGTCCGGTGCACGGTCCGCAGCGCCAGGTCGGCGTCACCGGAGCGCAGCACGCGACCCGCGACGGCGGCGGCGAACTCCTCGGACCGCACGATCCGGGCGGTGGTGCCACCGGGAACGGCGAGGCCCAGCAGCAGGTCCGTGGTGCGCCACGACCGGCCGTCGCGCTCGACGCGGACCGCCGTGAGCACGCTGGGCGCCCGGCGCGCGTGGCGCGACCGCGGGCGGTGGTGGGTGAGCCGGAGCCCCAGGTCGGGGATCAGCCAGGTGACCTCGGAGTCGGAGAACGGGTCCTCCGGCGTCGGGCACTCCATCCGGAGTCCCCACCTCTCGACCTCACAGGTCGTCAGGTGCCGCGACATCCCGGAGGAGTAGCTGCGAACAGCGCTTATGGTGTCGACCGTGTCGACCAGCTGAGGTGTGATGACCGCTCCCACGCGACCCGAGGGTAGCCCTATGTGTGTGCTCGGTAACCCTCCGGGTCGATTTGTTACATCACGGATTAGGGCAAAAAGCTACTGTCAGTACTACCTGCGTCGCCAGGTCGTAACTGCTCCCTGGGCTGCCAGCCAGCGGATCGCGTCGAAACCGTGCGCGGAGATGCCCGCGACCGCCCGGTACGCCGTCTCCAGCGCCCACTGCGCGCGCGGTGCCTGCACCAGGCCCGCGGCCAGCGCGGCGAGCAGCTCGTCGGTGTCCAGCACGGTCACGCCGCGCCCGGTCCGCACGATCAGGTCCAGGTAGAGGTCGATCGTCTTCCACACCGTGCCGCTGGAGGTGATCTCGACGATGTCCACGTACAGGTCGTAGTCCCGTTCGTGGCCGGGGTGCCACGACTGCCGGGTGACGCGCAGGCCGAAGCCGGGCAGCAGCCACGACTCGAAGTGCGACAGCTGCGGGTGACCGGGCACCGGGCGGAACATGTACAGCCCGTGCGGCGACGTCCGGTACTCCTCGACACCCCGCAGGTGGCCCTTGGGATCGGTGTTGCTCTTCGCGTCCAGGTCGAAGTACTCGATCTTGGGCGGGTGGACGTGCGCCGGGGCGGCCTCCTGCGTTTGCATCCCGTTATCTTGCCGAGTCCAACCGCTTCGCGATATTGCTACATTTGGCTGAATCCCGTGTCTAAGATCCGCGCATGTTCGGGATCATCCGCCCCTGCCGCAACCGTTTGGGTCCGGAGCTGCGCGAAGCCTGGCTCGCGCACCTCTGCGGCCTCTGCCTGGCGCTGCGCGACGACCACGGCCAGCTCGCGCGGGTGGTCACCAACTACGACGGCCTGACGATCTCGGCCATGGTCGAGGCCCAGTCGCCTGCGGGAACCGGCCGCCGGGCCGCGGGTCCGTGCCCGCTGCGGGGGATGCGGACCGCGGACGTGTCGCACGGCCGCGGCGCGCGCCTGGCCGCGACGGTGTCGCTGGTCCTCGCCTCGGCGAAGGTGCGCGACCACGTCGAGGACGGCGACGGCGTGTTCGCCCGCCGGACCGCCAGGGGAGTGGGCCGCAAGGTCGCGTCCCGGTGGGCCGACCAGGCCGCCGAGACCGGTACCGACCTCGGTTTCGACACGTCCGTGCTGGTCGCGGCCGTGCGAAGACAGTCGGAGGTCGAGTCGACGGCTGGGCTGGGCAGTTCGGTGCTGCTGGTGACCGAGCCGACCGAGACCGCCACCGGCGAGGCGTTCGCCCAGACCGCCGTGCTCGCGGGCCGTCCCGGCAACGTCGCTCCGCTGCGCGAGGTCGGCAGGCTGTTCGGACGGCTCGCGCACCTCCTGGACGCCGTGGAGGACATCGAGGCCGACCGCGAGTCCGGCTCGTGGAACCCGCTGACCGCGACCGGCACGGACCTCGCCGAGGCGCGGCGGCTGTGCGACGACGCCGCGCTCGGCATCAAGCTCGCGCTGCGCGAGGCGACGTTCTCCGACGACCGGCTGGTGCACCAGCTGTTCGTGCACGAGCTGAAGACGGCCATCGGCCGCACGTTCGGCGACCCGCACTCGCACCAGCCGCCCCCGCCGCCCGGCTGGCGGCCGGACCCCGGCATGTACCCGCCTGCTCAGCCGTACCAGCAGGGACCGCCGCCGGAGAACACCTACGGCCAGTACACCCCGCCCCCCGTGCCGCCGCCCGGCGCTCCGGGTGGTGGCGCGCCGCCCGGACCGCCACCCAAGGGGAAGAAGAGCTGGAAGCACGGCGAGGACCCCAAGCCCGGCCGCTTCCTGTGGGCGTGGCCGGAACTCACCAGGCCGCCGACCAGCCGCAACCTGCTGCTGGGCTGCGCGGCCGTGCTGGTCGAGTGCGGCACCTGCCAGCTCTGCTGCCGCGATCCGCACCCCGGTCCGTGGAGCGGGAAGTGGCGTGAGGCCTGGTGCGAGGCCTGCGACTGCGACTGCTGCGACTGCGACTGCGGTTGTTGCGACTGCTGCGGGTGTGACTGCAGTTGCTAAAGCGGGTCTGACCAGCACCGATCGAAAATTGTCAGACCCCAGGCGTACCTTCGTGCTGTGGCTTTCCCTACCGAGATCCCAGCTGAGGACCCTTCAGCGGACGCGACCCCCAAGGCGCACTCGCAGTTCCGCCCTGTCGGCGACATCCCGCGCACCGACGGGCAGTTCCGCATGGTCGCGGACTACGAGCCCGCGGGCGACCAGCCCGCGGCGATCGCCGACCTGGAGCGCCGCATCCGCCGCGGCGAGAAGGACATCGTGCTGCTCGGCGCCACCGGCACCGGCAAGTCGGCCACGACGGCGTGGCTGGTCGAGAAGGTGCAGCGCCCGACGCTGGTGATGGCGCCCAACAAGACGCTCGCCGCGCAGCTGGCGAACGAGCTGAAGGGCTTCTTCCCGGACAACGCGGTCGAGTACTTCGTCAGCTACTACGACTACTACCAGCCCGAGGCGTACA
This sequence comes from Umezawaea sp., assembly GCA_039922235.1. Classification (GTDB taxonomy): domain Bacteria; phylum Actinomycetota; class Actinomycetes; order Mycobacteriales; family Pseudonocardiaceae; genus Umezawaea. Next base: position 4,603 of record JBDSAJ010000320.1, read on the forward strand.
TCCCGCAGACGGACACGTACATCGAGAAGGACTCCTCGGTGAACGACGACGTCGAGCGGCTCCGCCACGCGGCCACGATGAGCCTGCTGACCAGGCGTGACGTGATCGTGGTCGCCTCGGTGTCGTGCATCTACGGCCTCGGCACCCCGCAGTCGTACCTCGACCGGTCGATCTCCCTCGCCGTCGGCGCCGAGGTCGACCGCGACCTGTTCCTGCGCGCGCTGGTCGACGTCCAGTACACCCGCAACGACATCGCGTTCGCCCGCGGCACGTTCCGCGTGCGCGGCGACACCGTGGAGATCATCCCGGCGTACGAGGAGCTGGCCATCCGGGTCGAGTTCTTCGGCGACGAGATCGACAAGCTGTACTACCTGCACCCGTTGACCGGCGACGTGGTCCGCGAGGTCGAGGACCTGCGGATCTTCCCGGCCACGCACTACGTGGCGGGCGCGGAGCGCATGGAGCGGGCGATCGGCGACATCGAGCGCGAGCTGGAGGAGTCGCTGGAGAAGATGGAGCGCCAGGGCAAGCTCCTGGAGGCCCAGCGGCTGCGGATGCGCACCAGCTACGACCTGGAGATGATGCGCCAGGTCGGGTTCTGCAACGGCATCGAGAACTACTCGCGGCACATCGACGACCGCCCGGCAGGTTCGGCCCCCGCGACCCTGATCGACTACTTCCCGGACGACTTCCTGCTGGTCGTGGACGAGTCGCACGTGACGGTCCCGCAGATCGGCGGCATGTACGAGGGCGACGCCAGCCGCAAGCGCAACCTGGTCGAGCACGGCTTCCGCCTCCCGAGCGCGCTCGACAACCGCCCGCTCACGTGGGAGGAGTTCGCCGACCGCATCGGCCAGACCGTGTACCTCTCGGCCACACCGGGCCCGTACGAGATCGGCCAGGCGGGCGGCGAGTTCGTCGAGCAGGTCATCCGCCCGACCGGCCTGATCGACCCCGAGGTCATCGTCAAGCCCACCGAGGGCCAGATCGACGACCTCGTGCACGAGATCCGCAGCCGCGCCGAACGCGACGAGCGAGTCCTGGTCACCACCCTCACCAAGAAGATGTCCGAAGACCTCACGGACTACCTCCTGGAACTCGGCATCCGCGTCCGCTACCTGCACTCCGAGGTCGACACCCTCCGCCGCATCGAGTTGCTCCGGCAGTTGCGCCTCGGCGACTACGACGTCCTCATCGGCATCAACCTCCTCCGCGAGGGCCTCGACCTCCCGGAGGTCTCCCTGGTCGCGATCCTGGACGCCGACAAGGAGGGCTTCCTCCGCTCCGGCACCAGCCTCATCCAGACCATCGGCCGCGCGGCGAGGAACGTCTCCGGGCAGGTCCACATGTACGCGGACCGCGTCACCGCGTCGATGCGCCACGCCATCGACGAGACCAACCGCAGGCGCGAAAAGCAGATCGCCTACAACACCGAACGCGGCCTCGACCCCCAGCCGCTCCGCAAGAAGATCACCGACATCCTCGAACAGGTCTACGCCGAGGCCGAGGACGCCATCGAGGTAGGCGGCTCAGGCCGCAACTCCTCCCGCGGCAAACGTTCCACCGGCGAAGCAGGCGGCGGCCGCAGCTCAGGCGTCCTGGCCGACAAGGACCGCTCCGGCATGGCCCGCTCCGAACTGGCCGACCTGGTCCAGCAACTGACGGACCAGATGATGACAGCGGCACGCGACCTCCAGTTCGAACTGGCAGGCCGCCTACGAGACGAAATCCAGGACCTCAAGAAGGAACTACGAGGAATGGACGCGGCAGGCGTCAAGTAACCACAACCTCCCGGCCGGCCACCGCACCACAGACTCAGCGCCCCACGAACCACTTCCTCGTCTCGTGGGGCGCTGACCGTTGCCTGAAGTGTGAGCGAGTGTGAGTCCGCTCTGTTCAGGAAGTCGTCACCTTGCGGTAGCGACGTTGGCCCGGACGGGGTCCGGGTCTTCCCGTGGCGGTACCCGCTGCCCGCGCTGTGCGGGTCTGACGTGGGTTTCCAGCGGGCTCGTTTCGGGTCGCCCCGCAACTCGGGGAGGACCTGCCGCCGACGCTCTCGTCCACGAGTGCGGCGAGGTTGCGGGCGGCGTTGAGATCGCGATCGAGCACCAGCGAGCACTCGTCGCAGCGGAACACCCGGTCGGACAGGCCCAGCTTGGTTTTCACCGAGCCACAACCCGAACAGGTCTTGGACGACGGATACCAGCGGTCGGCGACGTGCACGGCACCGCCGACCCAGCCGGACTTGTAGCCGATCTGACGACGCAGTTCGCCCATGCCGACCCGGCGATATGCCGCGCGAGACGCCGATTCTTGAGCATCCCGGCGACGTGGAGGTTCTCGACCACGATCGTGCCATGAGCGCGGACCAGACGGGTCGAGAGCTTGTGCAGGCCGTCACGACGGGCGTTCGCCACGGCGGTGTGCAGGCGCGCGATGCGAGCCTGGGTGCGCTGCCACCGTTGCGAGGGCTGCTGTCGGGTACGGCGATCCGGGCCGATCCGGCGCGCGGCCTGGCGTTGCAGGCGCCGCAGTTCTCGTTGCGCTACCTCAAGATGGCGGGGGTTGGCGATGACCTCGCCGGTCGACAGCACCGCAAGCGACTTGATCCCGAGGTCGACGCCCACTACCGAATCGGGTCGGGTCGGCACCGGGTCCTGTCGGTCGATCTCGACCGACAACGAGCAGAACCACCGCCCACCCCGATGGGTGACCGTGACCGACCGGACGTGGGCGGTGCCGCGCTCGACGTGCCGGGCGAGGTTTCCGGGTCGACTCGTGGGTGCGGACCACGCCGATCCGGGGGAGTCGTACATGTCGCCGGTCACGATCGACCAGGCCGAAGCTGCCGGTGGTGAACCGGCACGACATCGTCCGCCGTTTGCCCTTGAACCGTGGGAATCGGACCTTGGGGCCACGCCGGGTGCCGTTCGTGGACGTTTTCCAGTTGTCCAGTGCGGTCGCGAGGTTCGCCAGACCGCTGGAGTAGGCCTCCTTCGAGTTCTCCGGCCACCACGGCGCGAGGTCGTCCTTGGCCTGGTTCCATTGCTTGCGCAGGGAGAACGCCGACCAGGGCACCGCCGGGGTGAGCTGATCACCGGCCAGCCCGTAAGAGTGTTCCGCCTCCCGCTGCCCGAGGTTGGCCCTCACCACCGCCAGACCCCAGTTGAACGCAAATCGCTGCGCACCACAATGCGACCGCAACGCGGCTTCCTGCCCTGCGGTCGGATCGAGCGCGAACCGATACGCCTGGATCACCATGGCCATGACGGCGTCACGGTAGCGCGCGTCACCGACACCGATTCCCACCACCTCCACCACGCGTGGACGATCACGGGTGCAGGTAGTCGCTCACGTCCCACCCAGCAGTTTGCGTACTCCTCCGCAAGAACAGTTCGCACGCCCCAACACCAGCACCCGCCGCAGCGGACCAACGCTCTGGCACAACAACCAGCACCCTGATGCCACCCAACGGCACCAACGCAGGGGACAAGGTCTCTCCGGAGAACCCAGCGCACCCAACTCACAGACCGCCTCACAGTCCCACCGGAGATCAACCCACCCAACAACCCTCACCTGTCTGCCCACTCAACCCCGGCCCAACCCGGCCAGACCTGACTCGATCCGGCTCGACCTGACCTGACCCGGTCTGGTCCGGCATGGTCTGGCCCGACTTGCGCCAGTCCGGTCCGCCCTGACCCAGTCCAACCAGTCCCAACCCGGCCCTAACCCCGCTCCAAGTTCCCCGCCATCCGCTCCAACACCCCCACCACGGCCACGTACTCCCCAGGCTCCAACCCCTCCACCAACCGCCCGCGCACCCCCTCCACCCGCTCCCCAACCTCCGCAAATGCCACCCGCCCAGCCGCAGTCAGGGCGTACCGACCCTCCACCCACCCCCGCTCCACCACCCTCTCCAACGCGCCCTCCAACGAAAACGGCCGCAA
>JBDSAJ010000321.1:0-18431 GCA_039922235.1 Umezawaea sp.
AACTCGCCAGCCGCGGGTACCTGGTGGTCACGATCGACCACACCTTCGACGGGCTGGTCGAGTTCCCCGGCGGTCGCCTGGTGCGACCGGTGCCCGACGGCCCTACGACCGGTGAGGCGATGGCGGCCACCAGGGTCGCGGACGTCAGGTTCGTGCTCGACCAGCTCACCTTGCTCGACGCCGGGGGCAACCCGGACGTCGAGCACCACGCGCTGCCCGCCGGCCTGGCAGGCGCCTTCGACCTCGGCAGGATCGGCTTGGTCGGCTACTCGGCGGGTGCGCCCACCGTCGCTTCCACCATGTTCGAGGACCCGCGCGTCGACGCGGGCCTGAGCCTCGACGGACCGGTCGCCGGCCCGGTCGTCACCGCAGGCCTGGACCGGCCCTACCTCCTGGTCGACGCCAAGGCCTCCCGGCGGACGCTGCCCGACCTGGAGGCGTTCTGGTCGAACCTGCGGGGGTGGAAGCGCGACATCGCCCTGCGGGGCGCGGCGCACTTGACCTACAGCGACTACGAGGTCCTCATCCCGCAGGCGGCGGCTCTGCTGGAGCTGACGGAGGAGCAGATCCAGGCCGAGATCGGCACCGTCGACCCGCGGCGCGCCGTCGCCGTCCAACGGGCCTACCCGAAGGCGTTCTTCGACCTGCACCTGCGGCGCACCGGGCACCTGCTCGACGGGCCGTCACCTCGATTCCCCGAGGTGGTGTTCATTCCCTAGCCCGCCGTCGGACCGCTGTGGTGGCCACCGCCACGACAGCGGTCCTCAGGTCCCGCCGGCTATAGTCCGTCCGTGGCCGAACGCAGAAGTGGTGCTCCGACACCGAAGACGACGACCACGGTCCTGGACCGCGACTGGACCACCACGGAGCTGGCGGGCGAGCAGTACGAGCGCACCGCGTTCCGCGACGTCGACATGACGGAACTGGCGAACGTCGGCGCGACCTTCACCGGGTGCACGTTCAGCGGTGTCGAGTTCAACGTCTCCACCCACACCGAGTCCGCGTTCCTCAACTGCACCTTCACCCGCTGCACCTTCTTCAACGCCACCTTCACCGACTGCAAGCTGGTGGGAGGCCTGTTCGACGACTGCACCTTCGACCTGCTCGACGTCACCGGCGGCGACTGGTCGTTCGTCGGCCTGCCAGGGGCCGACCTCCGCCGCGCCACCTTCACCAAGACCCGCCTGCACGACGCCGACTTCACCGGAGCCCGTTGCCAGGGCACGAAGTTCCTCGGCTGCGACCTCTCCGACTCCTGGTGGCACGGCGCGGATCTCTCCAACGCTGACCTGCGGGGCAGCGACCTCACCGGCCTCGACCCCACCGAGGTCCGCCTCGTGGGCGCCGTCATCGAACCCGAGCAGGCACTCGTCATCGCCGCCGCGCTCGGCCTGCGGTTCGGCTGACCGGTCAGCCGACCTTCGCGCCGTACACGTGGTCGACCGCCATCGTGATCAGCACCCTGCGGTCGGACACCATCACCGACCGGTACTCCTCCCAGTCCGGGTGCTCCCCGGCGGCGGCGCGGTAGTAGTCGACCAGCGCTTCGACCTCCGGACCGCGCGGATCGGTACCGGGTCCGATGAGGGTCACCACGCCTTCAGCGGTCGCCCACGACCAGCCGTTCGGGCTGGTGACCTCCAGTGCGGCGCGCGGGTCCCGCCGCAGGTTCACCGCCTTGGCGAGCCCCTCCCTGGTCGAGATGAGGACGACTCCGGCCTCCTGGTCGTAGAACGGCTGGACGGGGGAGAGTTGGGGGCGGCCGTCCGCCTTGAGCGTGGCGAGCACGCCGAGGCGGCTCTGCGCGAGCAGCGCACGGGGGTCGAACGGGGTGTCGGTCATGGCAGGATCATGAAGGTTCACATCGATATGAAGGTCAAGGGGGAGTGGACGTGCTGATCGGGGAGTTGAGCCGCCGGACGGGTGTCCACGCGCACCTGCTGCGCTACTACGAGGCGCAGGGCCTGCTGGAGCCCGCCAGGGGCTCCAGCGGCTACCGCGAGTACGCCGAGGACGCGGTGCTCACCGTGACGCAGATCAGGAAGCTGCTCGAAGCAGGACTGTCGACCGAGGAGATCGGCGCCGTCCTGCCGTGCGCGACCGGCGCCGCCCCCGTGCTGGAACCCTGCTCCGAGGTCCTGGACACGCTGAAAGCCCGCCTGCGCGGGTTGGACGAGCGCATCGACACGCTCGTCCACTCCCGGCGGGCCCTCCACGGTTACATCGAGGCCACCGAGAACCGAACCCGTCCGCGGTCGGCGGCCGGGTAGTCAGGGAGCCGGTGGGCCCGTGCTCGCGCGGACGATCAGTTCCGTGGGAACTCTGACCGATGCCGCCGCCCGGACGTCGGTGGCGATCTCGGCCAGCAGGGCGGCGACGGCTTGGCGGCCGACTTCCTCGAACGACTGGCGGACCGTGGTGAGCGGGGGCCAGAAGTGGGCTGCCTCCTCCATGTCGTCGAACCCGACGACGCTGACCTCGCCGGGCACGGCCCTGCCCCGCTCGTGCAGGGCTCGCAGCAGGCCGAGGGCCATCTGGTCGTTGGCGGTGAAGACGGCGGTGACGGCAGGGTCGGCGGCCAGTTGCACGCCGTGTTCGTAGCCCGACCGCGACGACCAGTCGCCGGTGAGCACGGGTGGCACGTCGCGGCCCGCCCGTTCCAGCGTGGCCCGCCAGGAGTTCTGGCGTCGTCCGGCGGCGTAGGACTGGGGCGGGCCCGCGATGTGCCAGACGGTGCGGTGGCCGAGGTCCAGCAGGTGCTGGGTGGCGGACGCGGCTCCCTGTGCCTGGTCGGTGTCGACCACGGGGTAGTCGTAGTGCGCGCTGGAGTCGATGACGACGACGGGAAGTCCTTGGGGCAGCTCGATTTCGCTCTCGTCGAGCTGGTGCTGCTCGATGAGGATGACGACACCGTCGACGGCCTGCTCGTCGAGCCTGCCGAAGGCGCCGGTGACCTCGCCCTGGGTCGGCCGGGTCACCTGCATGAGGACGATCGAGAAATCCTTGGCGGCCACCGCTATGGCGTCGAGGGTGCGGCTGTTGCCGAAGGTCGGCACGGCGGAGATGATCACGCCGATGCTGCGGAACTGGCCGTTGCGCAGTGCGCGCGCGGCGCTGTTGGGCCGGTAGCCCACCCGGCGCATCGCGGCCGTCACCCGTTCCCGCGTGGCCTCGTCGACGTTCGCCCGGCCGTTGGCGACCCTGGACACCGTCTGGCCCGACACCCCCGCCTCCCGAGCCACGTCGGCCATCGACGGCCCCCGCGTGCCTCGGCGGCCGGACGTGTCGACCGCGGGATTCTGCCGTGCCACGAATTTCTCCTCGGGTCGTTCTGGACATGTTTACGTTAACAAGCTACCGTCCGCACGATCATGTTGACGTAAACATGCTGGTCGGCTCGCCGATCCGAAATCTGGAACCGGAGGGACGATGACGTCCACAGCGGCCCCGCCTACCCTGGCGCCGCCCCCTCGTCAGGCCGGTAGGCGCCGGACGTCCGGGCGCCAGTGGCGCGGCTGGATCTTCGTCGCCCCGTTCCTGCTGGTGTTCGCGCTGACCTTCCTCGCACCGATCGGGTACGCCATCGGGCTCAGCCTGTTCCGCGAGCAGGCCTTCTTCGGCGGCACCGCGTTCGTCGGCATCGACAACTACACGCAGGCGCTGACCGACTCGAAGTTCTGGGACTCGTTCGTGCGGGTGCTGCTGTTCCTGGTGGTCCAGGTGCCGATCATGCTGGTGCTGGCGCTGGTCGCCGCGCTGGCCATCGACAGCGCACGGTTGCACGCCGCCGGGTTCTTCCGCGTGGTGATCTTTCTGCCCTACGCCGTGCCCGGTGTCGTCGCGACGCTGATGTGGGGCTTCATCTACGGCGACCACTTCGGACTGGCCGCCGACCTGAACCACCTGCTGGGCCAGGACATCGTGAAACCGCTGTCCGGCAACTGGATGCTCGCCTCGATCGGCAACATCGTCACCTGGGAGTTCGTCGGCTACAACATGCTGGTCTTCTACTCGGCGCTCAAGGTGATCCCCACCGAGCAGTTCGAGGCGGCGGCCATCGACGGCGCGGGCCCGTTGCGCACGGTGCTGAGCATCAAGCTCCCCGCGCTGCGCGGAGCGGTGGTGATCGCCACGATCTTTTCGATCATCGGCAGCTTCCAGCTGTTCAACGAGCCCAACATCCTCCGCAACCTGGTGCCCAACGTGATCGACACCTACTACACGCCGAACATGTACGCCTACAACCTCTCCTTCAGCGGCCAGCAGTACAACTACTCCGCCACCATCGCGATCGTGATGGGTGTGATCACCGCGGTCATCGCGTACGTCGTGCAGCTGCGCGGCTCACGGACGGGGATGTGACCACCGTGCAGAACTCGCTCTCAGTGCTGCGGCCCCGCAAGTCGCGCACCCTCACCGTGGTGATGGGGCTGTTCCTGATCTACTCGCTGCTGCCCCTGCTGTGGCTGCTGATCAACGTGACCAAGACCCAGCCCGCCCTGCTCTCCACGCCAGGGCTGGAGTTCGGCGGCCCGTTCGCCCTGTTCGACAACATCGGCCAGACGCTCACCTACGACAACGGCATCTTCCTGCGCTGGCTGGGCAACACCCTGCTCTACGTCGTGGTCGGCGCCGGTGGCGCCACGATCCTGGCCACCGCGGCGGGCTACGGGCTGGCGAAGTTCGACTTCCCCGGTCGCCGGGCGGTGTTCGCCGTCATCCTGGGCGCCATCGCGATCCCCGGAACGGCGCTGGCCGTGCCGACGTTCCTGCTGTTCAGCAACCTCGGGCTGACCAACACGCCGTTCGCGATCATCATCCCGTCGCTGATCAGCCCGTTCGGCCTCTACCTGATCTGGGTGTACGCCGCCGACGCGATCCCCGACGAGCTGATGGAAGCGGCCCGCATCGACGGTGCGGGCGAGATCCGGATCTTCTTCACGGTGACGCTGCGCCTGCTGGCCCCCGGCATCGTCACGGTCGCACTGTTCGCCGTCGTGTCCACCTGGAACAACTACTTCCTCCCGCTGATCATGCTCAGCGAGCCGAAGTGGTACCCGCTGACCGTCGGACTCAACCAGTGGAGCGCGCAGGCCAGCGGGGTCGCCGCCCGACCGATCTACAACCTGGTGATCACCGGATCACTGCTCACCATCGTGCCGCTCATCGTCGCCTTCCTCCTCCTGCAGCGGTTCTGGCAGTCGGGGCTGAGCGCGGGAAGCGTCAAGCAGTAACCACCCGCACACCGTCCTGAAGGGACACACCCGATGTTGTTCAACCGCCGTCACAGGAAGGCCGCCGCTGCGGTGGTGGCGCTGGTCGCCGTCGTCGCCACCGGCTGCTCGTCCGCCACCAACAGCGGTCCAGCCGCGTCCGGCAGCCAGGAGTCCATCGACGCCGCGCTGGCCGCTGGCGGGACGCTCACCTACTGGAGCTGGACCCCCTCGGCCAAGGACCAGGTCGCCGCCTTCGAGAAGGAATTCCCGAAGGTCAAGGTGAACTACGTCAACGCAGGCACCGGCAACGACCACTACACCAAGCTGCAGAACGCGATCAAGGCCGGTTCCGGTGCGCCGGACGTGGCCCAGATCGAGTACCAGGCGCTCCCGCAGTTCGCGCTGACCGACTCCCTGGTCAACCTCGACCAGTTCGGCTTCGGCGGGTTCGAGAAGGACTACACCCCCTCGACCTGGTCCAGCGTCAAGGTGAACAACGGTATCTACGGCCTCCCGCAGGACTCGGGCCCCATGGCGCTGTTCTACAACAAGGAGGTCTTCGCGGCCAACGGCATCGCCGTGCCGAAGACCTGGGACGAGTACGTCGCCGCCGCGAAGACGCTGCACACGGCCGACCCCACCAAGTACATCACCTCCGACACCGGTGACGCCGGGTTCACCACCAGCATGATCTGGCAGGCGGGTGGGCGCCCGTTCACCACCGACGGCCGGTCGGTCAAGGTCAACCTGGCCGACGAGGGCACCAAGAAGTGGACGGCCACCTGGAACCAGCTGGTCGAGGGCAAGCTGATGTCCGGCATCAAGGGCTGGTCCGACGACTGGTACCGGGCGCTCGGTGACGGCACGATCGCCTCGCTGGTCGCGGGCGCCTGGATGCCCGGTGTGCTCACGTCCTCGGTTCCCGGCGGCTCCGGCAAGTGGGCCGTGGCACCGGTTCCGACCTACGACGGCAAGCCGATCACCGCGGAGAACGGCGGTGGCGCGCAGTCGGTGCTCAAGCAGAGCGCCAACCCGGCACTGGCCGCGGGCTTCGTGCGCTGGCTCAACCACGGCAACGGCATCAAGCCGTTCCTGGCCAGCGGCGGCTTCCCCTCCACCACCGCCGACCTGAACTCGCCCGCGTTCACCGACCTGGCCCCGGCCTACTTCGGCGGGCAGAAGATCAACCAGGTGCTCACCGAGGCGGCGGGCACGGTGGCCAAGGGCTGGACCTACCTGCCCTACCAGCTCTACGCCAACACCGTCTACGGCGACACCGTCGGCAAGTCCTACCTCAACGCCACCGACCTCGGCGCAGGCCTGGGTGACTGGCAGAAGTCCCTGATCGACTACGGCAACCAGCAGGGCTTCACCGTCAGCGCTGGATGATCGTGACTCGGCGGGCGTCCACCAGGACGCCCGCCGAGCCTGCTGGAAGGGAAGTCGCGACGCATGGTCGTCCACATCGACGCGGACGTCACCGACCTGATCGGTCCGGTGCCCCGCAGGCTCTTCGGATCGTTCGTCGAGCACATGGGCCGCGGCGTGCACACCGGGATCCACGAACCGGACCACCCCACCGCCGACGAGCAGGGGTTCCGCCACGACGTCCTGGACTTGGTGCGGGAACTGGGCCCGACCGTGGTCCGCTACCCCGGCGGGAACTTCGTGTCGGGCTACCGCTGGGAGGACGGCGTCGGACCGGTCGACCAGCGGCCGGTGCGCCTGGACCCCGCCTGGCACAGCGTGGAGACCAACCGGTTCGGGCTGCACGAGTTCGCCGCCTGGGCCGACGCGGCGGGCGTGGAACCCATGTACGCGCTCAACCTCGGCACCAGAGGCGTCCAGGAAGCAGCCGACGTCCTGGAGTACTGCAACCACCCCGGCGGCACGGCGCTGAGCGAACGGCGTCGCGCCAACGGCGCGGACCACCCGTTCGGCTTCCGGCTGTGGTGCCTGGGCAACGAGGTCGACGGCCCGTGGCAGATCGGCCACAAGACCGCCGACGAGTACGGCAGGCTCGCCGCCGAGACCGCCCGCCTGCTGCGCATGATCGACCCCAGCGTGGAACTGGTCGTGGCGGGGAGTTCGAACCCGGAGATGCTGACGTTCGGCACCTGGGAGCGCACCGTGCTGCGGCACACCGCCGCGCTGGTGGACCACATCTCCCTGCACGCCTACTACCAGGAGTTCGACGGCGACGCCGACAGCTACCTGGCCAGCGCCGCCGGGCTGGACGCCTACATCCGGACCACCGCGGGGATCGTCGACGAAACCCTGGCGGAGCTGGGCATCGACCGGAAGATCGGCATCAGCGTCGACGAGTGGAACGTCTGGGACCAGCGCCGCTGGAACGAGACCGACCAAGTCCGGCTCGCCGCCGAGGGGTGGCTGACGCGCCCGCGGATCATCGAGGACACCTACACCGTCACCGACGCCGTCGTCGTCGGCTCCCTGCTGAGCAGCCTGCTGCGCAACGTCGACCGGGTCAGCATGGCCAACCAGGCGCAGCTGGTGAACGTCATCGCGCCCATCCGCAGCGAACCCGGCGGCCCGGCCTGGCGGCAGACGACCTTCCACCCGTTCCGCATCGTCGCCGCCTCCGCCCGCGGCGCGAGCCTGAAGCTCACCGTCGACGGGGACCGCCACCACACCGCCCTGCACGGTGAGGTGGACGTGGTCGACGCCGCCGCGACGGTCGAGGAATCCGGTCGGTGCGCGGTGTTCCTGACCAACCGCGCCACCACCTCGGCCACCGAGGTCCGGCTCACGATCCGCGGACCCGGCCTCGACGTCGAGGACGCCGTGACCATCACCACCCCCGACGGCCTGACCCGTCACGCCGTCAACACCGCCGACGCGCAACCGGTGCGACCTACCGGACTGCCCGGCGTGACCGCGACCCGACACCCCGGAGGAACGACCATCACCGCCACGCTCCCACCCCTGTCGTGGACCGCGCTCCGCCTGCACCCCGTGGCAGGCCAGGATGCCTGAGTTCGTCATCGGGGACGACGACTTCCTGCTCGACGGCCGCCCGTTCCGGATCATCTCGGGTGCCCTGCACTACTTCCGGGTCCACCCGGACCTGTGGGCCGACCGCATCGACAAGGCGCGGATGATGGGGCTCAACACCATCGAGACCTACGTCGCCTGGAACGCCCACTCGCCGGAACCGGGGGAGTTCGACCTCTCCGGCGGCCTCGACCTCGACCGGTTCCTCCGCTTGGTCGCCGAGGCCGGGATGTACGCGATCGTCCGGCCAGGGCCCTACATCTGCGCCGAGTGGGACAACGGCGGCCTGCCCGCCTGGCTGTTCCGCGACCCGGAGGTCGGCGTCCGCCGGTACGAACCGCTCTACCTCGCCGCCGTCCGCGAGTACCTGGACAACGTCCTGCGCGTCGTCGCGCCGCACCAGATCGACCGCGGCGGGCCGGTCCTGCTGGTCCAGGTCGAGAACGAGTACGGCGCGTTCGGCGACGACAAGCGCTACCTCGCGGAACTGGCGGAGTACACCCGCGCCGCCGGGATCACCGTTCCGCTGACCACCGTCGACCAGCCCATCGACGGGATGCTGGAGGCGGGCAGCCTGGAAGGCCTGCACCGCACCGCGTCCTTCGGCTCCCGCAGTGCCGAGCGGCTCGCGACGCTGCGCGCCCACCAGCCCACCGGCCCGCTGATGTGCAGCGAGTTCTGGAACGGCTGGTTCGACCACTGGGGCGCCCACCACCACACCACCTCGGCGGAGGAGTCGGCGGCCAGCCTCGACGTCCTGCTCGCCGCTGGTGCGTCGGTCAACCTCTACATGTTCCACGGCGGCACCAACTTCGGCCTCACCAACGGCGCCAACGACAAGGGCGTCTACCAGCCGCTGATCACCTCCTACGACTACGACGCGCCACTGGACGAGGCAGGCGACCCGACCCCGAAGTACCACGCCTTCCGCGAGGTCATCGCCCGCTACCACAAGGTGCCCGACAGCGTCCCGCCACCGGCCAGGCCCGCACCCGCCCCGGTGGGCAGGCTGCGCGACCCCGTTCGCCTGCTCGACGCACCCCAGCGGTGGGGCACCTGGCAGGCGCACGACCACCTGCCGACCTTCGACGAACTCTCGCCGATGCCCCGCCTCGCGTTGCTGCGCACCAGGATCACGGGCGACCGGCCGGGCGTGCTCGTCTTCGGCGAGATCCGCGACCGGGCGACGGTGTTCCTCGACGGCGACCCGGTGGGCACGCTGCTGCGGGACCACCACGACCGCGCGATCGCCCTGCCCAGGGCGCACGGCGAACTCCTCGTGCTGGTGGAGGACCAGGGGAGGGTCGACTACGGACCCCGGATCGGCGAGCCCAAGGGCATCATCGGCGGCGCCCACCTGGACGGTGAACCACTGACCGAGTGGGACGTCCTGCCGATCGACCTGACCGTCGTGCCGAACCTGCGACCCGAGGACGCCACCGCACTGACAGGCCCCGTGGCCGGTCCGGTGGTGGTGCGCGCCGAGTTCGACGTCGAGGAGCCCGCGGACCTCTTCCTCGACACCGCGGCCTGGGGCAAGGGAATGGCCTGGGTCAACGGTTTCCCGCTCGGCCGCTACTGGCGGCGAGGCCCGCAGCGGACGCTGTACGTCCCTCGCCCGGTGGTGCGGGCGGGCCGCAACGAGGTCGTTGTGCTCGAGCTGGACACGATCATCGAACCCGAGGCCCGCTTCGTCCCCCGACCCCTGCTGGGGCACACCGAGTTCTGATCCCCCGACCGCAACGAAGGGCAGTTCAACGATGAACCGCGGCACGACGTTCCGGCGTTTGCTCACCGTCCTTTGCGTCCCACTGGTGGTCACCGGCGCGGTCACCGCCACCCCTGCCGCAGCCGCGGTGGGGGAGGCGGTGACCGTCCGACCCGATCCCACCTACCGGCAGCAGCCGTTCGAGGGCTGGGGCGCGAGCCTGGCCTGGATGGCCGAGGCCACCGGCGGCTACCCCGACCGGATCCGCACCAAGCTCGCCGACATGGTCTTCGGGCCGGACGGGCTGAACTTCACCATCGCCCGGTTCAACATCGGCGGCGGCAACGCGCCCGACGTCCCCGACTACCTGCGTCCGGGCGGTGAGATCCCCGGCTGGTGGAAGGCGCCCGCGGGCACCACCCGTGCCGACAAGGACTGGTGGACTCCCGGCGACCCCAAGGAGTTCGACCCCAAGGCCGACCCGAACCAGCGCTGGTGGGTCGACCGGATCAAGAAGAACGTCACCAAGTGGGAGGCGTTCAGCAACTCCCCGCCCTACTTCCAGACCACGTCCGGCTACGTCTCCGGCGGGTTCACCGCCACCGACGAGCAGCTGCGCACCGACAAGATCGACGACTTCGCCGCGTACCTGGCGAAGGCCGCGACCACGCTGGAACGCGCGCACGGGATCACCTTCTCCTCCGTGAACCCGATGAACGAGCCCAACACCAACTACTGGAAGACGACGCTCGGCCCCGACGGCAACCCGACCGGCGGCCGCCAGGAGGGCGCGCACATCGGTCCTGCGGTGCAGGCACAGCTGATCCCCGCGATGGCGCGGGCGCTGGCGTCGGTGCGGTCGCGCGCGGTGGTGTCCGCACCGGACGAGACCAACCCCGACACGTTCGCGGCCGACTGGGCGGGCTGGACGCCCGAGGCGCGCGCGGTGGCGGGCAGGCTCAACGTGCACACCTACGGCACCGGCAACCGGCCGATCCCCAGGGACCTGGCCAAGGGCGCGGCGAAGCCGCTGTGGATGAGCGAGGTCGGCGGGAGCTGGAAGACCGGCCAGGACTTCACCAGCATGGACCCCGGTCTGGGCCTGGCCGCCCAGGTCACCGGCGACCTGCGCGAGCTGGAGCCGAGCGCCTGGATCAGCTGGCAGCCGATCGAGGACTACAACAACATGAAGCCCGGTGGCGAGTCCCCGGTGGGCATGAACTGGGGCGAGATCCAGGTCCCGTTCGACTGCACCGCGAAGTCCACCCCGGCCACTTGTCCCATCAGGACGAACACGAAGTTCAACACCATGCGCAACTTCACCCACTACATCAAGCCGGGGGACCGGCTGATCGGGGTGAACGACCGCTCCAGCACCGCCGCGATGCGCGGTGAGGACCTGGCGACGGTCGTCCACACCAACGCGGCCGACGCCGAGCGCGACGTCACCCTCGACCTGTCGGGCTTCGCGAACGTCAGGAACGGCGCGACCGTCACGCCGGTGGTGACCGACGTCAGCGGCGCGCTGAAGAAGGGCAAGCCGGTCCGGGTGTCCGGCAAGAAGGTCACCCTCCGCGTCCCGGCCCGCTCGGTGACCAGCTTCGTGGTCAACGGAGTCCGCTCCGCGGCCGCCGGTACCGGCCTCGGCTCGGGCAAGCCGTTCGCCTTCTCCGGCGTGCAGAGCGGCAAGTCGCTGGTGGCGGAGAACGGTTCGCTCGTGCAGCGCACCACGGACGCCTCGGCGCCCGCGCAGAGCTGGACGCTCACCGACCGCACCGGCTGCTACGGCAGCCGCGACCAGTTCACCATCACCAACAAGGGCACCGGCCAGGTGCTGAGCACCTCGAACGGTGCGGTGATCCTCACCGCGGCAGGCACCAAGGACCCGGCGTCGCGCTGGATCCTGTCGAGCACCGGTGACGGGACCTGGACGTTCATCAACGCGGGCAACGGGCAGATGCTCGACGTGCCCGGCGAATCCCGTGCCGACGGAGCCCGGATCGGGCTCTACAAGCCCACCAACGGCCCCAACCAGCGGTGGACGGCGATCACGCGCTGATCCAGCGGGCCACCGGTCGACTGTCCTGTCAGGACTTCGGCCGGTGGTCCGGTCCGGCCGTCCTCACCGGGCGAGGAACGCGAGCGCCTGTCGGACGAACTCCTGGTGGAACTGGAAGATCCCGCCGTGCCCGGCGTCGGGGTAGATCACGAGTTCGCTGTCCGGGATGCGCTGGGCCAGGTCGGCGGTGTTGCTGCTGGGCACCATGCGGTCGTGGTCGCCGTTCGCGACGAGCGCGGGCGCCTTGATGGTGGACAGGTCGCTGGGCTTGGCCAGTCCCCAGCGGTGGATCGCCTTGAGCTGGGACCGGAACGCGCGGATGGAGATCGGCTTGTCGCGGTCCACGGTGCGTTCCTTCAACCGGTCGAGGAACTGCTTGCCCGCCTGCTTGCCGTTGGCGGTGCGGGTGAAGAAGAGGAACTGCTTCGCGTCCTGGAAGGTCAGCAGACCGCGCACGACGTCGAGGTAGGAGATGGCGGTCACGTTGGTGATGCCCTTGCCTCCCGCGGGACCCGTGCCCGTGAGGATCAACCGGCGAACGAGCTCCGGGTGCCGCTCGACGATCACCTGGGCGATCATGCCGCCCATGGAGAAGCCGAGCAGGTCGACGTGGTCGAAGCCCAGCGCGCGGATGAACGCGACGGCGTCGTCCGCCATCGCCTCGATCGTGTCCGCGGGTGTGCCGGTGGTCGCGCCGACCCCCCGGTTGTCGAAGGTGATCACCCGGTGCTCGGCGGCGATGCCGTCGACCACGCGCGGGTCCCAGTTGTCCAGCACCGCGGCGAGGTGGGTGAGGAAGATGACCGGGGTACCGGTCCGCTGGCCGAGTTCCCGGTGGGCGTAGGTGATTCCGCCGGTCGAGATGGTCCTGGTGGGGGCGTTCGCGTACGTGGTGGTCGCGGTCTTGCGGTTGTCGTTCATGTCGGTCTCTTCCTGTGCTCGTCGTTGCGGTGGGGTGAGTGGCTGGATCAGGAGGTCGGGTTCAGCAGTTCGGGGTAGAGCACCTCGACCGGGGCGCTGAGGCCCGCCTTGACCTGGGCGGTGAGCTCGTCCGCGATGACCTCGTACTGGCCGGCCTCGACGGCGTCGTACACGAGTTCCACGAGGTCGGCGGGCTTCATCTTGGGGCCGTCGGCGTGCTCGGCCATGGCGGTGTCGACGTAGCCGACGTGCACCCCGACGACGTGCGTGCCCTTCGGCGCCAGTTCGAGCCGGAACGAGTTGGTGGCGGACCACAGGGCCGCCTTCGCCGCGCTGTAGGCGCCTCCCCAGGCGTACCAGCTCGCGACCGAGTGCACGTCCACGAGGACCGACTCCGCGTTCGACGTCAAGACCGGTGCAAACGCTTTCGTGAGGAGTACCGGTGCGAAGAAGTTCGTCTCCACGGTCGCTCGGATGTCCGCTTCGGACAGTGTCAGCAAGGTGTCGCCCTCGATGTAGCTGCCCGCGTTGTTGACGAGGACCGTGACGTCCCGCGCGGCGTCGACGGCAGCCCCGATCGAGGTCGCGTCGGTGACGTCGAGGGCCAGCGGCACGATCCGGTCGTCATTCCAGTCCCGCGGGGTGCGAGCGGTCGCGTAGACCTTCTTCGCGCCCCTGGCGAGGGCCTGGTGGACGAACTCCGTCCCGATGCCGCCGTTGGCGCCGGTGACGAGCACGACTGCTCCGGCCAGTGCTGACATGTCTGGTCCTCCTGTGGTCCTCGTTTAAATTACGACCATACGACAATAAGCTTCGAGCAGCTCGGGGCGCAAGCGCGCGGTGGTCTCCGTCGCACCTGGCCTGGACCAGTCGGCGACAGCGAGTAACATCGAGATTCCTCGAATTGTCGCGATCGACCAGGTGGCCCATGACGACTGATACCTCCGAAGAGCTGGTCGAGGTGTTCAAGGCGCTCTCCAACCCGGTGCGGTTGCAGGTGCTCCGCTGGCTCCGCGATCCCGAAGATCACTTCCCGGTGGAGGAGTGGATCGTGGATCCGTACGAGGTCGGCGTATGCGTCAGTCACATCCAGGCGAAGGTCGGGCTCGCGCAGTCGACCGTGTCCGCCTACATGGCGTCGCTGGAACGGGTCGGGCTGGTCCGCTCCACGCGGGTGGGCAAGTGGACGCACTACCGCCGCGACGAGGAGCGCATCGCGCGGCTCGTCGACGTGCTGGGTCGCTCCCTGTAGGTCGTCGGTTGACTCATATCGAGATTCTGCGATACTTCGATTTATGAGCGAGAAGATGGATCTCGGCCGCTTCGGAGTGTGGACGTTCGACTTCGAGCACCAGCCGGCGAGCATGCTGCGCGAGTCCGTCCAGGAACTGGAGGAACTCGGCTGGCCCGCGATCTGGATTCCGGAGCTGACCGGCCGCGAGGCGATGACGCACGCCGGGTTCCTGCTCGCCAGCACCGAACGGATCACCGTCGTCAACGGCATCGCGCGGATCTGGTCGCGTGAACCGGAGTGGACGCAGGGTGCCGCACGGCTGCTCGCCGACGCGTACCCGAGCCGGCACGTGCTCGGCCTCGGCTTCGGTGGTGAGCCGCGACCGAAGCCGCTGCGGGTGATGGGCGACTACCTGGATGCCATGGACGCGGCGACGGGGCCCAACCCCGAGCCGAGTACGCCGACGCGTCGGCTCCTGGCGGCCTACGGGCCGAAGATGCTGGAGCTGGCCTGCGACCGGACCGCGGGCGCGCACACCTATCACGTCACCGTGCGGCACACCGAGCAGGCGCGGGAGATTCTGGGCGACGGCTCGTTCCTGGGCGTCGAGCAGGCGGTGCTGTTCGAGAGCGACCCCGCCACCGCCCGTGCGATCGCGCGCGAGCACCTGCACGTGTACTTCACGACGCCGTACAACATCGCGAAATTCCTGCGCCTGGGCTACACCGAGGCCGACATCGACGGCGGCCGCGGCAGCGACCGGCTGGTCGACGACCTGGTGGCCTGGGGCGACCTCGACACGATCGTCGCCAAGCTGCACCACCACCTCGACGCGGGCGCCGACCACGTCGGTGTCCAGGTGCTGGGCACCGAGCCGGGACGCTCGGCCATGCCGAGGTGGCGCGAACTGGCCGCGGCGCTGCTCCCTCAGCGGGTCGGTGCAGAGCACTAGTTCAGGTCCACGGGGAAGGTCGCGGAGATCGTCGACCCGGTCCGGCGCCTTGGCCATCGCGGTGGGCGTCGCAGTCGCTCCAGCTCGTCGAGGAAGAACCGCTCCAGCTCCGGCCGCCGTCAGTAGAGTCGAATCGGAGATCACGACCGGAGGAAGAGATGAAGCGGAACATCACCTGCCCCTGTGGCGAGCGGATCGTCGGCCAGGACGAGGACGACCTGGTGGCGAAGACCCAGCAGCACCTCAAGGAGAACCACCCCGGACACGACTACTCCCGCGACGAGATCCTCTTCATGGCCTACTGAGCGGCAGGGCCGGTCGTGTCGAACACGCGACCGGTCGCTGCGAGTTGAAACGATTTTGAAACGAATCTACACTCACCTTGTCACCACCGGTCGACAAGGGAGTGGGAGCATGCCCGAACTATCACGCCTGCCCAAACCGGTCGCCGAATCGTGGGACTGGCAGCTCGCAGGCCTGTGCCGCGGCGTCGACAGCGCACTGTTCTTCCACACGCCCAACGAACGCGGATCAGCCCGTGAGAGCAGGGAAGCACGCGCGAAAGCCCTGTGCGCCCGGTGCCCGGTCATGGCCGAGTGCCGCGCGCACGCCTTGCGGATCGAGGAGACCTACGGCATCTGGGGCGGGCTCGGCGAGAGCGAGTTGCGTGCCATGATCGCCAAACGCCACAAGCGTCCATGACCGACCTCGCGGACCGGATGGTCGACCTGGTCTGGCACGTCGTGGCGACCTGCGGACGCGGTGGCCGGGAAGAGGCCACCGCGTGGCGTATCCTTCGCGACAACTTCACCCCCGCCTGCACCGATGACGTGCACGGCAGGGCCGTGCGGAGCCGAATGGTGACGGCGCTCCGGGCGGAGTTCGGTGCGGCGGCCGAGGCCCCGGTCAACCGGGCGCGGGTGCGGGACGAGATGGTGATCCGACGGTCGAGCACCACCCCCGGCCCCGGCGAACGGGTTGGGGAACCGCGATGACCGAGGACGCCGCGCCAGAGGCGCTCTGGACGCCGGGCGCCCTCGCGGCGATGCTCGGCATTTCCCCCAACACCCTGCGCACCTGGGACCACCGGTACGGCCTCGGACCGACCGCCCGCACGACGGGCGGTCACCGCCGCTACACCGGCGACGACGTGGAACGCGTGCGGCGGATGCTCGCGCACACCGCGTCCGGCATCGCACCCGCCGCCGCGGCGGCGATGTCCGCCACGGCGGCGCCGGAGACCGAGAACGCCGTGCAGCCCGTGCAGGGGACGGCGCGCACCGCCCGCAGCGGCCTGCGCCGCGCGGCGAACCGCCTGGACGCGCCGCTGCTGCACGACATCGCCGCCAAGCTGATCCTGGAGCACGGGGTCGTCGAGGCGTGGCAGCGCGTGTTCCAGCCGCTGCTGGCCGACCTGGGCGAGCGGATCGCGGCGAGCGGCAAGGGCGTCGAGATCGAGCACGTGACCAGCGCGGCGATCGGCCAAGCCCTGCGCGGGATCCCGTTCCCCACCAAGCAGGGCACGATGGCGGTGCTGCTGGCCTGCGCGCCCGAGGAGCAGCACACGCTGCCGCTGGAGGCGTTGGCGGCCGCCCTGTCCGAACAGGGGCACACCTGGCGGAACCTCGGTGCCCGCGTGCCCCCGGAAGCGTTGCGGGAGGCGATGGACAAGGTCGCGCCCGCGGTACTCGTCGTGTGGGCGCACCACGCCGACGTGGCGGCACTGGTGCCGGTGGCGGAGCTGGCGGGCCGCACCGACGTGGTGCTGGCGCTGGCCGGGCACGGGTGGTCCGGGATGTCGCTGCCCGAGTCGGTTCGACGTCCGGCAACGCTGCCCGAAGCCGTGCGACTGGTCCTCGACACCGTGCACACGAACCCGGTTCGCTGACCGCCCGCGGGCCGCACCTGGGTGCGGCCCGCACCACGGCTATCCGCTGACCGAGGCCGAGAAGTTGTTGACCGCCAGGCCCGCGCCGCCCTGCCACGGCTCGAAACCGGCCTGGATGCTGGTCAGGTACCACGAGTTCGTGATCGCCCCGCGGTTCCGCACGTCGTTGATGAAGTCGAGCACGCTGAACGACCACGACGAGACGGCGGAGGGCGCGACGTAGGAGATCACGTTGTTCCCGCCGTTGTTGCCGCGCCAGACCTGCCAGCTGCGACCACCGATGTTGGTGTTGCCGACGACGCTGCCGATGGGCTGGATCGGGCCCTGGCGGTTGAACCAGATCATGATCTCCATCTGGTTGACCCCGTTGGTCTTCGGCGTGGGGTCGAGCCAGATGTCGTACGCCGCGTCGTAGGTGCCGCCGGTGTACTGGTAGCTGATCGACGACGACGCGTTGCGGATCCGGCTGACCTGCATCGGCAGCGTGGAGCCGGGCGAGCAGTTGGTGTAGTGGCAGCCGAGGAACACCGACGGGTAGGACACCGGCGCGCCGTTGGTCGGCGCCGAGCCCTGCTGCTGGGTGATCCGGAACCCGGAGGAGGTGACGTTGAGGCACTGCGTCGCCGATGTTCCCCACCGGTTGTTCTGGACGACGTAGCGGCCCTGGATCGTGGTCGACCCGTACTGGTCGCAGATCGTGGTGTCGGCCTGCGCCTGCCCGGCCGAGGCGACGATCGTGCCCGCGACGAGCAGCACGGTTGACACCAGGGTGCGGATGCTTCGTTGCATCGAACTCCTTCCACAGGGACCGCGGCGACGGTCTGGGAGCGTTCCCACATCAGACCTGATACCCCGGAGCCGCACAAGTCGTGCTGGCGTGTTCCGGCCACTCGACTACCTATTGACCGCGTCGGCGGGTATCCCTAGCTTGGAAACGACTGATTAGTTTTTCGGCTGAACGAATAGCGTTGGCGCCTCGCGCGCTTGGGCGCGTTCCCGCCTCTCGCCATGGTCCCGGCAGGAGATGGACCACTGGATCGAGTGAGGAGACTGAGCATGGGACGAGTGCTGATCCTGGCGGGAGACGCCGCGGAGGAACTCGACTCGATGTACCCGGTGTTCCGGCTGCGCGAGGAGGGGCACGAGGCGGTCGTCTCCGCGCCCACGACGCGTGCGATCAAGCTGGTGGTGCACGACTTCGAGCCGGGATGTGACGCCTACACCGAGAAACCCGGTCACCTGCTGCCCGTCGACGTGGCGTTCGCGGACGTGCGCCCCGAGGAGTACGACGCGCTGGTCATCCCTGGTGGCCGGGCGCCGGAGTACATCCGGGTGGACCCGGACGTGGCCCGCGTCGTCACGCACTTCTTCGACCAGGGGCTCCCGGTCGGCACGATCTGCCACGGTCCGCAGGTCCCGGCCGCGCTGGGGCTGCTCC
>JBDSAJ010000322.1:0-7605 GCA_039922235.1 Umezawaea sp.
GCCGCGCACGGGCCTGGACCCGGCCGTGCGCGCGCGGATCGAGGCCTTCGCCGCGACCCACGGCATCACCGTGGTCGAGTCGGACCCGACCACGTGGCCGGAGCGGAAGACCGGGATCGACGCCACAGCCCTGCGCAACGCGGTGGCCCCTCCGACGGTGGTGCCCTCGCAAGGCACGAATCCGTTGCCGGCAGTGGTGAAGGACCGCGACGGCCGGACCAGGTCCATCACGGGCGACCTGTTCAGCGGGCCTGTCACCCTGGTGTGACCCGAGGGAGCAGCCGCGCCCCTTCAGGACTGTGGCTGCTCCTTGCCGCGGTCGTCTTCGCCTCGTCGGTCCACGATCGTCAGGGTGTTGCCGGGCACGGACAAGGGGTTGCCTTCGTGGTCGGCCAGCAGCACGGACGTGTCGTCCGGCAGCACCACGTCGGTCGGGAAGTACCCGGCGTCGAGTTCGACCGTCACCCGAGTGCCCCGTCCCTCACGCGGCTGCCCAGGCTGTGGCGGGCCGACCGGGCTCGCGTCCCGCAGTTCCTGCCACCAGGTGCGGCCGTCCTGCCAAACCTCGACCCTGGCCCGTGTGCTGACCGAGGCGACCGCCGCCAGCAGCAATCGGTCCCGGTGCACCATCAAGCCGAAGATGCCCTCCGGCGGCAGACCGTCCTCGCCGAGGTCGGCAGCCAGGTCGGAGAGCCGGTCGGCCCGGCGGGCGACCAGGACGAGGTCGTGGTCGGCGGCGAGCAGCCGGGCGTAGGCGGCGCCGATGCCGGAGGACGCGCCGGTGATCAGGGCAAGGGGCCGAGTCATGGAGCCATCCTGCATCAGGCGCTTGCATGTTGTCAAACGTTTGATAGCAGGTCGACGCTTTACTCGATGATGAAGGTTTCGAACTACTTGCGGACTCGACCCCACGGCTTGAAGACCGAGAGCACCATCGCGAAGCTCAGCAGCACCATGGCGGTGGTGGCGAGGAACGCGACGAACCAGATGTCCCGCAACGGTTGTTCGCCCGAGGCCAGTTCGGTGATCGGGCCCAGGAACGCCAGCATCATCACGCAGGCGATGACGTTGAGGACCAGCTTCACCGCGACCCACCGGTAGCGAACGAGTCCCCACTTGGTCGACAGTCCCAACAGGACGCCGGTGGCGAGGCAGACCACCCCCGCTATGAGGGCCGACAGCAGCAGGGGAACGACGAAGAAGTCCGCGAGTGCCTGGTAAACGGCGGTGCGGTCGTCGCCCGCGCGCAGCCGGCCGATCGCCACCAGGACGGTGGAGATGACATCGATGCCGATCCAGGCTCCTGCCGACACGACGTGCGTGACCAGGATGCTCTTGCGCAGCCGAGTCGGGATGGGCCAGCGGACTCGGTTCACCGGCGGGGTGGTTCGGGGTGGGGTGAGGGTGCTCATGGTCTTCCTTGTCTGCGGAGTGCGTGGGGGTATAGGTCCCCGCGGGAGACCTGTGGATCCGAACTTCCCTTACGCGGTAAGCACTTCCAGGGCGGCCGCGTGCACACCCGGCGCGGCGGCGAGGTAGCTCTCGCTGGCCAGTTCCCACGGCTTGCCGTCGAGGTCGGTCACGACGCCCCCTGCCTCCTGGACCAGCAGCACACCTGCCGTGTGGGACCGGACGTTGTCGAACTGCCAGTGCAGGTCCATCCGGCCCGCGGCGACCTGGGCGAGCTGGTGGGTCACCGGCACGGAGATCCGCACGTAGAGGGCGGAGTTCATCATCGCGGCGAAGGCGGAGCCCATCCGCTGCGCGAGTTCGGGGTCGTGGCCCGGCTTGGCCTGGCCGGTCCCGGCCAGTGCGCCGTCCAACGACGTCTTGACCGAAGTCTGCAGCCGCACACCGTTGAGGAACGCCCCGCCGCCCTCGGTCGCGGTGAACATCTCGTCGGCGACCGGGAAGTAGACCACTGCCAGCACCGGGCGGCCGTCACGGACGAGGCTCACGCCGATGTTCCAGTCGGGCATGCCGTGCACGGCGTTGACGTTGCCGCCGACCGGGTCGATGAGCCACCACTCGCCCGTGGCCAGCGGTCCCGATCCGTGCTCGTCGTTGAGCCAGCCCGCGCTCGGCAGGGCCTCGGTCAACGCCGGGCGCACCACGTCGACAACGGCCGCGTCGTTGGCCTTGAGCTGCGCGAGCAGTTCAGGCAGCGCCGGCGGACGGGACTCGGTGGAATAGCGCGCCATCATCCGGGCACCGGCGTGGCGGACGGCGGCGACGGTGGCGGTCAGCAGTTCCTGGCTCATGGGACGCTCCTGGGGTTGATTAGGATTTACGTTCGTGCAATTGGACTTGAACTTGCTGACCGTGCTGGACGCCCTGCTCGAAGAGGGCAGCGTGATGGGCGCGGCCGAGCGGCTGCACCTGTCCTCGCCCGCGGTCAGCCGCACCCTCGGCAGGCTTCGCGCCGTCACCGGGGACGACATCCTGGTGCGCACCGGCCACTCGATGGCCCCCACCCCGTACGCGGTGTCGGTGCGGGAGGACGTGCGCCGACTGGTCAGGCAGGCGCACGAAGTGCTCTCGCCGGTCCGTGAGCTGGACCTGGCAGGCCTGGATCGCACCTTCACGATCCGGTGTCACGACGCGGTGGCCGCGTCACTGGTGCCGGTACTGGTCGGGAGGATCCAGCAGCGGGCTTCCGGGGTGCAGTTGCGGGTGCTGGCGGAGAACCCCGTCGACACCGACGACCTGAGGCACGGCCGCGTCGACCTGGAACTCGGTGGCGGTATGCCTACGCTGCCCGAGTTCCGGTCCGAGCCGCTCGGCGACGATCGGCTCGTCGTGGCGATGCGCGCGGACCACCCCTGTGCCGCCGGACTAGACCTGGCCTCCTACGCGGCGCAGCCGCACGTGGTGATCTCCCGGCGTGGCCGCCTCACCGCACCGATCGACGACGTGCTGGCCGCTGAAGGCTTGCGGCGCCGGGTGGTCGCGGCGGTGGCGACGGTGTCCACCGCCCTGCAGATCGCCGCCCGCGGCGACGCGCTGGTCACCTGCACGGCGATCCTCGGCCGCCCCCTCATCGAGGCGTTCGGGCTCGTCACCCGGCCGCTGCCGATCGACTCCCCGGCGGCGACGATCAACTGCAACTGGCACCAGCGCTACGATTCCGACCCCGCCCACGCCTGGCTCCGCGAGCAGGTCCGGGCGTCGATAGAGGAGATCACCGCCTGCTGACTACTCCGCCAGCGGCAGGGCGACGGCACCGGGAAAACCAGGCGCTTCGGCTTCGTCGAGCATCGCCGCCGCGACGGTTTCCCGGCTGACCTTCGCGCCGAGGTCGAAGGGAGGCCCGGCCTCCAGGCCGACGGTGCGCCGACGGGGGCTTTCCGGCCCGTCGGCGAGCATCCCGGCGTGGAAGACGGTGCCCCCGGCCGCGAGGACGGTGTTGTCGGCTTCGGCCTTGTCCGCGAGCCGGTCGCCCAGCAACTTGGCGAGCATGCCCGCGCCTTCACCCGCTACTTCGGCCGACTTGCCCGTGCCGTAGGCGCCGAGCCAGATGACACGCCGTGGGCCCGCGGCGACGACGGCCTTGGCGCCGGTCAGGAGGATCCCTGCCCGGTCCGTGCCGAGTGCGGAGAGGACCACGGAATCCCCGTCCACGACCGCGGCGATGCTGGCCGCGTCGTTCACGTCGCCCGCCACCTTGCGCAGGTTCGGGGAGTCGGGCAGGGCGATCCGCTCGGGATCACGGGCGATGGCGGTCACGGTGTGACCACGTCGCAGCGCCTGGCGGGTGAGGGCGATTCCGGTCTGGCCGGAGGCTGCGAGGACGGTGAGGTTCATGCCGAGAACGTTAGGGAGATCCTCGATTGACATCAAGTGCAAGTATCTGACTTGATGAGTTACTCAGACGCAATTGTGCCACCCGGCCGAAGCGTGCCGCGTGGGGCACCTGTGCGGCTTGGCTTTGTCAGTTGTCGGACATGGGCTTGCGCGGCGTGTGCGATGATCGACTGGTTGTCCGTGGAAAGCGAAGTCCACAATGGACAAAGCGATGTCGACCGAGTCGTTGGTCGTAGCGGATGTTGTGCATCGCGAGGGGACGAGTCCGTCTCTCCGGACACCATCGAGCTGAATTGGGAAACCACATGTCGACCTATGACGTGAGTGCGCGTTCGAGCGCGGCGGCCTCGACGATCCAGCGGCTGCTGGTGGACGTGCGGACCTGGACGTGATGGCAGCCCTTCGACTCGGTCGAGGCACTCCCTTCGTCGTCTGAGCGACCGGGAAACACACCCCTGCCGCACGAGGGAACCGACATCCGATGGCGGGCCACGCCCACGCTTTCCTTGCTGAGCCGGCTGTGGGAGTGGTACTTCAATCGAAGCATGCGCGACGTCGTCTTCCATCATCACGATCGCCGTCGAACCTCCACTGTGGACCGCGTGGTCATCCGGTTGCTGAACGTGGCGTAGGCGGAGGCGAACTCGTCCGGTGTCGCCGAGAGCTCGACGGCGAAGTGCGCCACGACGCGGTCCGACCGCTCCTCGTAGCGCACGAAACGCGTGCTCAACCGGATGTGGTCGTGACCCGTGGCGTCGGCCAGCAGGTCGTTCAGCTTCGCGCGGTGCACCAGCAGGTAGCGGTGGTCGGCGACGGAAGAGCCTGCCGGTTCGATGCGCCGACCCGTCGGGTCGTGGAACCACATCTCGCTCGGCTTGCCGATGGCAGCGACCTGGTCGCCGACCCCGAGGCGGTCGTAGACCGCGAGCGCGTTGCGCCAGACCCCCAGCGACGCGCCGGCGGCCCTGATCTCGGGTGCCTGCTCGCAGACCAGGACCTCGAACCCCGCGTCGCGCAGTGCCAGCCCGGCGGTCAGGCCGATGATGCCTGCGCCGATCACGATGACCCGCATCAACGGGCTCCTGCTCGGTGAAAAATGGCGTTGAGAATTGGACGGCAGAGGTGCACGGGCGTTCCGTCCAAGGTGTGTCGATGCAATTTCGACATTCGGAGGGAATCACGCCTATCGCCAGCGCAACATCGACATTGCGTCATTTCATCAGTGATAGTCGGGGGATGGAATCCCTGGACATGAACCTCGTCGTGGCGCTCGACGCACTGCTGACCGAGAACAGCGTCACCGCGGCCGCGGAGCGCCTGCACACCTCGGCTCCGACGATGAGCCGGACCCTGGCCAGGCTCCGGCGGGTCCTCGACGACCCATTGCTCGTCCGGGCAGGCCGCGACCTCGTGTCGACACCTCGCGCGCTGGAGTTGCGCAGCGAGGTGCGCGCCGTCACCGAACGGGCCATGGCGTTGTTCGCCCCGGCGCCCGCCGCTGATCCCACGTCCATCGTGCGGACGTTCGACCTGCGGATCACCGACATGTTCGCCACCACGGTGATGGCGCAACTCATCACCGACGTGCGCACCCAGGCTCCGGGGATCACCCTGCGGTTCCGCCCCGACACCCTGGAGGACACGACCGCGCTGCGGGAAGGGCTGGTCGACCTGGAGGTCTGCGTCCTGGGGCGTGCCGACCCCGAGATCCGCAGCGAAACCCTGATCACCGAGTCGCCCGTCGGCGTGGTGCGGGCAACGCACCCCCTCGCGTCCGCGGGCACCGTGACCGCGCGCGCCGCTGCTGACCACGTCACCGTGTCGCGTCGGGGGCGCCCGCGCGGCCCGATCGACGAGGTGCTCGCCGATCTCGGCCTGAGCAGGCGCGTCACCGCCGTCGTCCCTGCTTACGCCGCCTCGCTGTTCCTCGCGCGGGAAACGGACGTCGTCTGCCTTGCCCCGTCCGCGACCGGGCGCGAAACGCTGAACGTGCTCGGTTTGCGGGCGTTCGAACTGCCTTTCAAGCTCCCGCCACCGGCGCTCGGCATGGCGTGGCACCCGCGCAACGACCACGACCGCCCCCGCCGCTGGCTCCGCGACCGGATCTGCCACGTGTTCACCTGGCCGAGCGGTCGATCCTGACCGAGCCTCAGCCCTTTCCGCATTTCCACGGCCGAGGAGTGCTAACTGTCTGAATGGACATTGCTAAAGTTGGTGCTATCAATTTTAGCGTTGACCAGGCGTTTGTGCCGTGGCTACATTGACTCGAAACCTGGAATTCCCCCCGGTGGTGATCTGCTGCGGGTCGTCGCCCGGATCTCCTGTCAACGCCGAAAGGCCAAGCGGCCGTGTCATCGCCTGTCATCTGAGAGAGCGCTCCCATGGGCTCCGTCCCGAACTTCCACCCAGCACCTTCGAGGAGACAGTGATGACACGGAGAAAGCAGGTCGCGGGCGCGCTCTCGATCGCGTTCACCGCAGGGGCGGTGGCCTTGGCGGTGGGCAGCGCCGCGACCGTCCAAGCCGCGGAGTCGGCGTTCTACGTGGACCCGGCGAGTTCCAGCGCGAAGTGGGTCGCCGCGAACTCCGGCGACTCGCGGGCACCGGTCATCCGCGACCGGATCGCCTCGGTCCCACAGGCTCGGTGGTTCACCACCACGAACACCTCGTCGGTGCGGTCGGAGATCAACTCCTTCGTCGGCGCGGCGGCCTCGGCCGGGAAGATCCCGATCCTGGTGGTCTACAACATCCCCAACCGCGACTGCGGCGGGGCCAGTGGCGGTGGCGCGCCTTCCCACGCGGCCTACCGGGCCTGGGTGGACGAGGTTTCGGCGGGACTTGCGGGCCGTGCTGCGTCGATCGTGCTCGAACCCGACGTGCTGCCGATCATGAGCAACTGCCAGAGCGCCGACCAGCAGAACCAGACCAAGGCGTCCATCGCCTACGCGGGCAAGAAGCTCAAGGCGGGTTCCTCGCGCGCCAAGGTGTACATCGACATCGGCAACTCCGCGTGGCTGAGCCCGTCGGAGGCCGCTGCCAGGCTGCGCGCCGCCGACGTCTCCAACAGCGCTGACGGCATCTCCACGAACGTGTCGAACTACCGCTCCACCTCCGACGAGGTGGCCTACGCCAAGGCCATCCTCGGCGCGGTCGGCGACGGCCGCCTCAAGGCCGTGGTGGACACCAGCCGCAACGGCAACGGCCCGCTCGGCACCGAGTGGTGCGACCCGGCAGGACGCGCGATCGGCACGCCCAGCACGACGAACACCGGCGACTCCAGGATCGACGCCTTCCTGTGGGTCAAGCTGCCGGGTGAGTCGGACGGCTGCATCGGACCGGCGGGCCAGTTCGTGCCGCAGCGCGCCTACGACCTGGCGATCGCGGCGGGCCCGATCACGACCACCACGACCACGACCACCACCACGGGCAACAACCCCGGCGGCGGCTGCACGGCGACCCACCGGGTGGTCAGCCAGTGGGCGGGCGGGTACACCGGCGAGATCGTGGTCGTGAACAAGGGATCGGCGATCAACGGGTGGAACTTCACGTTCTCGGCTCCGGGTGTGACCGTCCTCCAGGGCTGGAACGGGAAGTGGGTCGACACCGGGGACGTGGTCCGGGTCGACAACGAGGCCTGGAACGGCACGATCGCGGCCGGTGGCCAGTTGACCATCGGGTACAACGCGAACTACAGCGGAACGACGATGCCGTTCGCCTCTCCGAAGTTGAACGGTGCCGCGTGCTCCTGACGTCCTGACAGGACTCGGAGTGGTTCCCCATCCCTGCTGGATGGGGAACCACT
>JBDSAJ010000323.1:0-2998 GCA_039922235.1 Umezawaea sp.
TCGACGGCCTTCTCTTGGTCGTCTTGGTCGTCTTGGTCGTCGCCGAGGAGTCGGGCGAGGACCGCGTGCGCGACGGCCGCGACCAGGAGGAGCACGGAGCCGATCGACACGTCGAGGTCGTCGGCGGTCAGGCCCGCGACGAACGGGGGCAGCGCGAGCGCGGCCAGTGCCGCGGCGATCGCCAGCAGCCCGCCGCGGCGGGTCTCCGGAGCGGGGTTGCTGGCGGCCAGCACGCCCGCCGCGGGGGCCGCCACCGCGAGGAGGAGGCCGCCGATCATGGCGAGCGCGGGCGCGTCCAGCGGACCGCCGGTGGGGATGAGGGGGTCCGTGGAGGTGATCGGGGCCATGAACAGGCCGACCGCCGCCACCGCGCCCGAGGTGACCACGAGGCCCAGGAACCGGCGGGTGCCTGCCTGGTCGGCGTCGCCGGGTCTGCTCACGGCCGCGAGCAGACCCGCGGCGAGCACGAGGACGTGCCCCACCACGAGCAGCCACAGGCCCGCGCCGGGGGTGAGCGGGGCGAGGCTCGTTGGGCGGAACAGCTCCGGCCGGGTGGCGTACGTGGTGTCGACGGTGATCTGGAGGTCGACCAGCAGGCGGCCGGGAGCGAAGAGGGCGGTCACGGCCAGCACGCTCGCTGCCACGACCGGGTGATTTCGCAGGAACGCGCCCGCGAGGATTACTGGGAGGAACGCCAGTAGGAGGAGCAGGGGCCACGCCGTGAAGGCGGGTGGCGTGTTCTCGCCGACTACACCGACGAGCGGGGCAGCGGCGGCCGCCAACGCCCCCGCGACGGCCAGCCCGAAGGCCACTCGGAGCCGGACGGAGGCCAGGGACGCCGGTTCAGCGCCTGCCACGGCGGTGTCACGGGTGGTTCGGGTCATCGGCTCGACGCTAGCAAGTCCGGTGACCGCACGTGCGAGCACGTGCGGTCCGGTTGGGGCCGTTGGGCCGGATGGCGGAGTGGGGGTGGGCGCAGGGGTTGGGTGGTCGCGTGTCCTCAGTCAGGCACCCCGAACTCCGCGTTCGGACACCCTCCCGCACTCATCGGGGTGCGCGAACGTTCCACTCGGGGTGCTTGAGTGTTCGACTCGCGGCGGTTTGGGCAGGTTGGGGGTGGGGTTGCCAGTTGGGGTGGGGTTGGGGGTGGAATATGACGAAGTGGGCTCTCGTTTGTTGTCGGGGGAATGACCTACCTTCACCCTTATGGGGAATCTCGGGTTGCGGCGGCTGACGGAGGCGCTGTTGCGACGGGCGGATTCCGGAGCGCACGCGGTTCGGGAGGTTTCCGAGCAGGCGGCGAGTGCGTTGCGGGCTGTGGCGACGGTTGGCGGGATGCGCGGGGTCGCGGTTGAGGCGGCCTGGTTGGCGGCGCACGCGGTGCTCTACCCGTGGGGTGCGGTGGCGCAGCAGTTGCGGCCCGAGGGGCACTACCGGCACTACCGGACGGACCTGTTGCCGCCTCGGCAGCGGGGGCTGGTGGTTTCCGCGATGGATGCTGCGGGTACTCCCATCGTGCTGGTTCACGGAATCGGGGACAACAGGTCCGCCTTCGCGGTGCTGTCGGGGGCGCTGCGGAGGCGTGGCTTCGGGGTCGTGCACGCGGTGAACTACAGCGTGCTCACGGCGTTGACCGGCGATGTTCGGCGATCCGCCGCGCTGCTGGGCGAGCACATCGAGCGGATCTGCGAGCAGACCGGGTCGGATCAGGTGCACGTCGTCGGGCACTCGCTCGGCGGGCTGATCGCGCGGTACTACGTGCAGCGGCTGCACGGGGACGCGCGTGTGCGCACGCTCGTCACGCTGGGCACGCCGCATGGCGGCACGCTGGCCGCGTACCTGCTGCCCACCCCGCTCACCCGGCAACTCCGGCCGGGGTCCGACCTCCTCGCTGAACTGGCTGAGCCGGGCAGGCCGTGCCGGACCCGGTTCGTGGTCGTGTGGAGCGAGATGGACCAGGTGATCGTCCCGCAGCGCAACGCACGCCTGGCGCATCCGGGGTTGCACGTCGAAGAGCACCAGATACGTGATTCAGGTCACCTGTCGCTGCCGGTCGACACCCGCACTCTGCATACCGTCGTCGCAGCCATCACCCGATCGGATGACAGTTCCCAACACCGCATCACGCCTGGACGCGCTGGGTTTGCCGGTGCTGACGTGACCGAGCGTCACGACTCATGCTCATAACCTCGAAGCGAACCGCTATTCGGTAGACATCGACTCGGGGGATTGCCGACTGGCTACCGGCCCCGTTATGTTCCCCGAGTCCGTTGTCACGGTCTGGTCACATGCAAGGACACGGAGTCGGAACCCCGACCGACTCTCCGGGATCCCCCGCCCGGGTCCGACTGGACTCCCCGGAACACGGAAGGTCCGGCTTTGTCTCAACACCGCTCCCCCGGCGGCCAAGCAGGTACGGATGTGCTCGACGTGGCGATCAGCCGCGCCTCGACCCGAGTGGTCAGCACTCACCGCCTGCCGCCACCACCCTCCGCGCTGCGTGGACGGATCGTCGTCGCCGCCGTCGCGGTCGGCGCTTTCGCCGCCGCAGGTGCAGGTCAGACGCTCCAGGCAGTCGGTTCCGACTCGTCGTCCGACGAGGTGACGCCGCTGGCGAACGCCAACCCCGGTGACGGAGCTGCCGCGTTCGGCGTCGGCGGCACAGCCCCCGCCGCACCGCAGGTGCTGACCGTCGCGAAGCTCGTCGACCCCTCGGCTGAAGCCAGCAAGCTCGCCAAGAGCCAGCGGATCACCGAGAAGCGGCAAGCGGATGAGGTCGAGGCCAGGCGACCCAAGGTCGTTCGCCCCGCACCCGGCATCTTCACCTCCGGCTACGGCGGCCGGTGGGGCGAGATGCACTACGGCATCGACATCGCGGGCCCGATCGGTGACCCGATCTACGCCGCCGCCGATGGTGTCGTGATCGAGGCCGGTCCCGCAAGCGGATTTGGGCTCTGGGTCCGCATCGAGCACGCGGACGGCACCGTCACCGTCTACG
>JBDSAJ010000324.1:0-5172 GCA_039922235.1 Umezawaea sp.
CGTCCATCGACCCGCGGTGCAGGATCGTCGCCACCTGCTCGTACGCGGGCAGGTCGACGACGTCGAAGTCGCCGGACGCGGACGCGCCCACCTCGATGCCCGCGTGCACCTCGACGCCCTCGGGCAGCTGCACGTAGTACGCCAGGCCGGGCCCGGTCGGCTGCACGCCCGCGGCTTCCAGCCTGCGCATCAGCTCCTCGTACAGGGGCTGGATCACCGGGGTGATGTGCTCGGGGCTGAACCCGCCCGCCACCCCGCTCAACTCGGCCACCCGCACGGCCGGAACGCTCTTCACGACGACGTCCTCTGAAGGCATGTGACCCTCGCTCTCGATCGTTCGGAGCCTCGCCTCGACCCGTGCCAGCCTGGCCGTGTCGGCCGAGATGGCGGCCGCCAGCTCGGCCTGCCGCAGCCGCAGCATCCCGCGCAGCGCCTCGACGCTCACCTTCTCGTCGAGGATGCCCCCGACCTGCGCGAGCGTGAACCCGAGGTCCTTGAGCGCGATGACCCGGTTGAGCCGTGCGAGCTGCGTGCCCTCGTACGTGCGGTACCCGGTGAACTGGTCGACGTGGGCTGGTCTGAGCAGGCCGATCTCGTCGTAGTGGCGCAACATGCGCACCGACACACGACCGTGTCTGGCGAAGTCTCCGATGCTGAACATGACGCCCCCGAGTCAACGGCCTCACGCGGTGTGAGGGTCAAACCGTCAATCCGGCAGCACGACCGACACGATCCCGGCCAGGTGGGCGAGCCTGGCGACCTCGGCAGCGCGGAACATCGGGCCGCCGGGCCGTCCGACCAGTAGCACGCGGTCCGGCTTGCCCAGCGGGGTGGCGGCCAGTTCGGTGCCCAGCTCCCGCCACTGCTCGGGCACCCAGTCCTCCTCGCCGTCCAGCACGGTGGCGCGCTGGAGCGGGAACCACGGCGGGTTGGCCATGCTGGTCTCCGGGGCCGCCGAGCTGGCGGTGATCCGGTGGACGCCCTGCGCGTCGTGGCCGAGCACGACGGCCCAGCCCGCACGGATGATCTTCGGAACGCCCTCGGTGAAGACCGCGAGGCCCTTCTTGGGCTCCTCGGCGACCTCTTCCACCAGCTCCAGCTCGCGGTGCGTGTCGAGCACGCCCGCGTACGGGCGCACCGCGTCGACCTCGACGCCTTCGATGGACTCGGCAGCGGTGATGAGCACGTCGGGCAGCCGTCCGGAGGGCAGTTCGACCACGAGGTCGTCGATCGCCACACCGCCGCCGCGTTCCACCACGTCCACGCTGAGGATGTCTGCCCCGATCTCGCCGAGCGCCGAAGCGACCGCGCCGAGTGTGCCGGGACGGTCCGGGAGTTGAACCCGGATCAGGAAGGACACGGTGAACGCCTCCATGCTCAGTGCGCGGGAGATGATCACCCGAGCGGGTTTGGTGAGCGGTACGTGCCACGTGCCCGCTACCGCCGACCGGTGATTGTCGCAGACGAACTATCGCTTTCCGACTTCGCTCCGACAGTTGCGCCCCGGTAAAATCGAGCGTCGCCCGTTCGGCCGCCCCGGTAGCCCGGTCGGAGTCGGTGCTGACCTCGCCATAGACTCGTGAGGTCCTCAAATCCGACTACCGACCCACGGGGGTTGACGAGGTGCCCAGCATCTCCCGCGACGAGGTCGCGCACCTGGCCAAGCTGGCCAGGCTGGCCGTCACGGACGACGAGCTCGACCTGTTCGCCGGTCAGCTCGACGTCATCCTGCAGTCGGTGTCCGCGGTGGGCGACATCGCCACCGCCGACATCCCGCCGACGTCGCACGCCGTTCCGCTGACCAATGTGTTCCGCGAGGACGTGGTGCGCCCGAGCCTCGGCCAGGCCAAGACGCTCGCGGGCGCACCCGCCGCCGAGGACGGCCGCTTCCGCGTGCCCCGAATCTTGGGTGAGGAAGCATGAGCCTGATCCGCAGCACGGCCGCCGAACTGGCGAGCAAGATCCACAGCCGCGAGGTCTCCGCGGTCGAGGTCGCCCAGGCGCACCTCGACCGCATCGCCTCGGTCGACAAGGGGATCAACGCGTTCCTGCACGTCGACACCGAGGGGGCGCTCGCCGCAGCCAAGCAGGTCGACGACGACATCGCCGCGGGCCGTCCGGTCGCCTCCCCGCTGGCGGGCGTTCCGCTGGCGCTCAAGGACGTCCTCGTCGCCGAGGGGATGCCGACCACCTGCGGGTCGAAGATCCTCGAGGGCTGGCACGCGCCGTACGACGCGACCGTGACGCGCAAGCTGCGCGAAGCGGGCATCGTCATCCTCGGCAAGACCAACATGGACGAGTTCGCGATGGGCTCGTCCACCGAGAACTCCGCGTACGGCCCGACCCGCAACCCGTGGGACACCGACCGCATCCCCGGCGGCTCCGGCGGCGGTTCCTCCGCCGCGCTGGCCGCCTACGAGGCGCCGCTGGCCATCGGCACGGACACCGGCGGCTCCATCCGCCAGCCCGGTTCGGTGACCGGCACGGTCGGCGTGAAGCCCACCTACGGCTCGGTGTCCCGCTACGGCCTCGTCGCGTTCTCCTCGTCGCTCGACCAGGCCGGGCCGTGCGCCCGCACGGTCCTCGACGCGGCGCTGCTGCACGAGGTCATCGCGGGCTACGACCAGATGGACTCGACGTCCATCGACGCCCCGGTGCCGCCGGTCGTGGCCGCCGCCCGCGAAGGCGCGTCCGGCGACCTGTCCGGCGTCCGCGTCGGCGTCGTCACGCAGTTCAGCGGCGACGGCTACCAGCCGGGCGTGCTGGCGTCGTTCGAGGCCGCCGTGGAGCAGCTGCGCGCGCTCGGCGCGGAGGTCGTGCAGGTCTCCTGCCCGAGCTTCGACTACGCGCTGCCCGCGTACTACCTGATCGCGCCCAGCGAGGCCTCGTCCAACCTGGCCCGCTTCGACGCCATGCGGTACGGCCTGCGCGTCGGCGACGACGGCACCCGCAGTGCCGAGGAGGTCATGTCGCTGACCCGCGAGGCCGGGTTCGGCGCGGAGGTCAAGCGCCGCATCATGATCGGCACGTACGCGCTGTCGTCCGGCTACTACGACGCCTACTATGGCTCGGCGCAGAAGGTCCGCACGCTCATCGCGCGCGACTTCGAGGCCGCCTTCGCCACCGTGGACGTGCTGGTCTCGCCGACCACGCCGACCACCGCGTTCAAGATCGGCGAGCGGTCCGGCGACCCGATGGCCATGTACAAGGCCGACCTCTGCACCATCCCGTCGAACCTGGCGGGCAACGCGGCGATGAGCGTCCCGAGTGGACTGTCCGCCGACGACGGCCTGCCGGTCGGCCTGCAGATCATGGCCCCCGCGCTCCAGGACCACCGCATGTACCGGGTCGCCGCCGCCTACGAGGTCGCGCGCGACGCGGCACAGGGCGGACCGCTCATCGGGCGCGTCCCGCAGCTGGAAGGGATCTGACGATGAGGAAAGCCCGAGGGATCTTCGGCCTGGTCGGCGCCGCCGCTGCCGCCGCGAGCGCGTTCTCCACCCTGCGCACCGCCAGGGGTGACAAGGACAAGCTGGCGCTCGCGAACGCCATCGCCAGCGTCGCCGTGGCCATCACCGGCGCCGCACTGGCCGTGCGCGGTTTGCGGAAGGACGGGAAGGCGTGACGAGCGTGGCTGAGCTGATGGACTACGACGAGGTCGTCGCCCGTTTCGACCCGATGCTGGGCCTTGAGGTGCACGTCGAGCTGCACACCAAGACGAAGATGTTCTGCGGCTGCGCCAACATCTTCGGCGGCGAGCCGAACACGAACGTCTGCCCGGTCTGCCTGGCCGCGCCCGGCGCGCTGCCGGTCGTGAACGGCGTCGCGGTCGAGTCGGCGATCAAGATCGGTCTCGCGCTCAACTGCGAGATCGCGGAGTGGTGCCGCTTCGCGCGGAAGAACTACTTCTACCCGGACATGCCGAAGAACTTCCAGACGTCCCAGTACGACGAGCCGATCGCGTTCAACGGCTACCTCGACGTGACGCTGGACGACGGCGAGATCTTCCGCGTGGAGATCGAGCGCGCGCACATGGAGGAGGACACCGGCAAGTCGCTGCACGTGGGCGGCACGGCCGGTCGGATCCACGGTGCCGAGCACTCGCTGCTCGACTACAACCGCGCTGGCGTGCCGCTGATCGAGATCGTCACGAAGATGATCCCCGGCACCGGCGAGCGCGCACCCGAGGTGGCCCGCGCGTACGTCAGCGCGCTGCGCGACCTGCTCAAGGCGCTCGACGTGTCCGATGTCCGGATGGACCAGGGTTCGCTGCGCTGCGACGCGAACGTCTCCCTGAGCCCCAAGGAGACCGGCGTGCTCGGCACCCGCACCGAGACGAAGAACGTCAACTCGCTGCGCAGCGTCGAACGGGCCGTGCGGTTCGAGATGACCCGCCAGGCGGCGATCCTCGCCGATGGCGGCGAGATCATGCAGGAGACGCGGCACTTCGAGGAGGCCTCGGGCACGACCCGGGCAGGCCGCAAGAAGGAGACCTCGGAGGACTACCGGTACTTCCCGGAGCCCGACCTCGTGCCGATCGCGCCGTCGCGCGAGTGGGTCGAGGAGCTGCGCCTGACGCTGCCGGAGATGCCCGCGCAGCGCCGCAAGCGCGTCCAGGCCGAGTGGAACCTCACCGACGCCGAGCTGCGCGACCTGGTCAACGCGGACGCGGTCGACCTCGTCGCGGCCACCGTCGAGGCGGGCGCGACGTCCGTCGAGGCGCGGTCGTGGTGGGTGTCGTACCTGATGCAGCAGGCCAACACCCGCGGTGCGGAACTGTCGGCGCTGCCGATCACGCCCGCGCAGGTGGCGAAGGTGATCGCGCTCGTCAACGAGGGCGCGCTGACCAACAAGCTGGCCCGCGAGGTCGTCATCGGCGTCCTGGACGGCGAGGGCGAGCCAGAGCAGGTCGTCGAGGCCCGCGGGCTCAAGGTCGTCTCGGACGACTCGGCGCTGGAGAAGGCCGTCGACGAAGCGCTGGCCGCGCAGCCGGACGTCGCGGACAAGATCCGCGACGGCAAGGTCGCCGCCGCGGGCGCCATCGTCGGCGCGGTCATGAAGGCCACGAAGGGCCAAGCGGACGCGAAGCGCGTTCGCGAACTCGTGATCTCCCGCTGTTCGTAGTTATTCCACGCCGGAGGCGTTGTCCTGTCCACTTTGTGCGGACCGGAC
>JBDSAJ010000325.1:0-12315 GCA_039922235.1 Umezawaea sp.
CGGGCAAGTCGGGACCAGTGGTCCACGTCACCTGGGATGTTCGGGAACAATCGAACCAACGGTGGCGTTTTCGTCTTCGTCAGGCAATCTGGCAGACTCTCTAGTCGAGTCCGGCTCCGGTTCACCCCAATCCATGGGGACCCGGCGGCCACACCATGAAAGGGACGAGACGTTGAAGACTGGTATCCACCCGCAGTACATCTCCACGGACGTGACCTGTAGCTGTGGGAACGCGTTCACCACGCACAGCACGAAGACCTCCGGGTCCATCCACGTCGAGGTCTGCTCGAACTGCCACCCGTTCTACACCGGCAAGCAGAAGATCCTCGACACCGGTGGCCGGGTCGCGCGCTTCGAAGCCCGCTACGGCAAGCGCGCCAAGTAGCTTCGTCCACGGCGTCCGCCCGAGCCTCCCGGCTCGGGTCGGGCGCCGTTGTCGTCTGTGCTGGACGAAGCTCGACCAAGCTCAACAAGTAGGAAGCAGCAGTCGTGAACCAGCCCCTTGAGGACCTGCTCGCCGAGCACGCCGACCTGGAGCGGCAGCTGGCCGACCCGGCCGTGCACGCGGACCAGGCGGGTGCGCGCAAGCTCGGGAAGCGCTACTCCGAGCTGGGGCCGATCGTGCGCGCTGTTCGCGACCTGGACCAGGCCCGCGAGGACCTGGAGGCGGCGTCCGAGCTGGCCGAGGACGAGGCGTTCGCGGCCGAGGCCGAGGAGCTGAAGGTCAAGATCCCGCAGTTGGAGTCACGGCTCACGGAGCTGCTGCTGCCGAGGGACCCGCACGACTCGTCCGACGTGGTCATGGAGATCAAGTCCGGCGAGGGCGGCGAGGAGTCCGCGCTGTTCGCGGGCGACCTGCTGCGCATGTACCTGCGCTACGCCGAGCGCCACGGCTGGAAGGCCGAGGTGCTGGACGGCACGGACTCGGACCTCGGCGGCTTCAAGGACGTCACGGTCGCCATCAAGAGCAAGGTCGACACCCCGGACGGGGTCTGGTCGCGGCTGAAGTTCGAGGGCGGCGTGCACCGCGTGCAGCGCGTGCCCGTGACGGAGTCGCAGGGCCGCATCCACACGTCCGCCGCCGGTGTCCTGGTGTTCCCGGAGACCGAGGACGTCGAGGTCGAGATCGACGAGAAGGACCTGCGCGTCGACGTGTTCCGCTCGTCGGGCAAGGGCGGCCAGTCGGTCAACACGACCGACTCCGCGGTCCGCATCACGCACCTGCCGACCGGCATCGTCGTGTCGTGCCAGAACGAGCGCAGCCAGCTCCAGAACAAGGCGCGCGCGATGGTCGTGCTCCAGTCGAGGCTGGTCGCGCTGGCCGAGGAGCAGGCGCAGCAGGACGCGTCCAACGCCCGCAAGACCCAGATCCGCACGGTCGACAGGTCCGAACGGGTGAGGACGTACAACTTCCCGGAAAGCCGCATCTCCGACCACCGGGTTGGGTACAAAGCACATAACCTGGACCAGGTGCTCGACGGTGACCTCGACGCGGTGCTGGACGCGCTCGCGGCTGCCGACCGGGCGGAGCGACTCGCTGGTTCGTGACTGTCGAGGAGGCGCGCTGTGGCCGAGATTCTGGTCAGTCCGCAGGAAGCGCTTCTCGACAGCCCGGTCGACATAGTCGTGGTCGGCCTGCCACCCGACACGCGCGCCACGATCACCCTGAACACCGGCGACCGCTCCTCGTCAGCGGTGTTCGTCGCCGACGAGCGCGGTGTGGTCGACCTGACCCGGCACGCGCCCGTGGAGGGTGACTACTCCGGCGTCGACCCGATGGGCCTGTTCTGGTCGCTCCGGCAGACCGGCGCCAAGGGCGGTCCGACGCTGCTGGAGGTCGACGGCGTCGGCAAGGTCGAACTCCACCGGCTGGCCGTGCCCGATGGCGTGCGCCGGACCGAGGTGGATGCCGACGGGCTCGTCGGCGTGCTGTTCGAGCCGGACGACGAGGACACCTACCCCGGCGTGATCGTGCTCGGCGGTTCCGAGGGTGGTCTGCACGAGACCGACGCGGCCCTGCTCGCCGGGCACGGGTTCGCCGCGCTGGCACTGGCCTACTTCGGCGCCCCCGGCGTGCCGGAGCACCTGGTGGACGTGCCGCTGGAGTACTTCGGCAAGGCCATCTCCTACCTGTCCGAGCGCGCGGGCGAGATCGGCGTGCTCGGCGGTTCACGGGGCGGCGAGGTGGCGCTGCTGCTCGGCGCCACGTTCCCCGAGGTGCGGGCCGTGGTGAGCGTGGTCGGCAGCGGTGTGGTGACGCAGGGCATCGGCCCCGGCCGCAACCTGCTCCAGATCCTCCAGCACGAGGCCGCGTCCTGGACGCTCAAGGGCGAAGCCCTCCCGTACCTGCCCTACACCGTCCCGGAGCGCCTGCGCACGGACGTGGTGGACGACCGGCCGGTCCGCCTGGAACAGGCGTTCGACGTGGTCGACGGCATCCCCGAGGAGGCGGTCATCCCGGTCGAGCGCATCCTCGGCGGCGTGCTGCTGCTGTCGGCGGGTGACGACCGGAGCTGGCCGTCCACGACGCTGAGCGAGGTCGCGAAGCTGCGGCTGGACGAGCACGAGCACCCGTTCCCGTACGAGCACGTGGTCTACCCCCTGGCTGGCCACCTGATCGCCGGACCGCCCTACCGGCCGACGACGGACGTGCTCGTGCCCGGCCCCGACGTGACGTTCCAGATGGGTGGCACGCCGTCCGCGACCGCCGCGGCACGGGCGGACGCGTGGCGTCGGTCGCTCGAGTTCTTCTCGGAGCAGCTGGGCACCTAGTGTGGTGACCATGAGCGCACACTTTGACGTCGTGGTCCTCGGTGCGGGCCCTGGAGGCTACGTCGCCGCGATTCGGGCGGCCCAGCTCGGGCTGAAGACCGCGGTCATCGAGGAGAAGTACTGGGGCGGGGTGTGCCTCAACGTCGGCTGCATCCCCTCGAAGGCGTTGCTGCGCAACGCGGAGCTGGCGCACATCTTCACCCACGAGGCGAAGGCGTTCGGCATCAAGGTCGACGGCACGGTCAGCTTCGACTACGGCGTGGCGTTCCAGCGCAGCCGCAAGGTCGCGGACGGGCGCGTCAAGGGCGTGCACTTCCTGATGAAGAAGAACGGCATCACGGAGTTCCAGGGCCGCGGCGAGTTCACCGACGACCACACGATCGTCGTGAACGGCGAGACGGTGACGTTCGACCACGCGATCATCGCGGCGGGCGCGACGACCCGGATGCTGCCCGGCACGGCCAAGAGCGACCGCGTGGTGACGTACGAGGAGCAGATCCTCAGCGAGGAGCTCCCCGAGAGCATCATCATCGCGGGCGCGGGTGCGATCGGCGTCGAGTTCGCCTACGTGATGCACAACTACGGCGTGAAGGTCACGATCGTCGAGTTCCTCGACCGCATGGTGCCGCTGGAGGACGTCGAGGTCTCCACCGAGCTGGCCAAGCGCTACCGCAAGCTCGGCGTCGAGGTCCGCGTCGGCACGCGCGTCGAGTCGATCGACGAGTCCGGCCCCAAGGTGCGGGTCACGGTCACCAAGGACGGCAAGGAAGAGGTCCTGGAGGCCGACAAGGTCATGCAGGCCATCGGTTTCCAGCCGCGGGTCGACGGCTACGGCCTGGAGAAGACCGGTGTGGAGCTGACCGAGCGCGGCGCCATCGCGATCGACGGCCGCTGCCGCACGAACGTGCCGCACATCTTCGCCATCGGCGACGTGACCGCGAAGCTGATGCTCGCGCACGCCGCCGAGGCCATGGGCATCGTGGCCGCCGAGACCATCGGCGACGCCGAGACGATGGAACTCGACTACGTGATGATCCCGCGCGCCACGTTCTGCCAGCCGCAGATCGCGAGCTTCGGCTACACCGAGGCGCAGGCCCGCGAGAGGGGCTTCGACGTCCAGGTGGCGAAGTTCCCCTTCACCGCCAACGGCAAGGCGCACGGCCTCAACGAGCCCGGCGGCTTCGTGAAGCTGATCAGCGACGGCAAGCACGGCGAGCTGCTGGGCGCCCACATCATCGGCCCGGAGGCCACCGAGTTGCTGCCGGAGCTGACCCTGGCCCAGCAGTGGGACCTGACCGTCCACGAGGTGGCGCGCAACGTCCACGCCCACCCGACGCTGAGCGAGGCCGTCAAGGAAGCGGTGCACGGCCTGGCCGGGCACATGATCAACTTTTAATCGCACGGTCGTGTGGTGCCGGGCGTCCCGACCCGGCACCGCGACTACCATCCGTGCATGAACCGACAGCCCATCCGACTCGCCCTCGTCGAGGCGGAGCGCATGTTGACGGCGGCTGGTGTGGACAGTCCCCGCGTCGACGCCGAGTACCTCGCCGCCCACGTGCTCGGCGTGGAGCGGTCCCGGCTGCCGCTCATCCCGATGGTCGACCAGCAGGTGCTGGAGACCCTGCACAAGCTCGTCCGCAGGCGTGCCGAGCGCGTGCCGCTCCAGCACATCCTCGGCTGGTCCCCGATGGGCGCGATCACCGTCGACGTCGGTCCCGGCGTGTTCATCCCGCGGCCCGAGACCGAGTTCCTGCTGGAGTGGGCGCTCAAGCAGGTCAAGGGCGTCGAACGGCCGCTGGTCGTCGACCTGTGCACCGGCTCCGGGGCGCTCGCGCTGGCCACGGCCAACGCCCGCCCGGACGCCACCGTGCACGCCGTGGAGAAGGACGTGGACGCCCTCGCGTGGGCCCGGCACAACGCCGACGCCCGCGTCCAGGCCGGCGACACCCCGATCCGCCTGCACTCCGGCGACGTGACGGCCCCCGGTGTCCTGGCGGACCTGGAGGGGGCCGTCGACCTGGTGCTGTGCAACCCGCCGTACGTGCCGGAGGGCACGCCGGTGCAGCCGGAGGTTGCCGACCACGACCCGCACGCCGCCGTGTTCAGCGGGGCCGACGGCCTGGACGTGATCCGCTCCGTGGTGGCGCTGGCGGCCCGCCTGTTGAAGTCGGGTGGTGTGGTGGCCATCGAGCACGACGACGGCCACGGCGAATCCGTGCCCGCGCTGCTGGGCGCTCGACGGGTGTTGACCGAGGTCGCCGACCACCAGGACCTCGCGGGGCGACCTCGTTTCGCGACCGCCCGAAAGGTGTAGTTCCCGCTGGTGGGAGCCCGTTGCAGTGGAATAGTCTCGCATTCACCCTGCTCGACGGTGCGAATTTCCCACTTTTCTGGCAGAATTGCTCGCCGAGAATTTGGCGAGGGGTCCGATGACTGTCAATAAGCCGGATGAGTGGTCTGTTTTCCGAATGTGGCTCAACGCGCAGCTCGAATGGTTGCGCTCAGTAGAACCCCAGGCCGATCTCAGGCTTTTGGAGCAAGCGCGCGCCCTGTTCCCGGCGATCGGGGAGGAGGACGGTGCGACCCGCGCGGTGGCCGAGCTGGAGCGACTGGCCGGCCGGGCGTGGTCCGCCGAGGGCACCGCCATGCTGCGCCACTACTTGGGCTACGCGCTCGCTGCACGGGCGGTCGAGGTCCGCCGGACGGTGGGTCTCGGCGGCGTCGTCGTGGTGGAGGGGATAGCCGACCACATCCTGGCGCTGGAGACGTGCGACTCGGAACTGGACGAGTTCGCGGAGAGCCTCAGGCGCGGTCGTGAGATCCGCGACCACCGTCCCGGCCTGCCCGCCGTGCCGGT
Organism: Umezawaea sp.; assembly: GCA_039922235.1. Classification (GTDB taxonomy): domain Bacteria; phylum Actinomycetota; class Actinomycetes; order Mycobacteriales; family Pseudonocardiaceae; genus Umezawaea. Next base: position 5,633 of record JBDSAJ010000325.1, read on the forward strand.
GTTCGCGGTGCTGCTGGTGGTCTTCGGCCTGGTCCCGATCGTGGTGGGCGGCCTGGTCGGCAGCACCGCCCTCATGGGCGTGGGCACGCTGCTCGCGGTGGTGCTGGCGGCCGTGCTCGCGTGGCTGCTGCACAGCACCAAGGCCCACCGCAGACCCGCCCACCTGTCGTCTTCGGTCAGCCGGGCGGACCACTGACCTTCGCCGCGCAGGCGGCCAGGCCGCTGAGCGCGTTTCGCCTCCGCGCCGCGGTCCGCGCTGCCAGGATGGCCCGGTGGATCACGACCTGACGTTCGCCGTCGCGGCGGCGATTCCCCTGGTGCTGCGGCACATTCCCCCGACTCCCGCCGCCGAACTCGGCAGGGTCGCCGTCGAGCGGCCAGCCCGGCGGCCGAAATCGCGGGATTCGGCGGTGTCGGGCGCGCTGCGCGGGGTGCGGGTGCTGGACCGGTTGCTCGGCGCGCTGGAACTGCCCGTCGACGCGCTGCACGTGCCCGTCCCACCAGGACTGGTGAGCCACCTCGGTCCGCGCGAGGGAACCTTCGGGATGCTGGGCTTCGACGGTGAGAACGGGGCGGTGCAAGCGGTTCGGCTGCTGGAGGTGTTCCACGTCGGAGCGACGGACCTGGTCGCGGCGACCGTCCGCGAGCTGGTCGGCGACGACGCCATCGCGCCGCTGCTGGTGGTGGTGGGGCCCGAGCACACCGACGAGGCGGAGATCGCCGGGCGGCACGGCGCCGTGCACCTGGCGCTGTGCGTGGCGACGGCGGCTGGCCTGCTGCGGGCGCTGGGCACGGATGTCGCCCGCGCCGCGCCCGCGGTGATCGGCACCGGAGTAGGCGCCGCGGCGCTGCTGCTGGCCGACCTGCCGATGCCCGAGTCCTACCAGGCGGCCGTGCTGGAGAAGCGGCGGGCCGAGTACCACTACCCGCGCTGGTCGTCGAACTCGCCGCTGGTGCGCGACCACCGGTTCGCGCTGGCCGAGGGACCGGTGCCGGATGTCGTGGACTTCTCGGCGAACGGGCTGGTGGCGGTGGTGCCCGGCGGTGTCGTGGTGCGGACGGGGGCCGCCGAGGGGCGCGTCCCGGTGTCGCTGCGCGTGTTCGACGGGCCGCCACCGGACGTCGACCTGCTGACGTGGGACGAGGTGGTCGAGGTCAGTTGGACCGCCGAGCACGGGGAGGCCGCGCTCGGCGGTCGCGAGACGACACCGCCGTGGCCGGGCGAGTACCGGGTGCTGGTGCAGACGACCGGGCGGGACGAGGGGGACGAGGGCTACTGCCTGTCGGTGTGGGCCGCGCCCGCCGCGGGCACCGTGGTGCACAAGCGGACCGACCGGCTGGGCCACCGGCTGCGCGGGGAGCCGGAGCCGCCGGTGGTGGTCACGCCCGACCGCGCGCACTGGTGGGTCGAGTCCAGCTCCCTCGAAGTCGCGGCGACGGTGACCGTGGTGGTCGGGCTGTCCGCCGAGGAGGTGCTGCGCGCGTTCGGGGCCGACCCGGACGCGCCGCGGTCGCTGGAGGACCCGCGGTACCACGGCGGTGATCCGTGGGTCGCCGTGCTCGCGGTCGACGGCGCCGTGGTCGCGTTCGAGGAGAACGGCTACCTCGGTATCAAAGAAGGCGTGCTGGAACGGTTGTCGCGCAACGGGAAGGCCGCCAGCGCGTTCTGGAACGTCAACACGCACACGGCCTTGGCCTTCGCCCGCGGCGGGCAGGTGCTGGCGTCGTTCGAGCCCGGACTGGACTCAGGCGACGATTCCGAGTTTCGGGAGGCGTTCGACGACCCCGAGGTCCGGGAGGCGCTCGACGGCATCGACTTCGACGACCACCGCCACCACGACGCCAAGCTGGTGACCGCGGTGGCCAGGTTCACCGGGCACGTCGTCACCGAGGCCGAGTTCGACGCCGTCCAGGTCGCCCACTTCACCCAGGAATGACTGCTGGACAGAGGAGTCGCGGCGGTCGGGCACGGCGAATCCGTACCCGCGTCGGGTCTATCACCTGTTCGTCAGGGCGAGCACCTGCGTGAGGCGTTGCGCCAAGCCCTGGTTGTCAGCCGGTGCCAGGGTGATCCAATTCGGATCGTTGCCCGCCGGCATGCTCACGTAGCGGCCCTGGGTGGTGTCGAACCAGGTGACCGCGGGCAGTTGCCGCTTGCCGTGGGTCGCGGTGAAGTGGCCGGTGCCGACCATCGGAGGGGCGAGCATCGCCCGCACCACCTTCGTGTCCTCGGTCTCCCGACCGCGTACGGTCTGCATGGTGCCCTGTCGGGGCTTCTGCTGGTCGAACGTCGACGCGGGCACTGTGACCGGTTTGCCCGGACCGGCGTGCCTCGGTGGCAGCGTGCCCACCAGCGCGGTGGCGAGTTCGTCACCCTGCACCAGGTTCAGGGTGATGACCTGGTTCTCCTGCGCGGCCATCACCGCGTAGCCGCCTCGTGCCACGACGCACGCGCGCACCAACCTGCCGTCGTCGACGCTGGGCATGCCCAGCGCGGTGACGCGCAGGTCCGGACGCGCGAGCAACCCCAGCGCGTCCTCGAGTTCCGGCTCCGGACGGCCGCGGCGTGCGAGTCCGCGGCGTTCCAGGTCGGTGTGCGCCGCGGACTTGAGGCGCGCTCGCTCGTCCACCGTCTCGCCGTGCTGGTCGATCTCGAACGGGTACGGGACGGCCCCTGCCCTCGTTGCTTCCCAGAGGACCTCGAACGCGAGCAGGGACAGCGTCGCGATCGTCCTCATTCGCCGATCACCGGAGGAGCGACCATGCGGAAGTCGTCGAAGTGCTCGTCGGTGGGAACCAGGTACTTCGCTTTGTGCTCCTGGTCTTCACCGCCTTCACCCTGACCCCCGCCAGCACCCGTGCCACCCGCTCCCGGCCCACCCGCCGCTCCACGACCGCCGGCGCCGGCACGGCCGTTCGGGTCACCACCAGCCGGACCGCTGCCGGTGGGACCGAAACCCGCGGCCTGCCCACGTCCGAAACCGGACCCGCCCGGACCGCTGCCGGTGGGACCGAAACCCGGTCGTCCGGGTGCGCCCATGCCACCTGCGCCGCGCCCGTTGGGGCCACCACCGCCGGTGCCCCGTCCGTTGGGGCCACCACCCGTGCCGCGCCCGTTCGGACCACCGCCGGGAGGTGTTTGACGCCCGTTTCGCGGGTCACGTGGAGCGACTTGGGGTGGCCGCAGACCTGGTGGCGGCCCGACCAGTGGGGGAAAGGGTGCGGGGACCTTGGTGACGGGCGGGGTGACAGCGGGCGGTGTCGGTGTTGGTGTCGGCGTCGACACCGGCGGCGGAGTCCACGAGGTGCGCGTCGTGCCGTCGTTTCCGCCGGGAGTGCTGGGCGTGCCGGTGGTGCTGGTGGTGCTGGTGGTGCTGGTGGTGGAACTCGGGTTGACCGTGTGGGTGTTCACCGAAGACGTCTGCGAACTCGACGTCGTGGTGCCCTGCTCCTGCGTGACGATCGGGATCTCGGCGAACGCGGGCATCGACGTGGTGGCCGAGCGCATCGCGTCGTCGCGGTTCTGCATGACCGCGACGGCCTCGTCCTTGGCACCGTCCGACTTCGCCTTCTGCATCGGCATGGTGAAAGCCAGTGCGCCGACCTGGAGGATGCTGCCGGTGGACAGTGCCTCGGTGAACATCTTCGTCGGGTTGTACTCGATCGGAGGCGGCATCTTGGCCTTGGCCTCCGACGCGACGGTGCCCTGGGTCGCCACCGCGTTCCCGGTGGCGGTGAACTGGTCACCCGCCGTGTCCGCGAACGTGCCGACCTTGCCCAGCGCGGCGCGAGCCCCCTCCGCAGCGCTACCGGTCCAGCCCGCGTGCGAGCCGCTGATCAGGATGCTGAAGTCGACCGCCAGCTCGGTGAAGTCCTTGCCGAGGTTCTTCCACGCGTCAGCGACCCCGGCCACCTGCTCTGGGTCGTAATTCTCCTCGACCAGCCGCTTCATGTCCTCGTGCTGCTGACCGGGGTAGTTGGCGGTGGGTTCGGGTACGGCGGGCTTTTCTTGCACCATCGGTCATCCCCCCTCGGGACGTGATCGGTCAGGGCAGCTTCGGCGCGATCAGTTCGGCGGCTTTCGTCGCGCGCTCGCAGGCACCGGCGGTGTCGGTGGAACTCGCGGTGAAGTTTCCGATGATCTGCACGCTGGATGACTCGCTGACCGGGATGATCACGGCGCAAGAGTTTGGGGCGCCATCCAATGCTTCGATCTTCGTGGCTTCGTACTTCCCGATTTTGGTCGGCGACTTCGTGCCCGTCAGCGTGAGATCCTTGATGCCCTGTTTCGCGCGGATGCCGACGAGGAGACCTCCGTTGCCGCTTTGTTTCCAGTCGCATGTTTCCGCGCTGGCAATCTTCTCTGCTTCACCGGGGTTGGTGAGGCCCAATGCGGTGACCTCGGTTTCGGTCAGCAGGTCGCATGGTTTCAGCGCGGCAAGCTTGGAATCGCCGGTCTTGCCGGTGGCTGAAGGGCTTGATGTGCTAATGGTCGTTTCGGTTGTGGTGCCTGGCAGCGCCTTGCCTGACTCCCCGCCGCACCCTGCCGTGAGCAGGGCGAAGCTGGCCGTGGCAGCGAAGGCGATGCGTGTGAGGGAGCGGTTCATGGCTGCTGGATCGGTTCCCGTCAAAGGTTGTTGAACGTGCCAGCGTGGGCGACGTCGGAGTTCTGGTAGGTGGCCCGGCTCTTCTCGATCTCTGCCTTGAGACTGTTGATCGCCTTGACCATGTCCGGGATGAGTTTGTCGGTAACCTGCCCGCCAAGCTGTTGGTTGGTTCTGCCGATGTCCTGCGCATAGCCGCCGCCCAATTTGGTCTCACTGTTCAGCGCATGCGCGTTGCGTTGAATTTTGTCGACAACGTCCTGCATGTCGGTGAGTTTCTTGAGCATCGTGTCGACCAGGTGGGGGTCGACCGAGAGTGCTTGGGCCTCGGTGGCGGCGCCGATGGCCTTGGTGGCGGCGACGATGTCGCTCATGCCCATGGTGAAGATGCTCGCGAGCGTGCCCCCGCCTTGCTCGCGGTACTGCTCGAACGCGTACTGCCCGACGTTGTCCCCGGTCACAGGGCAGGCCCCCCTGATAGCGCTGTGTGGTCGATTGGTGACATTACAGCGACCACACCGGGCAGGGGATGAGTTGGACTACTCTACTTCCTTCGGTCTAGAACTTGCGCTCGATCAGGAACCTGGTGAATGCGCTGTGTGAGAAGAACAGCGCTGGTCCGGCCGTGTTCTTGGAGTCCCGCAGCCCGACCGTCCCGGTGGCGAAGGCCACCTCGACGCAGTTCTCCTGGCTGCTGCTGTAGCTGCTCTTGCGCCAGCTCAGATCGGTGGTCACTCGGTTGCCTCCCAGGTCAGCTCGGTGATCAGCCGCACCGATTCTTCCGCACTCAACGCGCGGGCCAACAGCAGCCGAATGGCTTGCTCGTAGGTCTCGATCTCCTGGGGTTCTTCGAGGAACAGGCTGGATGTCAGGTTCTCCAGGAAGACCACCTTGTGCCCGGCTGGACGGCGAACCAACTCGAACGCGCCCGCCGAAGCAGCGTGAGCCCCTGAGTTGGGCACGACGCGCAGGGTTGTGTTCGGCAGGCAGGCGGCCTCCACGAGGTGTTCGAGTTGGCGGCGCACCACATCCGGACCGCCGATCATCCGGTGCAGCACCAGTTCGTCGATGAGCGCGATCAGGCGTGGCGGACGCTCTTTGAGCAGCACGGCATGTCGTCGCATCCGGGTGACCATCCGGCCCTCGATCTCGATCGTCGGCACCATTCCGCACTCGTTCATCAGCGCACGGGTGTACTCCCCGGTCTGCAACAGGCCGGGGATGTGCATGCCCTCGAAGTTGACGATGAGGTCGGCTTTGGCCTCCAAGCCGATCAGCGTGCGCTGCCGTTCGGCGAAGTCCGGTTTGTTGCGCTGCCACCAGCCTCGCCGCTCCACCTCGCGGGCGAGGGTCAACAGTTCGGCCCGTCGCGGGCCGCCGCACCCGTAGATGGCCAGCAGCGCGGACACATCCTCGGCTGAGCCCTCGCGGAGGCCGTTCTCGATTCGGCTCATCTTGGTGGCCGAGGCGTCTATCTGCTCCCCGGCTCGTTCGAGTGACAAGCCCGCGCGTTCGCGGAGTCCGCGCAGTTCGTCGCCGAGTTCTTCCGCCCTCACCGTCAGATCCATCAGGGCATCGTCGTGGGCACAGCCGACGAGAATGGTCCTGTCGACCGCACGACCACCCGACGGTGTGACACCTTGCCGTGGGCGCAAAGCCATTCGGCTGCCCGGCCTTCAACCGCCATCAGGCTTCGCCGCTCGCAGGGCTTCCCCGAGAGCTTGGGCGAGTTCGCCCACTTTGTCGAGGCCGGTGTCGGGCCACGCGGCGGCCAGTTCGACGATTTTCTCGCCGATGTGGATCAACTCGTCAGACGGCATCGCGGTCTCCTTCTTCCCGGTGGCAGTCACATCGGCAGCCCTGATCTCGCAGTTCGCGGCACTGCTCCACGTAAGACCTGCCCAGCACGATCACGTAGAGCGCGGGCAGCACCAGCCACACCAGGAACAGCGCCAGTCCGCCGACATCCCCCGCGAGGTCACCCCACACGGCGGAAGTGGCCCGCGCGAATGTGGCCGACCAGCCGTTCCAGCAGGTCCATCGGCATCGAGTCGAGGTCGAACGCGGACGAGCACCCAC
>JBDSAJ010000326.1:0-3091 GCA_039922235.1 Umezawaea sp.
CATCCAGGAGCTGATCGGTCGCGGTCGCGCCCTCTGGGAGGGGCTGCCGATGCAGCCCTTCCTGTTCCAGCGCGAATCCCTGTTCCAGCAGGGCTTGGCGGAGTGGGGCCACCTGATCCCCGAGTACGAGGTCTGGCCGGGCCGCAAGCTCGTCGACACCAGCCCCGAGGAGCGCATGGTGACGGCGTCCACCTGGTCCCAGGAGACGCAGGACCTCCGCCTGCGCTACATGGGCGTCCTCTAGGCGCGACGACGCCTCCCAGCGACTCGAACAAGGTGACGAAGTGAAGACCTACCCCTCATACGTCGCGGGTCAGGACGCCGCCGCGACCAAGTGGATCTACACCATCCGCGCGTCCAGCTTCTTCGACGACGCCTTCAGCGCGATCCGGCTGAAGCGCGCGCTCGCGGGCGCGGGTGAACCCGACCACACCGACGACCGGATCGTCGGCCGCGTCGCGCTGACCTCGCCCGAGCAGTGCCTCGAAGCGCTCCGCGCCGCACGTGCCGCGCAGCCCGAGTGGGCGGCCATGCCCTGGGCCAAGCGGCTCGAGTTCGGCTTGCTCTTCAACGAGAAGGCGATCGCCCACCGCGAGGAGTTCGTGGAGGCACTCATCGCCGAGGGGCATCCCCGCAGGCTCGCCGAGTGGGAGGTCGCCGGGGTCATCCAGGGCTCGTCCGCGGGGACCTTCGGGGTGAACGCGAAGATGATGGAGTACCGGGAGCAGGTCGGTGACCGGGAGATCCGCCTGGTGCGCAAGCCCGACGGCGTGGTGTGCCTGAGCCCGCCGCAGAACGCGGCCGCCTCCAACTCCATCCTCGGCGTGTCCGCGCTCATGGCGGGCAACAGCCTCGTGGTGAAGGCGCCGAGGAGCGCCCCCTACGGCGTCGCCTGGGCGTGGCGCGAACTGGTCGCGACCGCGCTGGAGGAGGTCGGCGCACCCGCCGGCGTGCTGAGCATCGTGTGCGGCGTGCCCAAGGTGCTGCTCGACCAGTGGATGGTCAGCGACGACGTCGACGACATCATGTACTTCGGCGGCAGCGAGCGCGGCATCGAGATCGGTCGGCGCTGCGTCGAGAACGGCAAGAAGCCCGTGCTGGAACTGGCGGGCAACGACGGCGTGCTGGTCTGGGACGACGCCGACCTGGACAACGCCGCACAGGCGATCGCGGAGTGCTTCTACGGCTCCAGCCAGATCTGCATGGTGCCCAAGTACGTCATCGCGCACCCGCGGATCGCGGACGACCTCGTCGAGCGCCTGAAGCGGCTGGTCGCGGACATCCGGCCCGGACGGCCCGAGGACCCGGACGTCCTGCTGTCCCCGGTGCTGCGGACCACCGAGTTCTCCACCGTCCTCGACGAGGCGGTGGCGGACGGCGCCGTGCTGCTGAGCGGCGGCGAGCGGATCGCCGAGGACGGCACCCCCGACTCGTCGGGCATCTTCCTCCAGCCGACCCTCATCCGGGTCGACGGCTACGCCCGTGCGGAGAAGATGCGCGCGGTGCGCGACGAGACGTTCTACCCGCTGCTGCCCATCGTCGTCCCCGACGCGGAGCAGACCGAGGACGCCTTCGCGGACGCGCTGCGGTTCATGAACGCCAACCCCTACGGCCTGCGCAACTCGCTGTGGTCGGAGGACCCGGAGCTGATCGAGGTGTTCTGCACCCGCCTCGACAACGGCGGCATCCTCAAGGTCAACGACAGCCACCTCGGCTTCGTGCCCGGCCTGCCGACGCACGGCGGCAACGGGCTGTCCGGCGGTCCGTTCGGCGAGGCCAACTACCCGATGCTGCGGACGAGCCACCTCCAGGCGATCAGCATCGCCACGAAGGTGACGCCGAGGTCGCGCGTGTTCGAGAGCGCACTGCCCCCCGCCGCTCCCGAAGGAGCTTCGCGATGAAATTCCTGCAGCGCGAGTACGACACCCTGGAAGCCTTGCTGCCGGGGTTGGACAAGGCGTTGAGCGCGTTCTCGTTGAGCGAACTGGAAGAGCGCGGCGGTCCCGGCATCACCGCGCTCCGCGAGGCAGGCGGGTCGGGTCTGCTGGTGCCCTCCGAGCACGGTGGGGTCGGCGCGAGCGCACGGGACGCGGTGCGCTGCACCCGTGCCATCGCCACCCGGTCCCCGTCCGTTGCGGTGGCGGCCACGATGCACAACTTCTCGGTGGCCAGCCTGGTGACGCTCGCGGCCACCAGCACCGGTTTCGAGTGGCTGCTGCTCGACGCGGTCGCCCGCGACCGCCGGATGATGAGCAGCGCGTTCGCCGAGGGGCGCACCGGGCAGGGGGTGCTCACCCCCACCATGGCCGCGCGCCGCGCCGAGGGCGGCTGGCTGATCTCGGGCAGCAAGAAGCCGTGCAGCCTGTCGGCGTCGATGGACCTGATCACGGCGAGCGTGGAGCTGCGCGAGGAGGACGGCAGCACCGCGCTCGGCATCGCGGTCATCCCGGCGAGCACGCCGGGCATCAGCGTCCGGCCGTTCTGGGGCTCGATCGTCCTGGCGGGCGCCGAGAGCGACGAGGTCGTGCTCGACGACGTGCTGGTGCACGACGAGCTGATCATCAAGCCGGTGCTCGACCCGGAGACGAACCTCGACGAGCTGAACACCACCGGGCTGATCTGGTTCACCCTGCTGGTCTCCGCCGTCTACCTGGGCACGGCGAGCGCGCTGGTGTCCAGGCTGCTGGAGTCCGGCCGCGGCGACGCCGCGGCACGGGTGGACGTCGTGACGGACCTGGAGGCGTGCGCGCTCTCACTGGACCGGGTCGCGTGGGGCGTCGACTCCGGCCAGGTCGGCAACGACACCCTCGCCGACGCGCTCACCGCCCGGTACGCCATGCAGCGCACGATCCGCCGGGTCGTCGGCACGACCGTCGAACTGCTGGGCGGCATGGCCTTCGTGTCGTCGCCCGACGTCGCGCGCCTCGCGGCCAGCGTGCACGCGCTGGCGTTCCACCCGCCCGGCCGGATGTCCACTGTGGACAGCCTGGACCGGTACCACGCGGGACAGCCGCTCCGCATCGACTAGCGCGGTGACCACAATCCTCACCGAGTTTCACGCGGCCCAGGTGGACCCCTCGCGGTATCGCCC
>JBDSAJ010000327.1:0-9742 GCA_039922235.1 Umezawaea sp.
AACCCGGCCAACGACTCCGCGACCCGATCCCGCTCAGCCGCCAACAGAGCCACTGACCCGAGCGTCTCACCCGCGTGCCGCAACGACGCACGCGCAGCAGCCTGCGTCAGCGCCGACAGGTGGTACGGCAGCCGGACGAGCAGCAGCGCATCCACCACGGCAGGAGCGGCGGCCAGGTACCCGAGACGACCACCGGCGAACGCGAACGCCTTGCTCATCGTCCGACTGACGATCAGTTTCGCCGGGAACTCCTCGATCAACTCCACAGCACTGCGCCGCGGCGAGAACTCCGCGTAAGCCTCGTCCACCACGACCACACCAGGCGCCGCCGCGATCAACGAGCGCAGATCGCCGGGCGGCACGCTCTGCCCGGTCGGGTTGTTCGGGCTCGTCACGAACACCACATCCGGCTTCCGCGAAGCCACGATCTCGGCAGCCCGCGCGGTGTCCAGCGAGAAGTCCTCACGCCGAGGCGTCGGCGCCCACTCGGTGCGGGTGCCCGCGGCGATGATCGGGTGCATCGAGTACGACGGCTCGAACCCCAGTGCCGTACGACCAGGCCCACCGAACGCCTGGAGGATCTGCTGGAGGATCTCGTTCGACCCGTTGGCGGCCCACAGGTTCCGCTCGGTCAACGGCACACCGGTCACGTCCGCCAGGTACGCGGCCAGGTCGGAGCGCAGCCCCAGCGCGTCCCGATCCGGGTACCGGTGCAACTCGCCCGCGATCTCGGCCACCGCCGCCACCACGTCCGCGACCAGCGCGGGCGTAGGCGGGTACGGGTTCTCATTGGTGTTCAACCGAACAGGCACGTCCAACTGCGGAGCACCGTACGGCGTCCGACCGCGCAGGTCCTCACGCAGCGGCAGGTCGGACAACTCCACCCGATCACCAACAGGCCTCATCGCCCGAACCTCGCCATCACGGCCTGACCGTGCGCGGGCAGGTCCTCGGCGTTGGCCAGCGCCACCACGTGATCAGCCACCTCGCGCAACGCGTCCTCGGAGTAGTCCACGACGTGGATACCCCGCAGGAACGTCTGCACCGACAACCCGGACGAGTGCCGAGCACAGCCACCCGTGGGCAGCACGTGGTTGGACCCGGCGCAGTAGTCACCCAGCGACACCGGCGAGTGCGGACCGACGAAGACCGCACCCGCCGACCGAACCCGAGCCGCCACAGCGGAAGCGTCAGCGGTCTGGATCTCCAAGTGCTCGGCCGCGTAAGCGTTCACCACCCGCAGCCCGTCATCCACAGTGGACACCAGCACGATGCCGGATTGCGCACCCCCCAACGCCGTCCGCACCCGCTCGTGGTGCTTGGTCACACCGACCTGACGCTCCAGCTCCGCATCCACGGCATCGGCCAACTCGACCGAGTCGGTCACCAGCACGCTAGCCGCGGCAGGGTCGTGCTCGGCCTGGCTGATCAGGTCCGCCGCCACGTGCACAGGATCAGCGGTCGAGTCCGCGAGGATCGCGATCTCCGTCGTACCCGCCTCGGCATCAATGCCGATCAACCCGCGCAGCATCCTCTTCGCGGCCGTCACGTAGAGGTTCCCAGGCCCGGTCACCAGGTCAACGGGCTCCAAGGCCACACCGTCGGTATCCACACCGCCGTACGCCAGCAACGCCACGGCCTGCGAGCCGCCGGCGGCCCACACCTCGTCCACACCCAACAGCGCGGCAGCGGCGAGGATCGTCGGGTGCGGCCGTCCGCCGAACTCCGCCTGCGGCGGCGAGCAGACGACCATCGACTCGACGCCCGCAGTCTGCGCGGGCACGACGTTCATCACCACGCTGGACAGCAGCACCGCGAGCCCACCGGGCACGTACAGACCCACTCGTGCCACCGGCACCCAGCGCTCGGTCACGGTGCCGCCAGGCACCACCTGGACCGTCTTGTCACTGCGGCGCTGCTCGGCGTGCACCTTGCGGGCGCGCTCGACGGAGACCTCCAGCGCCGCGCGCACGGCCGGGTCAAGACCCTCCAGCGCGGCGGTGATTTCGGCGGCGGGCACCCGAACGGACGACGGCCGCACGCCGTCGAAGCGCTCGGAGAACTCCTGCACGGCGTCGACACCGCGTTCGCGCACCGCCTCGACCATCGGCCGGACCTGATGCAGGATCGCGTCCACGTTCACCTCGGCACGCGGGAGGACCGCGCGGAGTTCGGCCGGTGACGGGACACTGCCTCGCAGGTCGGTGCGGTTGAGCATGGCCTCCAGCCTAGGCGAAGGCGAATTGTGTCAACTGTCAGCCCGGTGCGGAGCACGACGAAACCAGCAAACGGCGCTATCCGGACACCGAGGGCCGCGCCACGCTGCAAGGGCACCACTCCGTCGCAAAACCCCTGCAGATGATGGAGAGCCGCACATGTTCGCAAAACGACGACGTGGCCTGGTAGCCCTGGCGTGCCTGGCCCTGATCGCCACCGCCGCCCCCGCCGGATCCGCCGAAACCACCCCGGTGCACCGCGAGCGCACCGTGTACGAGGTCACCGCGGTCGACGCGGTGGCGCGCACGAAAGTCGCCCAGACCGGGGTCGACGTGCTCGGGATGGACGGCGACAAGCTGACCGTGATCGCCGAGCGCTCCCAGCTCCGCGCGCTGCGCGCGACCGGGCTGGCGGTGAAGCCGAAGGGCGACGCCGACGAGCAGCTGGCCCAGCTGGGCAAGGCCGAGATCGGCACGATGGACTTCCCGTCGGGCTACACCGGCTACCACAACTACGCCGAGACGACGGCCGAGCTGAACCAGACCGTCACCGACCACCCGAACCTGGTGCGGCTGTCGACGATCGGCAACTCCTACCAGGGCCGGGCCCTGTACGCGCTGAAGATCAGCAACAACCCGGCGACCGACCAGGCGAAGCCGGAGGTGCTGTTCACCTGCAACCAGCACGCCCGCGAGCACCTGACCGTGGAGATGTGCCTGCACATCATCAAGCGGCTGACCGACGGCTACGCGACCAACACCGCGATCAAGGCGCTGGTGGACAGCCGGGAGATCTGGGTCGTGCCGAGCGTCAACCCGGACGGCGCCGAGTACGACATCGCGGCGGGCACGCTGCGCGGCTGGCGCAAGAACCGGCAGCCGAACTCGACGTCGACCGGCACCGACCCCAACCGCAACTGGGGCTACCAGTGGGGCTGCTGCGGCGGGTCCAGCGGTAGCGGGTCGAGCGAGACCTACCGCGGGCCCAGCGCGTTCTCCGCGCCGGAAGTCCAGCGGGTGCGGGACTTCGTGAACTCGCGCGTGGTCGGCGGTGTGCAGCAGATCAAGGCGCACATCGACTGGCACACCTACTCCGAGCTGATCCTCTGGCCCTACGGCTACACCTACAACGACACCGCCACGGGCCTCAACGCCGACCAGGCGAACGCCTTCGCGACGCTCGGGCGGCAGATGGCGGGCCTCAACGGGTACACGCCGCAGCAGTCCAGCGACCTGTACATCACCGACGGCAGCGTCAACGACTGGATGTGGGCCACCCACAAGATCTGGAGCTACACCTTCGAGATGTACCCGAAGTCCGGCACCGGCCTGAACGGCTTCTACCCGCGCGACACCCAGATCGCCACGCAGGTGACCCGCAACGACACCGCCGTGGACCTGTTCCTCGGCTACGCGGACTGCGTGCCGCGCGTCATCGGCCAATCCTGCTGACGGCCGCGACGGCCTGATCGACCTGCTCGGGTGAGACGAAGTAGTGCGGGGACGCTCGCACTACCTCGTCGAGCCCGCGCCGGGCCATGTCGATCCTGGTCGAGCTGACGGGGCTGGTCGTCACGGTCACGCCCTCGGCGGCCAGCCCGGCCTTCACGGCACCCGCCGCGACCCCGTCGACGGTGAACGTGACCAGGCCGCACTGCCGTTCGCCCTGGTCGCGGACCTCGACACCGGGCAGGTCGGCGAGTCCGGCGCGCAAGCGCTTGGCACGGTCACCGACCTCGGCCTCGATGGTGTCCACCCCGATGCGCAGCGCGTACCTGGCGGCCTCGATGAGCCCGAGCCTGGTGGCGATCGAGCACTCGTACAGCTCGAACACCCGCACGTCGTCGCGCAGCTCGTAGGTCGTCGGCGAGGTCCAGCTGCCGCTGTGCAGGTCGACGAGCCGGGGCCGCAGCCGGGCCGCGGCCTCGCGGCGCACGGCCAGCACGCCCGCACCGCGCGGGCCGCGCAGCCACTTGCGGCTGGTGCCGGACAGCATGTCCACGCCGAGGTCGTGCAGCCGGACGGGCAGTTGGCCGATCGACTGGCAGGCGTCCAGCAGCACCAGCGCGCCCACCTCGTGGGCCGCCGCGGCAACCTCGGCGACCGGGCTGACCAGGCCGCCGTTGGTCGGCACGTGCATCACCGACACGAGCTTGACCCGCTCGTCCAGCAGGTCGCGCAGCGCGGCGACGTCGACCTGCCCGTGCGCGTCGGACGGCACGGTCTCGATGGTCGCGCCGGTCTCCTCGGCGCGGCGCAGCAGCGGCACGGCGTTGCCCGCGTACTCGACCTCGGTGATCAGCACCCGGTCGCCGTGCGCCAGCGGGACGGCGTCGAACGCGGAGAGCCAGGACCGGGTCGCGCTGTCGGTGAACGCGATCTCGTCCGGGTTGGCGCCGAGCAGTTCGGCGAGCACGCCGTAACCCGCTTCGAGGTCGTCGGCCCGCTCGTTCGCGGCCCGGTTGCCACCGACCTCGGCCTCGCGGCGCAGGTGGTCGAGCTGGACCTGGAGCACGGGCGTCGGCACGAGCGACGAGCCCGCGCTGTCGAGGAAGACCCGGTCGAGTGCGGCGGGGGTGTCGGCTCGTAGGGCATACGAGAGCTGTATCTGATCCCCGCTGGTCATTTCGGCGTCCACTTCTGGAGGTTCCACCAAGGGCCCCACGACAGGCCGCCGTGGTCGGACGGGTCGACCACCTGCTGGTAGCCGTTCCAGTTCTCGCGCACCACGTAGGTGTGCGTGACGAACGCGAGGGTCACCAGGCCCGGCGCGGCCAGGTACGCGCGCTGGAACTGCACGTAGGCGGCCGCGCGCTGAGCGGGGTCCAGCAGGGTGCGGCCCGCGTCCAGCGCGGCGTCGACGGCGGGGTTGGAGTAGCCGCCGGGGTTGTCCGCGGCACCGGTGTGCAACATCCCGTACAGCGGCTGGTCCGGGTCGAACGGGTCGCCCTCGCCCGCGAGCACGGCGTCCTTGCCGAGCCGCGGCACGATGGCCTCCCGGCTCAGGCCCGCGAGCTGCACGTCGACGCCGACGGCCTTGGCGTCCGCGGCGAACGCGGTCGCGAGGTCGCCCCGCACCACGTCGCCGATCGGGTACATGAGCGTGAACGACGCGGGCACGCCGCCCCGCGACCGCAGCCCGTCCGGGCCCTTGGCCCAGCCTGCCTGGTCGAGCAGGAAGTCCGCCTGGGCCTTGTCGTAGCGGAACGTCGAGTCGGGGTCGACGAACTCCGGCAGCTCGGCGGGCACCGGGGTGCTGGCCGCCGTGCCCTTGCCCGCGAGCAGGTTGTCGATCATGCCCTGGCGGTTGACGGCGGCGTTGAGCGCGAGCCGCATCGCCGGGTCGCCGGTCACCGGGTTCGCCGTCGGCAGCGTGATCGCGCGCAGGTCGGCGGTGCGGTGCTCGATCACCCGCATCCCGTTGACCTGGGCGAACTTCGTGGCCAGCCGCGGCGGCAGGTCGGTGCCGTCGAAGTCGCCCTTCTCCATCCGCTGGGCCCTGGTGTTGTCGTCGGGGACGAAGACCACCGTGACCTTCTTGATCTTGGGGTCGCCCTCGACGTGCGCGGGGTTCGCCTCCAGGACCATCTTCTCGCCCTTGGTCCACTCGGTCAGCCGGTACGGGCCGGTGCCGACGGGCGTGGTGTTGACCGGGCTGTTCGCCAGCGGACCGCCCGCGGCGAGCGCCTCGCTGGGCAGGATGCCGAGCACCAGCAGGTCCGCGAAGGGCGCGTACGGCGTCGACAGCGTGAACCGCACGTTCTGCGCGTCCAGCTGCTCGACGCCGGTGAGCATCGCGAACCTCGGCCGCATGGTCGACCCGGACGCCGGGTCGAGCAGGGCGCGGTAGGTCGCCACGACGTCCTCGGCCCCGAAGGCCGTGCCGTCGGTGAACTTCACGTCGCCGCGCAGCTTCACCGTCCACGACAGGCCGTCGGTCGCGGGCCTGGGCGCCTCGGCGGCGAGCTGGGGCCGCAGCGAGCGGTCGGCGCGGTGCTCCACCAGTCCGTCGAAGATCTTCGAGACGCCCTCGGAGCCGTAGCCGAGCAACGGGTTCAGCGTCGCGGGCTCGGTCGGGTCGGCGAGCACGATCGAGCTGTTGTCGTTCGTGCCCTCCGCACTGGGCGTGGTCGTGCCGGTGCACGCGGAGGCGGCGACGGCGGCCACGAGCAGGACGGGGGGCAACAGGGAGCGCACGACACCCGACCCTAGTCCGTGCGCCGGGAGCCCGTCAGCCGATCGGCACGGGGAGGCGGCGCACCTGGTAGGCGCACTCGATCCTGTTCCCGGTCGCGGGATCGCGCAACTCGACCCGCCAGCAGTCGGCGAACTGGTTCACGCCCTCGCGCATCGGGATGGTGCCCGACAGCAGCACGGTGCCAGGTTTGAGCAGTTCACGGGCCCGCAGCAGGTCGACCCAGTACGCGGGCGCGAGCAGTTCGGCGAGCGTGCCGACCTGGATCTCCACCCCGTCGGCCCACGCGGTCAGCCCCAGCTCGTCGGTCCGGTCGGCCACGTCCGCGAGCCGCCACGCCCCGCGCCCGAGCACGTCCGGACCGGCCTGCTTGCTCCACGCCACCCCGTGCACCTCCAGCGCCCGGTCGGTGTGGTCGCAGGCGACCGTGAGCAGCACGTCGTCCTCGGTCACGACCAGCGCCCACTCGGCTTCGCCGGACGTCCGGCCGTGCTGCACCGGCACGTCGTCGGTCTGCTGCGCGAGGTAGGGCGCGACCGGGTAGAGGCTCGGCGTCTCGCTCGGCGCGGGCACGCCGAGTTCGGCGAGTTCCCGCACGTGAGCGGCCACGTCGTCCTGGCTGCGGCCCGCGTAGCCGCCGTTGAGCAGGGTCGTGACGGTGACCGCGACCTGTGCACCGTCGGGGAGGTCGAAACGCAGTTCTGACATGCCACTCCTTGCGCATACGAGTTGTATACAGGCAGTATTACACGATGCCGCCAACTCAGACCACCGATGTGCGCAGGCCCGCGCTCATCCGCGCGTTCGCCGCATCGCTCGCCGGCACGGCGCTGGAGTGGTACGACTTCGCCATTTACAACGTGGCCGCTGCCGTGGTGCTCGGCCCGCTGTTCTTCCCCAGCTCGGAACCCCTGACCGCGACGCTGCTCGCGTTCTCCACCTACGCCGTCAGCTACCTGTCCCGGCCGCTGGGCGGGTTCCTGTTCGGCAGGCTCGGCGACCAGCTCGGCCGCAAGCGCGTGCTGGTGACGACGCTGCTGATCACCGGCATCGCGACCATGCTGATCGGCCTGCTGCCCACGCCCGCCGCGATCGGCGGCGCGGCGGGCGTGCTGCTGGTGGTGCTGCGGTTCGCGCAGGGCGTCGGCCTCGGCGGCGAGTGGGGCGGCGCGGTCCTGCTGTCCAGCGAGTACGGCGATCCCAAGCAGCGCGGGTTCTGGGCATCGGCGGCGCAGATCGGTACACCGTCCCGTCGCTGGGTAAACCCCAGGCGGCGACGGGCTGCGAAGCAGAAAAATCGTCCTGCGAAGGTCGAATCCTCCTGCTTCGGTTGGAAGAGAGGTCAACTCCGAGCAGCTCACGCTCGGGCTGCGCTACGCCAGCACATCCCTGGCGTGGATCCTGGTCGCGGTCTACGTCGCCTGCGTGGTCACGCTTCCGGACCTCGCCCTCGGTCGAGACCCGGAAGTCGATCAGGCGCCGAGCAGCACCTTGAGCGTGGACTCCAGGTGAGCGCTGATCGCTGCGGTGGCTGCGCCGACGTCCCCCGATTCGAGCGCGGCCACGATGGACTCGTGCTCCAGCAGCACCACGTCCTGCCTGCCCTCCGAGCGGTACAGCGCGACGACACCGGCCCGAACCTGCCGCGCTCGCAGGCCCTCGTACATCTTGGTCAGCAGCTCGTTGCCGGTCGCTTTCACCAGGAGCGCGTGGAACTGCCGGTCGACGTCGATGAACTCGCGCGCGTCCGCCATGCCCCGCAACGCGGTCTGGCGCTCGATCGCCTCGCGCATCCTGGTGATGGGCGCGGTGCCGTTGGCGAGGACGTGCTCGGCCGCGAACCGCTCGACCATGCCGCGCAACTCCATCAGCTCGGCCACCTGACGCCCGGAAACCGGTGCGACGTAAGCACCTTTCTTCGGCACCAGCTGGACCAGGTCCTCGGCGGCGAGCAGCAGCAGCGCCTCCCGGATGGGCGTGCGGGACACACCGATGCGATCGGCGACGTCCTGCTCGCTGATGAAACGGCCCTGCATCTCCGGGTCCGCGAGAATGGTGTCCTTGAGGAACTCGTAGGCTTTCTCCCGACCTGACACCTGCATACTGTCTGTATACCAGAGGAGGATCACGCCGTGCGCATCGCGCTTTGCCAGATCAACTCGACCACCGATCCGTTGGCGAACCTGGAACTGGTGCGTGACGGGGTCCGCCGGGCGGTTCTTCAGGGGGCTCGCGTCGTGTTGTTCCCCGAGGCCACGCAGTGCCGCTTCGGGGTGTCCCTCAAGCCCGTCGCCGAACCGCTGGACGGGCACTGGGCTTCCGCCGTGCGGGAGATCGCTGTGGAGCACGGTGTGGTCGTGGTGGCAGGCATGTTCACCCCGGTTGACGATGGGCGCGTCACGAACACGCTGCTCGTCACGGGCGCCGACGTGCACCTGGGCTACGACAAGATCCACCTGTTCGACGCCTTCGGGTTCCAGGAGTCCAGCACCGTCGCGCCTGGGGCGAAGCCGGTGACCGTCGAGGTGGATGGCATGACGCTCGGCATCGCCACCTGCTACGACATCCGCTTCCCCGAGCTGTTCCGGGCGTTGGCCGATGCGGGAGCTACCGCTGTGCTGCTCGGCGCGTCGTGGGGGTCCGGACCGGGGAAGGTCGAGCAGTGGGAACTACTGGTCCGCGCCCGCGCGCTGGACTGCACGTCATGGATCTTGGCCTGCGGGCAGGGAGATCCTGGGGTGGACCTTGGTACCGCGCCGACGGGTGTGGGGCACAGCATGGTCGCGTCGCCGCTCGGCGCGGTGGTGGACAGCTTGGGCGGTGAGCCGGGGATGCTGGTGGTGGACGTCGACGCGGAGGCGGTCGAATCGGCTCGGCGCACGCTGCCGGTGTTGGCGAACCGCAGGCTGTGACGAGGGGCGACCCACGACTTACCAACGCACGAAGGCGACCCACCGCCTACCTGCACGCGAGAGGCGACCCACCACTTGCCGAGCAAACCCGACACGGCGTAAGCCGTGGTCTCGTCGCGCTCGCCTGCCGGGAAAGTGGTGGGTCGCCAAAGTCGTTCGTCAGCTGGTGGTGGGTCGCCCGTGTCTGCCGGTGCGTGGTGGGTCGCCCAAGGCAGCTAGCCGGTGGTCGGCGCGCTTGTCGGAGGTCCTCCGATCAGGAAGGCCCCCCGACAAGAACGCTACCTGCGAGCACCGACAAAAACGGCTCTTCTGCTGTTTCCGTGGGTGATCATCTACCGGGTAGAACAGGCCGGTAGCCACCCAGGGACAACATCGCCAGAGCGATCAGAGCCTCGACATCCTTGAACCCGAACGCCATC
>JBDSAJ010000328.1:0-6170 GCA_039922235.1 Umezawaea sp.
CGCGGCGTTCTGCAGGATCGCGCTGCGGAACACCGTGCTGACCATGTCGGCCGCCCCCGCGAACGCCAGGAACACCACCGCGAGCCACAGCGAGTGGGACAGCCCGAAGCCTGCGATGGCCACGCCCCAGGCGATGACGGCCAGCGCGACGCCCGCGCCGTGCCGGTTCCTCCGGGTCAGCCAGCCGGACATGAGGCCGCACACCATGGCTCCCAGCGGCATGGCGGCGAACAGCCACCCGAGCGCGAGGCCACCGCCCGGCGGGTCGCCGAACGTGTGCTGGGCCATCTCCGGGAACAGCGCACGGGGCATCCCGAACACCATCGCGATGATGTCGAGCAGGAACGACGCCAGCAGCAGCCTCTGCGTCCCCAGGTAGCGGAAGCCCTCCAGCACGTCGCCGACGCCCGCCCGGCGCGACGGGCCGTTGAGCGGGGGCATCGACGGGAGCTGCCAGACGGCGTAGATCGTCACGGTGAGGGCGATCGCGTCGACCAGGTAGAGCGTGGACAGGCCGATCACGGGCATCAGCGCGCCCGCGAGCATGGGCCCCAGCACGGCGCCGAACGTCATCACGGTGCTGCCCAGCGCGGCGGCCGACGCCATCAACTCGCCGGGGACGAGTCGGCCGATGACGGCGCTGCGAGCCGGGGCGTTGAGGGCGAAGAAGACCTGTTGGAGGCCGAGCAGGGCGATGATGAGCCACACGGACTCGACCTGGAACGCCGCCTGGAGCCACAGCAGGACGGACGTGGCGGCGATGCCCGTGTTGGTGACGACGAGCAGCTTGCGGCGGTCCACCGCGTCGGCGACCGCTCCGCCGTACAGGCCGAAGACCAGCAGCGGGACGAGCGCGACCCCGGCGGCGATCCCGACCCAGCCGGAGGACCCCGTCAGGTCGTACACCTGTTTGGGGACGGCGACGGCGGTGAGCTGGCTGCCCACGGCGGTGACGATCGTCGAGAGCCACAGCCGCCGGTAGGCGACGATCTTCAGTGGTCTGGTGTCGATGGCGACCTTGCGCAGCAAACCGCTCACGACTCGTTAGCTTAGGACAACTAACGAGTCGTGAGCGGGTCAAGTCGTCGAGGTCACGGCGCTACGCGCTGCAACTGCCACCCGTCGCGGCCGAGCCGGAAGCGGAGCCGGTCGTGCATCCGGTCGCGCCTGCCCTGCCAGAACTCGACCTCTTCCGGCCGGATGCGCCAGCCACCCCAGTGGGGCGGCACGGGTACCCGGTCGGAGTCGGCGAACTGCCGCTCGATCTTGTGCAGCGCACTCTCCAAAGTGGAGCGGCCCGACACGACCCGCGACTGCGGCGACGCCCAGGCGCCCATCTGGGAACCGCGCGGACGGCTGTTCCAGTACTCGGCGGTCTCCACCGGGCCGACCTTCTCGACCGTGCCGCGCACGTGCGCCTGCCGCTGCATGGCGAACCACGGGAACGTCGCCGAGGCGTACCGGGTCGCCATCAGGTCGTGGCTCTTGGAGGAGGTGTAGTTCGTGAAGAAGACCAGCCCCCGGACGTCGAGTCCCTTGGCCAGCACGGTGCGGGACGACGGGCGCCCCTCCGTGTCCGCCGTGGCGAGCACCATCGCGTTGGGCTCGGGCAGACCGGCACCGGTCGCCTGGTCCAGCCACAGCTGCAACTGCTCGTGCCACGTGGCGGCGAGATCGTCCTCCGTCAGCGAGCCCTGTTCGTACGACACGCGCATGGACGGCAGTGCGATATTCGTCTCCGACATCGGCGAAACCTCCCTGGGAGAGCAGGCACTCGTGGCACCCCGTGGGTGGCGACCGTACGGGCTTCGAGGCCTGTGCGGAACCGCCTGGCCGGTGATCCGCCCCACCCGGATGGTCACTGTGCGTGTGATCAACACTTCTGAATCGCGAACGGGATCGAGTCAGAAGCTCAGCCGACACGCGAATGCCATCCAGGGTGAACATCGAGTGCCGCGTCGAGCCGCGCCTGAGCCGTCACGGCGTCGCCCGCGAGTGACGTCGCGAGGCTCCCGCCACTCGCCAGTGGGACGAGTGACCACCAATCGTGTGAAAACGGTTCGAGCGGATCTTCGCCCCAGCACAGGACTTCCGTGCCCACGACCCGTCGGGCGGCGAGGTGCGCGGCGCTCCGATCGAGTTCGGGCACGCCGATCCGGAGCGACTGGTGCAGCAGCGGACCGCCGTCGCGGCGCACCCGCACCGTGCTCGTCAGCGATCCCGGCCGTTCACCGGTCCTTCCGAGCACCAACACCTCGCGCGTGCGCAGCAGCGCGCTCGCGGCCAGGTCGACGACCAACTCCGCCTCGTGCCGGGCACGCGCGGTGACGACCGTCGGCTCCGGCACGTACTGGACGCTGGCGTTGGCGCCGACCTCGATCCGGACGCGGGCACGACTCGACCCCGGCACGTGCCCCGGCAGCGCCAACGTCGCCGCGACGCCCCGCAGGACGAGGTGCGCGCCCTCGCCCACCTCCACCGCGAGTTCGAGGTCGTCACCGCCGAGCGGCGCGGTCACGGAGCTGACGAGGTGCACCAGCGCGGGCTCGTTCGCCGACCGCACCCGGCTGCGGTGCGGCACGAGCGTGATGGGCGCCATCGAGCGCAGGTCGCGGACGACGTTGCGGCCGTCGGCGTCCCGTTCCACGACCAGCCGGGCCCGAGCCTTCACGGTGACAACCTCGGCACCCCGCCGGACGTCCTTCCTTCGGACGGGTTCTCCGAACCCGCCACCACATCTCGGGGGAGATGATCATGAGAATCATTGGAACAACGCTGGCCGCGACCGCTCTCGTGCTGGGTGGGACCAGCGCCGCGAGCGCTCAGGCACCGGCCGCGACCACCTGCAAGGCGGCCGACCTGAGCATCGCGGTCGGCCGGGCCGACGGCGCCGCGGGCACGGTCCACCGCGAAGTCCTCCTCACCAACCGGGGTACCGGGACCTGCGTGCTGCGCGGGTTCCCCGGCGTGTCCTACGTGAACTCGGACGGCCAGCAGATCGGCAAGGCGGCCCGACGGGTCGGGGACCGCGGACCGCTCGTCACGCTGACCCGCGGGGCCACCGCGGTGTCGGACGTCGGCTTCACGTCGGCGGGCAACTTCGACCCGGAGGTCTGCGACATGACCCCGGTGTGGGGGGTCAAGGTCTACCCGCCGGACTCGTTCGACCCGCTCTACCTGGGTCTGCTCGGCCAGAACGGCTGTGCGGGCGACGTCGATCAACTCGCCGTCGCCACCGTGCAGTCGTGGAGCTGAGTCCGGACCCAGCTCGCCACGTCCGGCGCGTTCGGCGTCGCGACCAGCGACTGGCTGATCACCGGTAGATCGCCGCGCATGCGGTGGGCGTCGGCCGCCATCACGACCAGGTCGGCGCCCACCAGCGGCGCGAGGTCGATCTTGTTGATCACCAGCAGGTCCGCCGTGGTGACACCGGGTCCGCCCTTGCGCGGCACCTTGTCGCCGCCCGCCACGTCGACCACGAAGATCTGCCGGTCGACCAGGCCGCGGCTGAACACGGCCGTCAGGTTGTCGCCGCCGCTCTCGATGATCACCAGTTCCAGGCCGGGGATCCGCTCCTCCAGCAGCTCCACCGCGTCCAGGTTCGCGGTGATGTCGTCGCGGATCGCGGTGTGCGGGCAGCAGCCCGTCTGCACGGCCTCGATCCGGTCCACGGCCAGGACTCCCGCCTTGCGCAGGAAGTCCGCGTCCTCCGTGGTGTAGATGTCGTTCGTCACCACCGCGAGGTTCACGGTGTCGCCCAGCGCCCGGCACAGCGCGGCGGTGAGCGCGGTCTTGCCGCTGCCCACCGGTCCGCCGATGCCGATCCGCACCGCGCGCCCCATCGGCGCGTGGTGGTGGTGCGGGTCGTGGCCCGCGTCGGTGGGGTCGAAGTTGACCGGGTGCTCGTGGTCAGCTGACAAAGAGACGCACCTCTTCTCGGTGGTGCCGGTCGTGGGCCTCGGCCAGCAGGTCGAGGCCGGGCGCGCCGGGCGCGGGGAGGTCCCGCGGGTCGTGGTCGGCCGTTTTCGCCGCTGTGGCGGCGACTTCGCGCATCCGGTCGCCCAGTCGGGCGATGACCGCGTTGACGCCGAAGGGATCGAGGCCCAGCAACCTGATCGCCGCGCTCGCCGGGCCGCTGACCGCGAGGTAGCAGACCGACAGCGCGGCGTCGTGCGGCTCGCCGCCCGCCAACGCGGTCAGCGCGCCGAGGATGACCGGGTGGTGCGGGCGCGGGGTGTCCTTCAGCAGCCGGTCGAGCACCGGCGACGGCCAGGCCCGCTGCCCGGCCCGCGCGGTGCCCCTGCCCTGCGCCCGTGACGCTTTTCGTTGTGCGGGTGAAGGGGTGCGCGCGTCCAGCTCGGCGTCCAGCTCCAGCCAGTGGACCTTCCCGAGCCGCACGGCGCTCGCCGCGGCGGCGGCGAACACGGCGGCCAGCTCCCCCGCCGTGTGCAGCCTGCCGACGAGGAACGAGGCCAGGTCGGCCTCGCCCGTCACGAGCTTGCGAGCGACGGCCTCCTCCAGGCCACCCGAGTGCACGTGCCCGCCGCCGGGGAACCGCGAGTCCGCCAGCAGGAGTCCGGAAACGTCCATCAGAACAGGAAGTAGCGCTGGGCCATGGGCAGTTCGCTCACCGGTTGCGGCTCGACCAGCTCGCCGTCGATGCGCACGGCGAAGCTGTCCGGGTCGACGCGGACCTCCGGCATGGCGTCGTTGAGCAGCATGTCCGCCTTGCCGACGCGGCGGGTGTTCGCCACCGGCAGCATCTTGCGCATCAGGTTCAGCCGCCCGGCCAGGTCCGAGTCGATCGCCTCCTGCGAGACGAAGTGGAAGCTGCTCGCGGCGGCGGCGCTCGGGTACGAGCCGAACATCGGCCGCGCCAGGATCGGTTGCGGCGTCGGGATGGACGCGTTCGCGTCGCCCATCGCGGCCCACGCGATGAAGCCGCCCTTGAGCACCAAGGACGGCCGCACCCCGAAGAACTTCGGCTCCCACAGCACGAGGTCGGCCAGCTTGCCGACCTCCACCGAGCCGACCTCCTGGTCGATGCCGTGCGCGATGGCCGGGTTGATCGTGTACTTGGCGACGTACCGGCGGGCGCGCAGGTTCGTCGCCAGGTCGCCGCGGCGCTGCTGCATCACGTGCGCGGTCTGCCAGGTCCGGATGATCACCTCGCCGACGCGACCCATGGCCTGCGCGTCGGAGCTGATCATCGAGATGGCGCCCATGTCGTGCAGGATGTCCTCGGCCGCGATCGTGGTCGGCCGGATGCGGCTCTCCGCGAACGCCAGGTCCTCCGGCACGGACGGGTTGAGGTGGTGGCACACCATCAGCATGTCGAGGTGCTCTTCGAGCGTGTTGATCGTGTGCGGCCGGGTCGGATTGGTCGACGACGGCAGGATGTTCGGCTCCGACACCACCTGGATGATGTCCGGCGCGTGCCCGCCGCCCGCGCCCTCGGAGTGGTAGGCGTTGATCGACCTGCCACCGATGGCGTCCAGAGTGGACTCGACGAAACCGGCTTCGTTCAACGTGTCCGTGTGGATCGCGACCTGCACGCCGGACTCGTCGGCGATGCGCAGCGCGGCGTCGATCGCGGCGGGCGTCGTGCCCCAGTCCTCGTGCAGCTTGAACCCGCCCGCGCCGCCGACCAGCTGCTCGCGCAGCGCGTCGTCGCGGACCGTGTTCCCCTTGCCCAGCAGCAGGACGTTGACCGGCAGGCCGTCCATCGCGGTCAGCATCCGGCCCAGGTTCCACGCGCCCGAGGTGACGGTCGTGGCCTTGGTGCCGTCCGCCGGGCCGGTGCCGCCGCCGACCAGCGTCGTGAGCCCGGACGCCAGCGCCTCGTCCACGATCTGCGGGCAGATGAAGTGCACGTGGCAGTCGATGCCGCCCGCGGTGAGGATCTTCCCGTTGCCCGCGATGATCTCCGTCGACGGGCCGATCACCAGTGCGGGGTCGACGCCGTCCATGATGTCCGGGTTACCGGCCTTGCCGATGCCGACGATCCGGCCGTCCCGCACGCCGACGTCCGCCTTGACGACACCCCAGTGGTCCAGGATCACCGCACCGGTGATCACCAGGTCCGGCGCGCCCTCGGCGCGGGTCGCCATGCCCTGGCCCATCGACTCGCGGATCACCTTGCCGCCGCCGAAGATCACCTCGTCACCAGC
>JBDSAJ010000329.1:0-13122 GCA_039922235.1 Umezawaea sp.
TTCGTGAGCTGCCCCTTCGCCAGGGTGTCGTACACCCACTCGGCGATCTGGGGCCCGGTGGCGGAGCCGGTGCGCAGGCTGGTCTTGCGGCTGAGCTGGTCGTAGGTCGTGGCCAGCACTCCGCCCCGCGCGTCCGTGGTGGTCAGCAACTCCCCCGCGTCGTTGTAGGTCGACGTCAGGGTGCCCTTGTCCGGGTCCACCGACCGCGACTGGCGGCCCATGAAGTCGTAGGCGTACGTCCACTGGCTGCCCGCCGGGTCGGTCACGCCGACGAGGTGGTCCTTGCGGTCGTAGGAGTACTTGGTCGTGTCGTAGCCCGCCGGGTCGGCGCTGCCCGCCGCGACACCCGCGTGGTACTGGCGCAGCTGCGTCGTGCGTCCGGCGGCGTCGACCAGGGTCGAGGTCGGGACACCACCCTTCGGCGGGGTCACGTCGACGCGGTCACCGGTGTAGGCGGTGGTGGTCCGCCACAGCTCGGTGCCACCTGGGCTGTTCACCGGGGCGTTGGACCTGTAGATCGTGGCCGTGGTGCGGCCCGCGCCGTCGTACTGGGTGCCGACCTGGCTGGGGATCACCGTGTTCGGTCGGAACAGGTCGGTGCCCGGCGGCGCCGTCCCCAGGTAGGGGTCGTTGGTCTTGAGCGACCGGCCGGCCGAGTCGTAGTAGGCGTCGGTCACCACCGCGTTGCCGCTGAGGCCCGACGCGTCGGACTTCTGGGTCTGGCGCGGCCGGAGCAGGCCGTCGTAGAGCTGGTAGGAGATGGCGTAGCCACCGGAGGCGTTCAGCTTGCGGGTGGTGACCGCCGTCGGTCCGTTGTTCCGCACGAGGTAGGTGAAGGTCTGGCTGGCGGCCAGAGCCCGGTCCCGACCGGGCAGCCAGACCGCGGTGGTGCGGCCGAGCCCGTCGTAGTCGAGTTCGCTGCGCCGCTGGTTGACGTCCACCACCACTCGTGGCAGACCCCACGCCGGGTCGACGGTCGTGGTGGTCGGCCAGCCGAGCAGGTTCTTCGTCTCGGTCTGGGTGACCGGCCCTCCGAGGGCAGGGGTGTACGCCGTCGTGGTGCTGCCCTTCAGGTCGGTCAGCTGGGTCACCCGTCCGTAGACGTCGAAGGTGCCGCTGGTGTTGACCAGGTAGGCCGGGTTGCCCCCGTTGTACGCCTTGAGCCCCTCGGTCTTGGTCGCGTCGCCCTTCGTCGGGCCCACGCCCAGAGCCGCGGAGTCGTAGTAGGTCCGGTCGTCGCCGACCACGTCGTCGTCGGTGAGCCCGCCCGCGTCCACCTTGCCGCAGTCGACCGCGAAGCCGCGTACCCGCGACACCGCGGCGAGAATCCAGGCGGAGGTGTTGCGGGCGTAGTCGGTCAGCGTGCACTTCTCATCGCCGGGCACCGCGTCGTCGCCGCGGTCCTCCGCACGCACCGGCATGCCGTACCCGTCGAACACCGTGGTGGAACTGGTGGTGCGCACACCGCGGTTCCCATCGAGTGTCGTGCGGCCACGGGTGCCTGCGACGGCCGCGTACCGGGCCGTCACCGTGCTGCCGGCGACCGTGCGGGTCGCCGTCGGCTCGGACTGCCACGGCTGCGACACCTGAGCGGACACCTCGGCGCCGCCGGGGCCGTTGTAGGTGATCGACTCCCGTTGCAGGCCCGCGAACGCGTCCTCGTCGTTGACCGCGGGCACGCCGCCCACGGCAGGCAGCACCACGTTCCGCGTGCCCGACGGCAGGTGGTCGCCGTGCATGCCCCGGAAGTACCGGATCTCGGTCAGCGTCTCCTCGCCGGGATCGCCCTTGACCGCCCGCACCGCGCCGTACCCGCGCCACACCGACCAGGTCTTGTAGTCGGCGCCGATCAGGCCGTCGTCGTCGGTGTAGTGCCAGGCGGGGTCTCCCTGGTAGTCGTACCGGGTGACGGTCCGGGTGCTCGCGCCACCCGTCATGTCGGTCTCGGTGACCGCGCGGACGACGTATTTGTGGAAGTAGTCGAGGATCGGCTTGGTCTTGCCGTCCGGGATCCACTTCACCGGATAGCACAACAGGTGGTTGTCCTGCAACGCGTCGGGGTTCGGCATCCGGGAACCCGCGACGCAGTCCGGCTCGGAGTAGGTGACGTCGACCTTGCCGCCGGACTCGGTGTTGATCGTCTTGACCCGCCACCAGTTCATCGCCGCGTACTGGTCGGACGCGGTGTCCACCCGGTTGTTCTTCTGCGTGCCGACGAACGTCAGGTCCGGGGTGGGCGTGGTCTGCCCCACCAGACCCGAGTGCGAGATCCTGTCCAGCCAGAGACCCGCGCGGGAACCGTCACCGGGGTTGGGGAACGAGTGGGTGAGCGTCCACGACTCGACGGGGTTCCCACCGACCTTCGTGGTCACCTTCGCCAACCGCTTGGTCGACCAGAACGTGGGGCCGTGGACCTTGCACGGGCTCGCGTCGCAGGACTGGTCCCACGGGACGTCCGCCCAGTGCTCGGCGTCGTGCTTGCCGCAGTCCGCAAGGCACCGGTCCGCGGTGTCGAACACGACCTGCATCGGCGGGTTCTCGGTGCGGTCGGCGCGGGTGCCGTAGTCGACACGGTTGAGGTAGGCGGCCCGGTCGTAGCCGACCGGGTCGGTGTCCTTGCCGTTCTTGCCGTACTTGTTGGTCTCCTTGGTGTAGCTGTAGCTCATGGTGTTGCCGTGCGGGTCCACGACGTGGTCGAGGTACCACCGCCAGCCCTGCGTGCAGAACGAGTCCGCGAAAGCGGTCGCGTGGCACGGTTCGTTCGGGTGGTTGCCCGCGACCGGCACCAGCAACGCCGACGCGGCCGCGTTGCCGAAGAAGTACTGCACGCCGTCGACGGTGGTGACCACCCAGTGCTCGCCGTCGCGCGCGCCGTTGGCCGCACCGGTCCGGTGTTCGATCCGGGTGCCGTCCTCGGCGAGCAGGTGCCACCGGCTGCCGTCCGCACCGTCCTTGACCAGTTCGCCCACGTGCCCGGACATCGCCAAGGTCGCGTTGTCGGTCGCCCAGCACTGGTCACCGGTCTTGGCGCTGTTGTTGCCGCCGGTCATGTCTTCGGTACAGGGCCGGTACTTGCGTTCGATGTACCCGCTGTCCAAGTCGAACCCCTCACCGACCCAGCTCGGCTGGTTGTTCGAGGCCGCGACCCGACCGTCCACACCGGCCGAGGAATAGGACAACGCCAACGACGGTGACGGACCGCCCAGTGACGGCGGGGTTCGCAACGGGTAGTCCCAGGTGAAGGCACCCGCGTTGCTTCCTGCGGCCCAGGTCCCCGAGGACGTGAGCGAGGTGGCCGAGTAGTCGCCCGAACCGCTCGACGTGCCCGCCGCCAACGCCAGCAGGGTTCCGCCCGAGCCGCCGGTCTTCCCCGCTTCTCGGCTGGTGGTCTTGAGCCCCACCGTCGCGGTGACCGTCCTGGTCGAGGCGTTGTTGACCGAGTCGACCGGACGGCCCTGGCACTCGGGCAGACCGGGGGTGCTCAGCGCGCACTCCGGGAGTTCGGTCAACCTCAGGCGCTGCGCCCAGTCCGCGCCGTAGGCCCACCGGAAACCCGAGTAGTCCACCGACACCCGCGCGGGTCCCTCCGCCGCGAGGCTCGACACCCGCACCAGCAGACCGTCCACACCGGCCTTGCGGCCGGTCTCGTGGTCGAAGGTCTGCACCCGCACCCGCGAGGGCACACCGGCAGTCGCGACTGCCGGTGTGCCCTCGATCCCCGGTTCGACCAGAACCGGGGTACCGGCGGCCCGCACCGCCGCGGGGCGGGATCCGGGGGCGAGATCCGCCGACTTCGCCGGGGCGAATTCGACGTCCGCCGTCGTGGCGGCGGGGAAGACCGGTGCCGAATCGCTGAGCGGCGCACCCGTTCTCGGCACGTCGACGACGCCCGGTTGGACGCGGACACCGGAGACCGGGCGCTCTTGCTGTGCCCGTCCCGGCTGGTACGGGGCCGCGACCGCCACGGAGCCGCCAGCGGTCACCACGCCTGCGGTGAGCACCGGCACCAGCACGAGGATCAGGCGGCGCGAGAGTCTTCGGGACAAGGTCGAGCGACGGGTCGGAGCACCGGGCATCAGGTCACGCCTCCAGCGGGGGGAGTTGGCCGCCCCGATCTCAGGCGCCGGACCGGACCGTAAGCGGAGTCGCTGCACGCGCTCTGCACGCGCGCTGTCCGCACCGACCTAGATCAAGCCTTGATCAAGTCGCCTTGACACCTTGACCTGCGACTTTGTTACCCTCATCGCAATAATCACCCGTGTCCTCATCGGACAGAACTCATGCCGAACGCCGCGCGACACGGCGAGTCGGCCGAACCACCCTGGCTCCGGGGTTCTCCCACGCCAACCCGGCGATGGTCAAGCCGCATCCCGCGTTCACGGACGTCGGCGGCCTTGGCCGATAGCCTGCCGGCAGCAGATTCCCGCCTGGGGGCGGAATGATCGACTGGGGAGCACGACATGCTGGGGTTGAAGATCGGGCTATTGGGTTCGGTGGAAGCACGACACCAGGACCACCCCCTGGATCTGGGGCCACCGATGCAGCGCGGGGTCCTGGCATTGCTGGCTTTGGACCCCGGCCGCGTGGTGTCCGTCGAGCGGCTGGTCGACGGGTTGTGGGGCGAGGAGCCGCCTGACCGCTGCCACGGCCTCATCCAGTCCTACGTGTCCCGACTGAGAACGGTGCTGCGCCCCACCGGAGCCACCATCACCCGCCACGGCGGCGGTTACCTCCTCGACGTCGAGCCCACGCAGGTAGACCTGCACGAGTTCCGCGCGACCGCGGACCAGGCCCGCACCGGCAACGACCCCCATTCGCTGCGATCGGCACTGCGGCTCTGGCGAGGCGACCCCCTCGGCGGGCTGCCGTCGAGTCCGCTGGTGGAGCAGATCCGCGTCGGAATGGCCGAGGAGCGCCTCGTGGTGTGGGAGGAGTGCCTCGACCGGGAGCTGCGCGCGGGCAGGCACCGGGAGGTCCTCGGCGAGGCATCGATGCTGTCCGCCGAGAACCCGTTGCGGGAGAAGCCGTTGGCGCTGCTGCTCCTGGCGCTGTACCGCAGCGGAAGGCAGCCCGAGGCGCTCCAACGGTACGACATCGCGCGCCGCCACCTCGCGGACGAACTGGGACTCGACCCGAGCCCCGAGTTGAGCAGCCTGCGATCCCGGATCCTCCGCTCCGACCCTGATCTGGCCCTGGTGGCCGCCCAGGCCAAGCAGGACCGCGCGCCGCGGCTGCTGCCTTACGACGTGGTCGACTTCATCGGCCGGACCGCGGAACTGGACCGCTTGGCGGCGCTCGCCGAGAGCACCTCGACGGGTGTGGTGATCGCCGCGATCGACGGGATGCCAGGAGTCGGCAAGACCGCCACGGCGGTGCACCTCGCCCACGCGCTCGGCGACCGCTTTCCGGACGGGCAACTCTTCGTCGACCTGCACGGTTTCACGCCCGGCCGGACGCCGGTCGACAGCGGCGTCGCGCTGGGGACCCTGTTGCGCGCCTTCGGAGTGCCCGACGACCGGATCCCGGCCGACCTCGACGAGCGATCGGCGCTGTGGCGTGGCGAACTCGCGGGCCGCCGCGTGCTGATCGTGCTCGACAACGCAGCCGACGCGGCACAGATCCGGCCGCTGATCCCCGGCTCACCCGGATCGCTGGTCCTGATCACCAGTCGCAGGCGGCTGGGCACACTCGACGGTGTCACGTCGATTTTCCTCGACGTGCTGCCACCCGTGAACGCCCTCGCGCTGTTCGTCGCGATAGCGGGTAGACGGGTGCTCATCGAGACCGAGGCGGTCGTCGAGGTCCTGTGGTGGTGCGGTCACCTGCCGCTGGCCGTGCGAATCGCCGCCGCGCGGATCGGCAACCGACAACAGCACCCGGTGCGCCATCTCGCCGATCGACTGCGGGCCGAGCACCTCCGGCTGGCGGAACTCTCGCTCGACGACCGGGACGTGACGGTCGCGTTCACCCTGTCCTACGCCGAACTGCGGCCCGATCAACGCAGGCTGTTCCGGCTGCTGGGGTCACACCCGGACACGGACTTCGACGCCCCGTCCGCAGCGGCACTGGCCGACCTGTCGGTGACGGACGCGGAGGACCTCCTCGACGAACTCCTCGACACCCGTCTGCTGCTACGGCACACCGACGACAGGTACACGTTCCACAACCTGCTCCGGGTCTACGCGGGCGAACGCTCCGCCGCGGAGGACAGCGAAGCCGAACGGCGGGCAGCGCTGGCCCGACTGCTCGACCACTACCACGACACAGTCGTCACCATACCGCCCCTGACGGGGACCTCCGGCCGACGCCGACACCCGGCCGCCGTGGCCTGAGCTGACCGGGCCTTCAGGACTCTGTTGCCCAATTCGGCCCGGCAGCCTTGATGCCTGTCACGACCTGCGGGTCTTGGTCGACCGAGCCTGGCGTTTCGCCAGGTGAAGGCAATTGAGCAACAGAGTCCTTCAGATCCGCAGTTCGGCGATCCCCGCGCGCGCCAGTTCCTGTGCCTGGGGATTACCGCGTCGGCGGGCGATCCCCAGTGCCTGCTCGTAATCGGCGAGAGCGCGGAAGCGATGGCCGCGGGCACGATGGGTGTCCGCGCGGTCCAGCAGGAAGTCCGCCAGTCGCGCGTGGCCTTCCGTCCCGGCGACCAGCAGGGTGACCAGAGCGTGGTGGGCCAGCGCCGCGTCGAGATCGCCCGCCTCACGCGCAACCACCGCCAGCCCATTGGCGGCGCTCGCCTCGGCTTCCGGAATGCCTCGCTCCCGCGCTGCCCGCATCGACCGGGTGTAGAGGCCAGCGGCGACGTCGAGGTCACCGAGGTCGAGGTGGACGTCGGCGAGGTTGATCTGCGCGGCGATGAGGGCGCCGTGGTTGTCCGACTCCAGATGCGCGGCCACGGCCAGACGGCCGTAGTGCAGCGCCTCCTCGTTGCGCCCCAACCGGTGCAGGATGACCGTGACGTTCACATGCGCCGGGTTGAGCGTCGCGGTCACGTCCGACTCGGCGAAGGCCGCAGCTGCGGCGAGGTATCCGGCGAGTGCCTCCTCGAGGTGCCACAGATCCGCCCGAACGGTGGCCATCCCGTTGAGCGCGAACGCTTTGGCAAGCACTGGGCCGTGCACGTCGGCGAGTGCGAGCGCCTCGCCGAACTGGGCGAGCGAGCGCATCGGTTCACCGTTCGCGCGCTGCGCCGACCCGATGGTCATATGTGCCCAGATCCGGTCCCCCGGCTGCCCGGTGACCTCTGCGGCCGCGAGCGCGATCTCGCCGAGACTGATCCACTCCGAGGCGTGCCCACCCAGGTAGAAGAACGGGTTGACGGCCCGGAAGAGGGTCATCGTCGCCGCGGGCCTGCCCGCGGCGAGCGCCACACGACCAAGCACGAGCACGTTCCCGATCTCCGCACGCAGCCACGCGGTGGCCGCGGCGACGCTGTCCATCGGCGGCAGAACGGCAGGCGACCGGCCGGCCGGCACAGCGACTTCGCCCCGGTTCGGGAACGGGTCGATCAGCCTGACTGCCTTGGCCACGCAGAGCCAGTAGTAGTCGAACAGCCGTCGGTCTGCCTGCTCATCCCGCTCCCTGCCGCGCAGGTGGTCACGAGTGAGGTCGTGCAGGTCGTACCGGTGCACACTGCGCTGGATGACCAGGTGGACGTCGGTGAGCGCTTCCAGGTGCCGCTCGGCCGCATCCGTGCTGTGTCCGGTGAGCGCCGCGATGGCGTAGGCGTCGAACGTCTCGCCGGGAAGCTGGCCGACCAGCGCGAACACCGCCCGCAACGTCGGGTCGAGCTGGTCGATGGAGGCGTCGAGCGCGGCTGCGATGCCACCGTGACCCGATCCGGCACGCAGTCGCCGCGCCAGGTGCTCGACGTCCCAGACTGGGCTGTGGTCGAGCCTGGTGGCCGCGACCCTGATGGCCAGCGGCAGGTAACCGCAGAGCCGGAGCACCTCGGCCACCGGGGTGTCGTACCCGGAAACCCGGTCGCCGCCGACGATCGCGGTGAACAACGCGGTGGCTTGCGGCGGGGTGAGGATATCGAGCGAAAGGTGGCTGTCCACGTCGAGGTCCAGCAGCCGTCGGCGGCTGGTGATGAGCATCCGGCACTGGGCGGTCCCTGCCAGCAACGGCGTCACCTGACGTTCACTGAAGGCGTTGTCCAGCACGACCACGGTTCGTCTACGCGCGAGTTCGGCTCGCCACAACGCCGAACGGTCGGCCACCGAGTCGGGAATCCGATCCTGCCGCATCCCGATCGCGAGCAGCAGTGAACCCAGCGCGACACCGGGATCGAGTGGTCCGGCGTTCGGCGTGAAGCCACGCAGGTCGATGTAGAGCTGGGCGTCGGAATAGGACGCTGCCAGCAGCCCCGCTGCGTGGATCGCCAGCGCGGTCTTGCCGACCCCGGCCATGCCGTCGATCGCCGACACCGCGTCGCCCGCGAGCAGCCGTGCCAGTTCGTCCTCGCGGCCGACGAAGTCCGCGCATGCCCTGGGGAGATCGTTGCGCTCTGGCTTGGCCTCCGCGACCGGTTCTCCGAGGATCTCCTGGTAGACACGCCGGATGGCCGGTCCCGGCTCGACGCCGAGTTCGTCGATGAGGTCGCGCCTCAGCCGGTGGTAGACGGCGAGCGCCTCGGCCTGCTGCTGGCACTGGCTCAGCGCGAGCATCAACTGGCGGTGGAACGCCTCGCGCAACGGGTGCTGCGCGACCAGGGCGACCAGTTCGGACACCAAGCCCTGATGGCGGCCCAGTTCGAGTTCGGCGTTGAACCGCCATTCCAGCAGTTGCAGCCGGGCCTCCTGCAACTGCTGGACCCGCGGCCGCGCTTTCTCGGCGAGCACGGGGAAATCCGCCAACGGCGCCCCTCGCCACAGTGTCAGCGCCGTGGCCGTCTCGACTGCGAGTACGCGCCAGTCCTGGCGCGGATGAGCGGCGCGCGCCGTGGCCAGGTGGTGGCTGAACACGTCGGTGTCCAGTTCGCCGTCGGCGAGCCCAAACCGGTATCCGGTGGGCACGGTGGTCAGGCGGGACGGTCCCTCCACGCCAAGCCCCCTGCGCAGCAGACCGACAGTGTTGTGCAGCGAGGCGTTCGCCGTCGCAGGCGGGTGTGAGCCCCACAGTGCGTCCAGGAGGTAGTCCTGGGAGACCAGTTGGTTTGGCTGCAACAGCAGCACCACCAGCAGGGACCTGACCTTGGCACTGCCGACCGCCAGTGGCGCGCCCGCCGCGTTCAGCACCGTCAGCGGGCCGAGCAGACCGAACCACATCAGCGCCCCCCCGATCTACTAGGGACAGCCGGCTGGCCCGTTAGCCACACATTAGTGGCCGATGTGGCGGACTCGACACGATCAGCCATGTCAAGGTCGGTTGTTGAAGGGTGAACACAGATGTCCAGAATGCGCTTTGCCAAGGCGTTGGCGGTCGTGACGGCGATCTCCGCAATCCTCGTGAGCACGACCGGAGTCGCCGCAGCCGACTCTGACGTGACCTGGAAGAACGACAAGACCAACGGTTGCTTGACCTCCAAGGGCAACGGCAACGGTCCCAATGAATACTCCATCCACACCGACATCCCGTGTTTTAACTTCGACAACGGCGAAAGCTGGGTCGACTCGCAGAAAAACTTGGAGAACCCCGACGGCGCCTGGGTGGAGCACCCTTGGCTGGACACCAGCCAGTGCCTGACCAGCTCCTGGGCGCCGTCGCCGGGCGCGCCTGGCCCGGTGTACTTCGAACGCTGCTCCAGCCCGGCGAACTACTACGAGCAGTGGTACGAGAAGTGGAACGGCAGCGCCTTCACGCTGGTGAACCGTCAGACGGGCCTTTGCCTGGACAGCAACAACAGCGGGAAGGTCTACACGCTGACCTGCAACGGCGGCAGGAACCAGATGTGGCACTGAAAATGTGGCACTGAACGGTTGAGCAGGCTGGGTCGGGATCACCGGGCCCGACCCAGCCTGGAAGTCGGGTTGGCGCTGCCCGAACGCGGCAGGTGGTCGGCACTGTGGGTGCGGCAGCCAACCAACTTCGCCGTGACCGACTCGGTCGGGCGCGAAGGATCGCTCCCGCGACTCCCTACCGACCGCGACGGCACCATGAGCGGTCGCCTCATCCCGGTTGCGGTGGTTTCAGGACGAGGTCGTGGTTCTTCGCTCGCGCGGAACCGAAAGCCAGCAGGCGGGTGCCCTCGGCGGTGAGGTCGTCTCGTTCAGCGGCGGTCAGTTTCCGGAACGGGCGTATCGTCAGGGTCGCTGTTTCGCTTGTCGTGGCGATCTTCCAGGTCGCGGCGACGAAGCCGTCGATGAGGATCGTGCGGGGTTGCTCCATGGTTCCGGCGAAGCCCTGGTCGGCGAAGTCGACGGTCAGGACGCGGCCGCGGTCGGCGTGGGAGAGCAAAAGGTTGTCGAAGTCGTAGAGGAAGCGCACCGGGGCGTCGGTGTCCGGGTGCGGACGCGGGGCGTCAGGGAGGTCGAAGAGTTCGCGGCCCTGTTCGTCGCGAAAGACCGCCAATTGTGGGCGGAGCCGGTCTGCGACCTCGGCCAATCGCGTCAGACCGCACCATTGCTGTACGTCGCGGACGGTGGCCGGCCCGAACGCGGCGAGGTAGCGCAGAACCAGGTGATCCGGGGAGGCCGCAGTGTCCGCGGGGCTACCGAGCCAGGTCTCCATCGGCAGGTGTGCGGCGCGTCCGCTGGTGCCCCACACCCCGCGCGGCGGAACCTGCGCCAGTGGCACCGACGCGCGGATCGCCTGGGCCAATGCGGCCGAGTCGCGATCCGGCCACCGCTGCGACAGCACGCGTCCCAGTTCGCTGAACGTCAGGGGCCCATCGGCAAGCGCCTCACGGCCGGCAGTGGCTAGCTCGGTGCGGTCGAGGCCGGCCAGGTCGCGCCCGAAGGAGCCCAGGGTGCTGCGCTCGATGACCGGTTCCACCAGCGGTCGCAGCCACCGGCAGTCGGTGGCGGTCACGAGGTGGATGGTCGAGCGCATCAACGCCATCCGGACTATGCCCGCCGAGCGGAGCAGGTCTGCGGTGCCCTCGGGCCGGTAGTCCACCAGGCGGGTCCACAGCCCGACGTACCAGGTGTGTGGGGTCTGAGCCTGGAGGCCGACAAGGCGCTCCAGCGCCTCGGGCACGCTCAGCTCCCACCGGCGCAGCAGTAACTGCCGATCGAGGGTGGCACGGTTGAGGGCGCGGACGCCGAGCACGGTCACGGGATTCCTTCACGGGACGCAGGGCCACGACGGTTCACTGGCGGAGGGTGCGGAAGAACGCGCGCAGATCGGTGGTGAGGAGGTCCGGGGCCTCCAACGCGGCGAAGTGGCCGCCACGGTCGAATTCCGACCAGTGGGTGATGTTGTTGGCGCCCTCGGCGTAGCGGCGGATCGGGAGGTCCTGGGCGAACACGGCGACGCCGGTCGGGGTGGTGGCAGCCGTGGTGTGCCAGGTACTGGAATGCATGTTCTCGTAGTACATGTGCGCGGCCGAGCCCGCCGTACCGGTGAGCCAGTACAACATGACGTTGGTGAGCATCCGGTCCCGGTCGACGGCCGTTTCGGGCAGGTCGGCGGCCGGGAACGTCCAGTCCTTGAACTTCTCGACGATCCACGCGAGTTGCCCGACCGGCGAGTCGTTCAGCCCGTAGGCCAGGGTCTGCGGCCGGGTCGCCTGAATCTTGAAGTAGCCGGCGCCGTCGTCCATGAAGTCCTTGATCAGGCCCAGCCGTGCCCTTTCCGCCTCAGTGAGAGTCGCCTTCTCCTCGTCGGAAACCTTCCCGAACGGGATGAACCCGAAGGACGCGGCATTCACGTGCACACCGACGACCCGTTCGGTGTCGACCCGGCCCAGTTCCGGGGCGACGAACGCGCCGAGATCCCCGCCCTGGGCGCCGTACCGCTGGTACCCGAGTCGGCGCATGAGTTCGGCCCACGCCTTGGCGACTCCGGCGCTGTTCCACCCGGTCCGCGTCGTCGGCCCGGAGAACCCGAACCCCGGCATCGACGGGATGACGACGTGGAAGGCGTCGGCGGCGTCGCCGCCATGGGCGACGGGATCGGTGAGCGGGCCGATCACGTCGAGGAACTCCACGACCGAGCCTGGCCATCCATGGGTGAGGATCAGCGGCAGCGCGTCCGGATTGGGCGAACGGACGTGCAGGAAGTGCACGTTCTGTCCGTCGATCTCGGTCGTGAACTGCGGGAACTCGTTCAACTCGCCCTCGTGCTTGCGCCAGTCGTAGGAGTTCCGCCAGTACTCGGCGAGTTCCCTGAGGTAGCCGACCGGAACGCCGCGGGTCCAGCCGACGCCGGGTAGTTCCGCCGGCCAGCGGACGGCGGCGAGCCGGGTATCCAGGTCATCGAGAGCAGACTGGGGGATGTCGACCCGGAAGGCGGTGATCGTTTCGCTCATGGGGAAACGCTAACAACACAAGCGGACAGGTTCAGTCCTATAGTCCAGGCAGACTGGCATGGTGAAAGAAACCTCCGCCCGGCTGCTCCGACTGCTGACGCTGCTGCAGACCCGCCGCGACTGGTCCGGCCAGGCCCTCGCCGATCAGCTCGGAGTGACCGCCCGGACCGTCCGCCGGGACGTCGACAAGCTCCGCGCCCTCGACTACCCGGTCAACGCGGTCAAGGGCATCGCCGGCGGCTACCGCCTCGGCGCGGGAACTCGGCTACCCCCGCTGCTGATCGACGACGAGGAGGCGGTGGCCATCGCCATCGCGCTGCGGACCGCGACCGCGAGCAGCGTCGACGGCATCGGCGAGACGGCGCTACGCGCGCTGGTCAAACTCGAACAGGTGCTCCCCGTCCGGCTCCGCCGCCGCATTCACGCGCTACAGGTGTCCACAGTGAACGCACCAAGGGCCGCGCCCACCGTGGACGCCGAACTGCTCACCGCCATCGGGACCGCGTGCCGCGACCGCCTCCGCCTCCGGTTCGACTACCGCGGCCACGACGGCACCGACAGCATCCGTGACACCGAACCGCACGAACTCGTCAGCTGGGGCCCACGCTGGTACCTCGTTGCCTGGGACGTCCAGCGCCAGGACTGGCGCACCTTCCGGGTCGACCGGATCCACCCCCACACCCCCACCGGCCCGAAATTCACGCCCA
>JBDSAJ010000330.1:0-8669 GCA_039922235.1 Umezawaea sp.
AACGACTTCTCCACCGCCGTCAACCCCGGCGAACCGTGGACCCAGGAAAGCCTGGTCACCGCGTACAAGACCGCCTACCAGGGCTTCATCGACAAGCTCCGCACCCAGTACGGCACCGCCACGACCATCGTGGTGAGCGCCACGAACCTGTTCGCCCCCACCGCTCAACAGGTCGTCCAGGACCGCAACGCCCGCGGCGACAACCGCGTCCGCTTCTGGAACTACGACGACCCGAGGCTGGACCGCCTCGGCTGCGACTGGCACTTCTCCCTCAACGACCACCGCGTGATCTCCGGGCTGCTCAACGACTACATCGCCACCCTGCCCATCGGCTGGTGACCTTTCGCGCCAGGATGATGCCGGGATCGGCATCATCCTGGCGGCACTCCTCGCCGTGCCTCCCCAGGACCAGGTCCTTCTGGCGAACCGCTGGCCGAAGGGGACGGCATGGGCGATCTGTTCACCCTCTGGCGAGGTCGTATCGACGCCAACAGCCGGCGCGCCGTCGACGTCTACACCCGTGGATTCCTCGCTGGGCAGGAAACGGTCCTGCGGGATCCGAATCCTGAGCACGGTCGTGTCGCCCGTCCTGGCCGGCCGCTTAGACCCGCACGAGGAAGCCCTTCACCTGCTGGGAAGGACTTCCTCGGCACGTCAGACCCTGGCGAGCCGGTATTCGTAGGGAGAGGCCCCTGGCGAGGCTGCGCAGTCGCTGCCTTGACGCGAAGAGGTGTACGTGTAGCCGGACGGGACCGTGCAGGCCCAGGTGCGGTGGCTGGCGGTTCCCACGTCCTGGACCGCGATGTGCGGTGAGGCCACAGCTTGAGCGGCCGAACCTCCGATGACGATCGAGGCCGCGATGGCGGTGGCCGCGCCGACCGACGCGCTGAGGCGTCTGAGCACTGTTCCGGTCACGTTTCTCCTTGTCGGGATCGCGTTCACGCAGACAGGATCGAAGCCTCCCAACGCATCGGCGCGTCGTCTTCGTCAATCCGCGAGAGCTCGGCCCGGAACCAGCACCCGATTTTGTGGAAAGCCGTGTTGGCCACGCTGCCTCCTTGCGTCGGCGATGCGCACTAGGGTCGAGAGGTGAATGTCGCCGGCCTCTACCGGAAAGCGCTTCGGCAAGCGGAGTTCGGCAGGTTCGACGCCGCCGAGTCCACGTTGCGCGAAGTGCTGGCGGGGACCAAGACCGGGGAGGTTGCCCGTGTTCGCGCCCTGGTGGTGCTCGGCGATCTGCTGTGCGGGGTCGGCCGGGAGACCGAGGCGATGCCGTTGCTCGAGAGCGCGTTGCGGGAGGGGAGCGCGGACGACCTCGACGACCTGCTCGACCACGAACTCGCGCGGGCTCGCGAGTTGCTCGATGGGCACCGCGGGTGACGTCACTCCTCGGTGGCGGCCAGCAGGGCAACCCTTCCCAGAGCGCCCCTCATCATGGACCCGATGGCCAGGGATACCGATCACGTTGAACCCATGCCAAAACCACCGACCGGTCAGTGAACTTGCTGGTCAAGAAGCGTCTTCCCCGCGCAGGCGAGGGTGTTCCCCTCGTCGCCGGACTGGACGCGCCCACCTCGGGGTCTTCCCCGCGCAGGCGAGGGTGTTCCGGTCATGCACGTGCGCACGAACCCGGTGACGAAGTCTTCCCCGCGCAGGCGGGGCTGTTCCCCAAGGACGGGTTGTGCTCCGGACCCGACGCCGGTCTTCCCTGTGCACCACTGCACCCGGCCCGAAGCACGACCTCATGGCCGCGGCGACCCGCTCGCCTTCTCCGTGGTGTGACCGGCGACCAGCCGCCAGGCGGCGGTCGTCGTGCCGTCGGTGAGCACCTCGGCAGCGACGGCACGGGCGACGGCGCCAGTTTCAAGGGCCGGGCCGAGTGCCGCGGCCAGTGAGTCGGTGGTGGGCGTCGCGGCCGGGTGCGCGCGGCCGATGCCGAGGTGTTCGACCCGCTGGGCGAAGTAGTGCTGGTCGTACAGCTGCGGGACGACGACCTGTGGGGCGCCTGCTCGCGTGGCAGCGGTGGTGGTGCCCGCGCCGCCGTGGTGCACGACCGCGGCGACCCGCTGGAACAGCGCCTGCTGGTTGACCTCGCCGACGGCCGTGCAGTCGGGTCCGTCGTCCGGTAGTTCCAGGTCGGCCCAGCCGGTGGAGATGATCGCGCGACGGCCGAGCGCCCGCGCGGTCTCGACCATCGTCTTGGCCACGTCCTCGGGGGCCTTCATGCTGCCGAACCCGAAGTAGACCGGCGGCTCCCCCGCGTCCAGGAACGCCTCCAGGTCCGCGGGCAGCGGCCGTTCGTCCGGCAGGATCCAGGCGCCCGTTTGCACGACGTCCAGGTCCGACGGCTGGGGCCAGGGTGCCAGCACCGGGTCGGCGGCCAGCCACGGCCGGTCGGTGAAGATGTGGCCGCGCACGTCCGCGACCGGTGCGAGGCGGAGGTCGGCCCGGTGGGTGTTCAGGGCGTCGCCCCACATGGCGTTCCAGTGAGTCGCGTCCGTCGCCCACAGCGTGCGGTTGTCGACCGACCCGTCCGGCGGCCGCTGGCCCAGCGTTCCGTACACCGGCGGCGCGTGGTGCGGTGACGGCAGGCTGATCGGGCAGTAGGCCGCGTAGACGTAGCCGATCCCCCGGTGCTCGGCGATCGAGCGGGCGGCGATCTGCAGCGCACCGCCCGCCACGACCACGTCGCAGCCCTCCGCCGCCTCGGCGACCGCCGCGAACTGGGCGGCGACCGTGCCGGCCACGGCCTGGCGCACCTGCTCGGGCGACGGTCGAGCCGCCGAACCGGGCTTCGCGGTCGAGCGCAGCAGTGGCCCGACCGGTGTGAAGGGGATCCCGAGGCCCTCGACCCACTCCGCGAAGTCCGGCGGCGCGCACACCCGGACCTCCTCGCCACACTCCCTCAACCTCGACGCCAGCGCGACGACCGGCTGGACGTCACCGCGTGACCCGATCGTCGACAGCAGCACACGCATCGAATTCCCCCTCGTCCACCGCCCGCACCCGTTGCGAGCCCGCGAATTCTGGGCCATCACCGGGGTCTTGCGGCAAGACCCCCCGTGCGCTATATGTTGAGGTGGGGCCGACGATGGCGACCTTCGTGCCCGGCCCGGCGTTCCAGTGCCTCAGCGGCGAGTACAGGGTGACCCCGGCGCACAGCAGCGGCGCGACCTTCTCCAGGGGCAGGGACTCGGGGACGGTCAGGACGAAGTCCTCGTGCACGGCGATGGCCTCGGCGTAGTCGCCCTGGGCGCTGACAGCCCCCCTCAGCCTGCGGCCACCCCCGGACTGTCCACATGTCCGATTTCTGACAGATGTCACGACGAAGTGATGGACAACGTCGCTACCAGGGTGAACGCCGGTTGATCAGCATTGAGCGCATGACGAACCAGACCAACCCGACCGCAACCGTGACCGACCCCGACGCCCGCGAGAAGCTGCACATCGCACGGGTGCTGCTCGGTTGCTACGCGGCGCTGAGCGTGCTGACCCTGCTGACGATCGTGGTGTTCAGCGGTTACCCCGACATCGTCACCGACGCGGTGTGGATCCGCGGCTCGATCCTCGCCGTCGCCTCCCTGATCACCTTCGCGCTCGGCGTGTCCATGGCCAAGGGCTCGCGGAGCAGCTTCCGCAGGGTGCGGGTCATCGCGCTGGCCCAGGTGGTGGCGGTCATCGTGATCGAGTCCATCCCCGGCGGCTTCCCGGTCTGGTTCAAGGTCGAGAACGGGGTGTGCGGGGCGCTGCTGCTCATCGTCGTCCTGGTGACCTTCTCCCGGACGGTGCGCGCCACCTTCGCGGCCGGGTGAGCACGACGTCCGCGCAGGCCCAACGGCGTGGCGGTACCGTCGCCGACGTGGATCACCGGCTGAAATCCGCGGCGCCGCTCGGCCCTGACGAGCGGCGCAGGCTGCTGCTCTCGCTGGGCATGCTCTGCTACCCGTTCCTGGTCGGCGCCGGTGTCGCCCAGTACGCGCGCGGCGCCGGGCTCGTCGCCGGCTACCTGCTGCTGGTGGGCATCTCCGCGTGCTACCTGGGCGTCGTGGTGGCCGCGATGCGATCGGCGTGGCGGGCCTGCTGGTGGCTGGTGGCGGTGATGACGGTGCTGGCGGTGCTGGTCGCGCCGCTGGCCCACGAGAACGTGCTCATCCTGGCCGCGGTGATCGTGCCGTCGGCAGCGACGCGCGTCGGCGGCCGCACGGCGATCGCCCTCGTGGGGCTGGGCGCCACGGCGTGCGTCGTGGTGCCGATGGTGGTGCCCGGCTGGAGCACCGACCCGAGCTGGTACTACGCGGTGGCCGTCGTGTTCACCGCGCTGCTGGTGCACGCCTTCAGCAGCACGACCACGGCGAACCAGCAGCTGCGCGAGGCCAGGGCGGAAGTGGCCGCATTGGCCTCGGAGGCCGAGCGCAACCGGATCGCCAGGGACCTGCACGACCTGCTCGGGCACTCGCTCACCGCCATCACCGTGAAGAGCACCCTGGCACGGCGGCTGGCCGTTGGCGCGCCGCCCGCGGCGCTGGCCGAGATGGAGTCGGTGGAGCAACTGGCCCGTCAGGCGCTGGTCGAGGTGCGGGCCGCGCTGGCCGGGTACCGGGACGTCACGCTCGCCGGAGAGCTCGCCCGCGGCCGCGAACTGCTGCGGGCAGCAGGGGTCGCCGCCGACCTGCCCACCGCCTTCGACGGGGTGCCGCCGGAGCGGCAGGAGCTGTTCGGCTGTGTCGTGCGGGAAGGGCTGACGAACGTGGTGCGGCACGCCAGGGCCGGGCGGTGCACGGTCGAACTGACCGCGACCT
Organism: Umezawaea sp.; assembly: GCA_039922235.1. Taxonomy (GTDB): domain Bacteria; phylum Actinomycetota; class Actinomycetes; order Mycobacteriales; family Pseudonocardiaceae; genus Umezawaea. The sequence goes on from JBDSAJ010000330.1 coordinate 4,800, forward strand.
CCGTGGAGGTGCGCGACGACGGGATCGGAGGTCCGGCAGGCGCGGGGTCGGGACTGGACGGCCTGCGGGCCAGGGTGGCAGCGGCCGACGGAGTGCTGACCGCGGGTCCGGCGCAGCCCCGCGGGTGGTCGCTGCGGGTGGAGGCGCCGGTATGACGATCCGGTTGCTGCTGGCCGACGACCAGGAGCTGATCCGGCAGGCGCTGGGCGTGCTGCTAGACCTCGAACCGGACTTCGAGGTGGTGGCCTCGGTCGGCCGCGGCGACGAGGTGACGGCCGCGGCGCTGGCACACCGCCCGGACGTCGCACTGCTGGACATCGACATGCCGGGGCTGGACGGGCTCGCGGCGGCCGCCGTGCTCACCGCACAGGTGCCCGACTGCCGCGTGGTCATCCTGACCACCTTCGGCCGCACCGGCTACCTGCGCCGGGCGATGGAGGCAGGCGCACTCGGTTTCGTCGTGAAGGACGCCCCGGCCGCCACGCTCGCCGACGCGATCCGGCGGGTCGCGGCAGGCGAGCGGGTCGTGGACCCGGTGCTGGCCGCGGCCACCCTCGCGGCAGGCGAGTCGCCGCTCACCGCCCGCGAACGCGACGTGCTCATCGCCGCCCGCTCCGGCGCCACCGTGGCCGAGATCGCGGCTCGGCTGTACCTCGCCGAGGGCACCGTGCGGAACTACCTGTCCGGGGCCACCACCAAGACCGGCACCCGCACCCGGCTGGAGGCCCTGCGAGTGGCCGACGAGCGCGGCTGGCTGTAACCCCTCCGGACGAGCCACTAGCTGCGGCGCGCTTCGATCCGGCGGCCAGCTTCGGCGAACACCGACCGCAGCCAGGCGTGCTCCGGGTCGCGGTCGTGCACCGGGTGCCACCACAGCGCCTCGGTGAGGCGCAGGGCGTCGAACGGGCACGGCAGGGCGCGCACCTCGCCGCCGAACGTGAGGCGCGGTGCCAGTTCGGCCTGCACCAAGGCGATCCGGTCGGTGCCCGCGATCAGCCACGGCAGTGCCAGGAAGCTCTCCGCCACGAGCTGCACGCGCGGCTCGACGCCGAGCATCTGGAGCTGGCGCGAGGCGGGGGTGAACGCCGAGGGCGCGTGGTAGGTCAGCACCCACGGCAGCTCGGCCAGGTTCGCCATGGTGATCGTGTCGCCGACGGCGGTGTTGGACCGCGCGACCAGGACCCTCCAGTCGTCCGTCCACAGGTCGAGGTGCGGCACGTCGGAGACGAACCCGTGCGGCATCACCAGCCCGTCCACCATCCGCAGGGTCTCCTCGGCGGCGTCGATCATCGGTGTGGTGTACCGGTCGAACCGCAGCCGCACGTGCGGCGCCGTCTCGTCCAGGATGCGGCCGACGTGCTCGCCGACCACCGCCATCGGGTAGTCCGACACCAGCACCGAGAACGTGCGCTGCGACGACGCCGGGTCGAACGCGGGCTCGCTGGCGAACACCCGCTCGATGCCCGCGAGCGCGGTCCCGGTGCGTTCGCGGAGCTGCACGGCCAGTGGTGTCAGCTCGTAGCTGTTGCCGACGCGGGTGAGCAGCTCGTCGCCGAAGTGGCGGCGCAACCGGGCCAGCGACGCGCTGAGTGCGGGCTGGCCGAGTCCGAGCCGGGCGGCGGCACGGGTGACGCTGCGCTCGCGCAGCAGGTGGTCCAGCGGCACCAGCAGGTTCAGGTCGAGCGTGGCCAGGTTCATCGGCAGCTCCTCATCGACCCGACTGATGACCGACATCATGAACTTCGACTTCCCTGATGTCCACGGCCGGGCCCAGGGTGGGGACATGCCCAACGACGTGTTCGCCCTCGGTGTGCTGTCCGCCGGGGAAGCCCCGCCCTTCACCGCCCTCGTCGTGGACGACCGCGCGCGGGAACTGCCCGAGAGCGTCACCGAGCTGCTGGCCGACTGGGACGCGGCACTCCCCCGGCTGCGCGCGCTGGCCGCGGCACCCGAGGGCTGGCGACCGCTGGACGGCCTCGCCGTGCACGCCCCGGTCGCACCCCGGCAGGTCCTCCAGGCGGGCGCCAACTACCGCACGCACGTGATCGACCTGGCGGTGAAGCACGCTTCGGGCAAGCCCGAGGAGCAGGTGCGTGCCGAGGCCGCGGCGATGATGGACCGCCGGATCGCCGAGGGTGAGCCGTACTTCTTCCTCGGGCTGCCCACCGTGGTCGCGGGTCCGCACGACGACCTCGTGCTGCCCGCGTACTCCGAGCAGCACGACTGGGAGCTGGAACTGGCGGCCGTGATCGGCAGGCCCGCGTTCCGGGTGGCCCCCGAGCACGCGCTGGAGCACGTGGCCGGCTACACGATCGTCAACGACGTGACGACGCGGGACCTGGTGTTCCGCCGGGACATGCCGGAGATCGGCACCGACTGGTTCCGCGCGAAGAACGCACCCGGTTTCCTGCCGACCGGCCCGTGGCTGGTGCCCGCCGAGTTCGTGCCCGACCACCCGACGATCACGTTGCGGCTCAACGGGGACGTCATGCAGGACGAGTCCACGAAGGACATGGTCTTCGACGTCGCCGCGCTGGTCGCCGCCGCTTCGCGGACCGTGCCGCTGCTGCCCGGCGACCTGGTCCTCACCGGCAGCCCGGCCGGGAACGGCCTGCACCACGGGCGGCTGCTGCGCACGGGCGACGTCATGGAGGGCACCATCACCGCGCTGGGCACCCAGCGCGTCCGGTGCGTGGCCCCGTGACCGGCGGGCTGGACCGGACCGATCCGGAAGGCGCCATCGCCGAGGCGGCGAAGCACTGCTCCAACGCCGGGCGCTGGGGCGAGGACGACGTGATCGGCACGCTGAACTTCCTCGACGAGGCCACCAGGGCGTCGGCCGCCGAGCTGATCCTGCGGGGCGCGGCGTTCTCGCTGGCCCAGAGCTTCGACGCCGACGGTCCGCAGAAGGGCTGGCGGCGGCGCACGAACCCGGTCCACACGATGCTCGACACCGGACTGGACGCCGAGCGCGGCACGCAGGGGTTCCCGCACGGCATCGGCGGTGCGGACGACGTGGTGTTCATGCCGTTGCAGGCCTCCACGCAGTGGGACGGCCTCGGCCACATCTTCGACCACGGCATGGCCTACAACGGCCGCCGCGCGGGCGACGTCGTCACGAGCCTCGGCGACGCCGTCACCGGCATCGAGACCGTGGCGGGCCTGATCGCGGGCCGCGGCGTGCTGCTCGACGTCGGCCGGGTGCTGGGTTCCGACGGCGAACTGCCCGACGGCTTCGCCATCACCGCGGAGCACCTGGACGCCACGGCTGCCGCGCACGGCGTGCGGGTGCGGCGCGGCGACCTGCTGTGCGTGCGCACCGGGCAGCTCGCGCGGGCCCGCCGCGACGGCTGGGGCGACTACGCGGGCGGACCGGCACCCGGCCTGTCGTTCACCACCGCGCGGTGGCTGCACGACAGCGAGATCGCCGCCATCGCCACGGACACCTGGGGTTTCGAGGTGCGCCCCAACGAGTTCGACCACGCGTTCCAGCCACTGCACCAGGTCGCGATCCCCCACATCGGGCTGTTCCTCGGCGAGATGTGGGACTTCGACGCGCTCGCGGCCGACTGCGCCGAGGACGGCCGGTACGAGTTCTGGCTGACCGCCGCGCCCATCCCGGTGACCGGCGCGGTCGGCGCCCCGGTCAACCCCATCGCGGTCAAGTGAGAAGGAGGCACTGATGCCCGCTGTCAGCAGCGTGCTCGTCATCGGCGGCGGGGCCGCGGGAACGGCCACCGCCATCCTGCTCGCCGAGCGTGGTGTGGCCGTCGACCTGGTAGAGGTCAAGCCGGACGCGACGACCACCGGATCGGGGATCACCTTGCAGGGCAACGCCTTGCGCGTGCTCAGACAGCTCGGCGTGTGGGA
>JBDSAJ010000331.1:0-9010 GCA_039922235.1 Umezawaea sp.
GTCTGTTACGTCTGGCCGGGATCACCCGGATCACCCGGACTCTGCAATACATCGCTGCCGACCGGACCCGGATCCTGCCCATCATCGCGGCCGCTACCAGCACAAACCGACTTTGAAATTCCCCTGCCCCACCCTCCACCAGCGCCACAATTGCGCTATGCATCCGCAGCCCGCACAGTTCGCCGCAGTGTTCGACACGGGCGAATCGCTTTACCAAGTCACGTTCGACTCGCACGAGGATGCCGAGGCGTTCGGCACAGCTCACAGCGGCTCACTTCGCTTTGTGGGAGTAGCTCGCCGAGTAGGCACAACGGACATCGCCCGACTAGGGGCCAGCAGCAGCGGCAGGGCCAGCCATGGAACAGTCACCAGGTGGGACGCTGGTGCAACCCAAGGGTTCATCACGGCGGAAGACGGAACCAGTTGGTTCGTGTCGCGGGATGACCTCACTGACGGCCGCGCAACGGTTGCCGTAGGGACTGCCGTGCAGTTCTCGGGTAGCCCGCGACCTGCCCCCGGCAAGCGGTACCCCCGCGCCTACTCGGTACGCGTCGTCGGCAGGTAGCGAGCTACCTCATCCGCTGCGCTTTTCGTTGCATGGCAAGAAACGCACAGAGTTTGCAGGTTGCGAAGCTCATCACGTCCACCCGCAGACAGCGGGACTACGTGGTCAACACGGATGCCCTTTGCCGGGTGGATGCGTTTGCAGTCGGCACACTGTGCACGTCCTCGCGCGTTCACCTCGCGTCGCAGTGCGCGACGTGCAAGCTCGGCGGATTGATTCCTTGGGCCGCTGCCACATCGGGCGCACTGCGAGGAGCCCTGTACCGCTATGCCGGGGCATGTTCGGCAAGCCTTGCTCACCATGCACGCCCCCTGCGATTGCGGTATTGCCTCTCACCTAGTACACCCCCCGTGCCACAACAAGCGACCTGGGGTTTTGCCGAGAGGGCCGATATCCGTGACACACCTGTGACGTGTGGTGTGCACACCAACGGACGCACGTCGGCGGGTGTGCAAAAGATGCAAGGATGCTGCTGTTTCTACTTCTGCCATAGGAAGGAAGAAGAAGAAATATAAGGCTTTACGGGAACGACCCCAAGTGTGCATCTTCTACACACCTGGGGCCGAGGCCTGCGATCCCGCGTCTCCCAGCGACCCGGACGGGCGTCCAGGTATCTCCATTAGCCCAGAGAGACACGAAACGGCCCCGAACCGGTCCTCAAGGCCCTCAACAGGGGACTTAAGGCGGTTCGGGGCCGTCTAGGTCCCTACCGGCTAGCCGATCTCGACGTACTCCCCCGCGCGTTCCTCGTGAACCACGCGGGACGACTGGTCGGCCGTCTCATACAGATCGTGCGCCTCGGCGAACGTGGGCACGTCCTCGTCCTCGGGCTTGCCGAGCGCCCCCACGCCTTCGGGCTCCGGCTCACCGGGGTACCAGAACTTGAACCGGCCTAGGTGTGGCCGCTCCCCCTGATGGCCGGACTTGTTGACGTATACCCGGTTGAGGACGAGAGACAGGAACTCACGTTGCTCGTTGAGCGGGGACTCTCCCCACGCCTCTCGCACCAACTCAAGTTGGTGGAGAAAGCTGACGTCAAGGGGGCGTGATTCTGGGGTAATTTCGGCAAGTTCCTTGTCGTACTGAGCAAGCCGACTCTCGGCCGCCGCGTGCTTGGCCTTGAACCGCTTCTCGCCGCGATCCCCCTTGAACATGTCCCCGCGTAGCTTCTCGTCCTCAAGCTGCGCAATGAACTTGTCTTCTTCGCTGATCAGCCGTTCTAGCTCAGTACGGCGTTGCGCCCGGTCGGGGTGTTGCTGGTCGGCCCATCGCTCGGCGATAGCGATGATGGAAGGGTCGTCCGGCTCAAGGGCACCGATGCGGTCAAGAACCTGCGGAACGATGATCCTTTCGGCCCCTTGGACGTTGACCGACACACCAGGACACCGTTTTCCACGAGAACGCTGCTCACAGCGATACCGGGGGTACTTGATCATGTCGTCACAGATCATCCGGCTACCGCATTCCCAGCAGTACAGGAAGTCAATCAGCAAGACGCGGGCCTCTCGCTTGGTGGTCTGCGAGCGACTACCAGGGGTGACACTGCGTTCAAAGTGGCTCGGCACGCGCTCCCCGTGAACCATCTTGTACGTGGCCCAGTCTGAGATGGATAGCGGCGGTTCACTGTCCTCGACGTACGCCCGCAGAGGTTCCCCGGTCACGCTGTGCCGGTACAAGGTGCCCTCGTGCGGAAGATAGCCGACCATAGTCGCCGAGAGCAAAAGGTTGATAATCGGGGTGCTAGACCATGTGTTTGGCGTCTTGATCGGCTTATCGCGGAGCTTTTGAGCCTTCAACGGCTCTTTCTTGCTCTCCAACTCTGCGATTCGATGCTTGCGCACGGCGTATCGAGGACAATCCCACCCCTGTGCGTTGGCGTACCTCGCGATAGCGCGAAACGACTTGCCCGCCATCCACATGGCGAGCATTTCCGCGATTCGGTCGGCTTCAACTGGGTGCCGAATGAGCTTTCGTTCCGGCGTCACGATGGACCCGTACGGACGTGGCCCCATCCATCGGCCGTGGTCCCGCTCATCTGCCCGCATGTGAGCCACGCGGCCCGAGGTATTTTTGGACTCTTTATGAGCTTGGTCCGCAAGAATGATCAGGGACAGTTCCCAACCGGGATTGTTTGAGTCGATCCCGTCCAGCGCCGAGACGAACCGGCACTCGGTCTCGTACACAAGCTTGATGATCTCGGCGGCTTGCGGGATGCCCTGACGGGTCGCGCGGTCCACCTTGAACACGATCAGAAGATCACCGACACCGGCCCTGATCGCCGCTTGGGCCTTGTCCCAGTCGGGACGGTGCACGTGAGTGTGGAACCCTGACTTGTCCACGTCGGAGAACGTCGCAACTACCCGCCCGTTGAGCTGCGAGACCCGCTTAGCAGTCTCCTTGTCTTGCCTCGGGATTGAGGTAGAGGTGTCCGTCAGGTCCGAGATGCGCAGGTACCGGACCGCCTTCCATTCACGCTCTGCATCGTTGTAGCTACTGAACACGTGTGATCCCTCCCCTTGCTGACCAGGGTAAACGGGTCAGCCACCCGTGTCACGGGTGTGGATTTTGATACTGCCGTGGTGCTGGTGATCGCGCTGAAGTACGGGAAGTACGTTTCGGCGGTCGTCGACTCGCCGGACGCCGAGGTGTTCCTGCTCAAGGTCCTCGGCTCGGCGCTGCTGGTGGCGGGCATCGCCTCGGAGCTCCAGGTGTCCGCGGCGGTCGGCGCGTTCCTGCTCGGCATCGCGATCTCCGGTTCCACGGCGGAGAACGCGACCCGGATGCTCGAACCGCTGCGCGACCTGTTCGCCGCGATGTTCTTCGTCGTCTTCGGCCTCAACACCAACCCCGCGTCCATCCCGCCGGTGCTCGGCGTCGCCGTGGCGCTGGCCGTCGTGACGACGCTGACGAAGGTCGCGACCGGCTGGTGGGCCGCGAAGTGGCAGGGGATCGCCAAGCTCGGCCGGGCCCGCGCGGGCGCGGCGCTGGTGGCGCGCGGCGAGTTCTCCATCGTCATCGCGGGACTGACCGTGGCGTCCGGCGCGGTGGACGAGAAGCTGGCCGCGCTGGCGACGGCGTACGTGCTGCTGATGGCGGTGCTGGGACCGGTGGCCGCGCGCATCGTGGAGCCGGTGGTCGGGCTCGTGCGCAGGCGGCGGGACGTCCGGAACACGGCAACCGCCTGAACCTGCTTGGGCATTCGGGTGAAGCCCGGTATCTGGACGGGCTTCGACGTCTCACTACGGGCATAGGTTTGACCGCCGTCAACCGTCCCCGAAGGGGGTCGTCATGTCAGAACCGACGAGCACCGAAACGACCGGTCGTTATCTGGTGCTCCTGGAGAACAACTCCACCGCCGCAGGTGTCCGGGAACTCGACCGGGTCGCGGGCATCCAGGTCGCGTCCACGGCCGACACCGTCGCCGACCAGATCGCGGGAGCCGACGGGGTGATCTTCCACGAGCTGGGCATCGCGCTCGTGGACGCCTCCCCCGACCAGCTCCCCGGCCTGAACCGCGCGATCGACGGGCCCGGCCCGGTGCTCGCCGTGGAAGCCGAACGGGTCGTGCACGCCATCACGACCACGGACGCGGCCACGGACGCGGCCGTCGTGGACGAGAGCGTCTTCACCTGGGGCCTGCAGGCCGTGGGCGCCAACCTGAGCACCGCCACCGGCAAGGGCATCCGGGTCGCGGTGCTGGACACCGGGTTCACCGTCGCGCACGCCGACTTCGTCGGCCGCACGGTGACGACCAGCTCGTTCATCACCGGTGAGACGGTGGACGACGTGCACGGCCACGGCACGCACTGCATCGGCGCGTCCTGCGGGCCGCGCAAACCCGCTTCCGGCCCCGGCTACGGGGTCGCCTACGAGGCGGAGATCTTCGCTGGCAAGGTGCTCAGCAACGCGGGTTCCGGCTCCGACGGCGGGATCCTCGCGGGCATCGAGTGGGCCATCGCCAACGGGTGCGCGGTCGTCTCGATGTCGTTGGGCGCCAGCGTCCGGCCCGGCACCCCGTACTCGGCGATCTTCGAGCAGGCGGCGTCGCGCGCACTGGCCAAGGGCACGCTGATCGTGGCCGCGGCGGGCAACGAGAGCAGGCGCCCCGGCACCGTCAACCCGGTGGGGCACCCGGCGAACTGCCCGTCGATCATGGCGGTCGGGGCGATCGACGTGCAGCGCGCCATCGCGTTCTTCTCCTGCGGCACGACCGACACCGTCGGCGCGGTCGACGTGGTCGCGCCAGGCGTCGACGTGTACTCCAGCTGGAACGTGCCGCCCGGCACGAAGCGCTTGCAGGGCACCAGCATGGCTACGCCGCACGTCGCGGGCGTCGCCGCGCTGATGGCCGAGAGGTACGGCTCCCGCGGGTTCGAGCTGTGGGCCCGGCTGGCGCAGACCGCCCGTCGTCTCCCCTTGCCTTCCACGGATGTCGGTGCAGGATTGGTGCAAGCTCCCTGAGGTGCACCCGGAGGTCGCCGGTGGACAAGGTCGTGATCTCGATCGCCGACGACAGCCTGGACCGGCTGCCCGCCGTCGTCGCCGACTTGGCGGCGGCGGGTCTCGTGGTGGACGACGTGCTGGAAGCGCTGGGGATGGTGACGGGATCGGTGGCCCCGTCATCGTTCCGGGCGCTTTCGGCCGTGGCGGGGGTGGTCGGGGTGGAGCGGCAGCGGACGGTGGGCGCCAGGCCTCCAGAGCAGGTCTGAACCTCGGGTTTACCGCGGTGTCCGGGTGGAAACCGGTCCGGGAGACGAATCCTCCTGAGGAAGCCGGGCATGATGACAACCACGCTCGTCGCACAAGGGCTGGGTGACGCCGCGGGAGACGCGCTGCGCTCCGTGGTCACCTTCCTGCCGAAGCTCGTCGGATTCCTGCTGGTGCTGGTCATCGGGTGGTTCGTCGCCCGGCTGCTGCGCACCGGCGTGCGCAAGGTCCTGGAGCACGTGCACTTCGACCGCGCCGTGCAGCACGGCGGCATCGGCGACGCACTGGCGCGGACCAGGTTCGACGCCGCGGGACTGGTCGCCCAGATCGTCTACTACGCCGTGCTGCTGATCGCGCTGCAGATCGCGTTCGGCCTGTTCGGCTCGAACCCGGTGAGCGCGCTGCTCACCGACATCGTCGCCTGGCTGCCGAGGGCCGTCGTCGCGATCATCATCATCGTGGTCGCCGCCGCGATCGCCCGCGCGGTGCGGGACCTCGCGTCCCGCGCGATGGGCGGGCTGTCCTACGGGCCGACCGTCGCGAAGATCGCCTCCTGGTTCATCATCGGCATCGGTGTCATCGCGGCGCTGAACCAGATCGGCATCGCCACCACCGTCACCACGCCGATCCTGATCACGGTCCTCGCCACCGTCGGTGGCATCGCGGTGGTCGGCGTCGGCGGCGGGCTGGTCAGGCCGATGCAGGCCAGGTGGGACCGCTGGCTGGCCAAGGCCGAGGAGGAGGCCCCGCGCGTGCGGGCCGAGACCGAGGCGTACCGCCGCACCCGTGAGGACGAGCGGCAGCGGGCGTCGATGGCGGAGCCGACCGTGGTCGCGCAGCCCGTGCCGACCGGACCGGGTTCCGTACCCACCCCGCCGCCGGCGCAGCAGCAACCGACCGCGCAGCAACAGCCGCAGCCGCACCAGGGCCCGCCGCCCAACGCGTACCCGCCGTCCTCGCCGCAGGCGCAGCAGCCTGGCTACCAGGCGAACCCGCAGGACCCGTACCCGCCGCAGCGCTGAACGCGGAGGTCGGAAGGGCGGTGGCCGAAGGGGCCGCCGCCCTTTTCCGCGCCCGCGACCAGGGGTGCGAAGATGGGCCGCACGACCGCGGCGCGCTGGTGCGCGAGTACGAGCCTGAGGTATCGGCATCGAACAAGTGTTCTATGCTATGGCCGGGTCGAGCCGGTATTGCTAGAGAGGAAACCAGAACGTGTCTAACACGCTCACGGAGCAGAGTGACCAGGTAGACGCGGTGGAAGCCACGATTCCGGCGGCCCCCGAGGCCGTTGCGGAGTCGGTTCCCGCGGCGAAGTCGGAGTCCTCGGCGAAGCCGGAGGCGGACACCGCCGCCGAGCCGGTCCAGGACGAGGCCCCGGCCAAGCCGGTCAAGCGGGCGAAGAGCACGGCGAAGAAGACCCGGACCGTCGAGCTGACGCTGACGGTGACCGGAACCATGGACGGCGACTGGCAGGCCGACCTGCTGCACGGCACGCAGCGCGTCGTGCAGGGCCTCACCATCCCGGCCATCGCGGTGTCCAAGGCCGCGAAGGAACTGCACGAGGACATCTTCAGCGGCATCGAGACCGTCCTGGAAGCGGCGCGCGACCAGCACCGCACCCGCATGGAGGAACTCGAGGCCGAACTGGCGAAGGTCAAGCAGGCGCTGGCCGAGCTGAGCGACTGACCTCCGACGAAAAGGGGCCCCTTCCGGTACTTCGGAAGGGGCCCTTCGCGTTCTAGTGGGATGCCGCCGACCCTTGCCGGGTTTCGCGCCGCCGTGAGCGGTTCATCGCCGCGCGGAACACGGTGAGGATTGCGGCCACCGCACTAGCGATTCGGGTCCAGCAGGAGCTTGCCGCTGGTGCGGCGGGCCCGCAGGTCCTCGTGCGCCTGGCGGACGTCGGACATGCCGTACTCGCCGCCGGGGACGGCGCGCAGCTTGCCGTCGAGCACGAGTGCGAACAGCTCGTCCATCGCCTGGTGCACGACGCGGCCGGGCAGCCGGAACGCGTGCGGCAGCCACATGCCGATGACGGCCGTGGAACGCACGAGCAGCTTGCCGGGCTCGATCGACTCGGGCTTCTCGCGGCTGGCCATGCCGTAGAACGCGAGCCTGCCGAACGGCGCCAGCGCGGCGAGGCTCTGGTCCGTCACGGTGCCGCCGGTCATGTCGAGCACGATGTCGACGCGGCGGCCGTTGTTGGCCTCCTTCAACGCATCCGTCATGTTCGCCTCGGTCGAGGAGATCGCGACGTCGGCGCCGAGGTCGAGCGCCAGCTTGCGCTTGTCGTCGGTGCTCGCGGTCGCGATGACGCGGCCCGCGCCCCACAGCTTCGCCAGCTGCACGGCGATCGAGCCGACCCCGCCTGCGGCGGCGTGCACGACGACGCTCTCGCCCTCGGCCAGGTGCGCGCTGCGGCGCAGCAGCAGCCACGCCGTGGCGCCCTGCACGACCAGGCTGAGCGCGGTCAGGTCGTCCACGCCGTCCGGCACCTCGAACGTCGTCGCCTCGGGCGCGACGGCCTTCTGCGCGTACCCGCCGCCACCGCTGGTCAGCGCGACCACGCGGCGACCGTCCGGCGTGGTGCCGACGATCTCGCCGCCGGGCACCAGCGGGAGTTCCATCTTGGCCAGGTAGGAGTTCTCGGCCTGGTGGGTGTCGGCGTAGTTCAGGCCGGCGCGGCTGACGTCGATCAGCACCTCGCCGGGACCGGCCACGGGGTCGGGCACTTCGGCCTCGGTGAGGACCTCGGGGCCGCCGAACTCGGTGATCTGGATGGCACGCACGGTGTTCAGGCCTCCTGTCCGGTCGCGAAAGCGCCGGGGTCGACGGTGATGCGGTCCCCGGTCGCGCTGCGCGGACCGGGGGCGTTGCGGAAGGTGAAGGGCTGCGGCTCGCGGCCGGGGACGACGAACCAGCACTCGCCGGTGCCGTTCGACTCGGCGATCGCCATGAAGGCCGTCACGACGTCGGAGACCTCCATGATCGGCATCTTCGCCGCGTCGAGCTGCTCGCGGAACGACCCGAGGATGGCGGTGTCGGCGAACGACGGGCACAGGGCGTTGACCCGCACGCGGTCGCGGACCAGCGACGGCGCCAGCGAGCGCACGAGCCCCACGACGGCGGTCTTGTTGGCCCCGTAGAGGGGATCCATCGGTGTCGGGGTGATGCCCGCCATGCTCGCCGTCGCGATGATCTGGCCGTGGCTCGCCCGCAGGGCGGGCAGCGCCGCGTGCACGCCGTAGACCACGCCGTCGAGGTTGATGCCCATGACGCTGCGGTAGCGCTCGGGGTCGAAGTCGTCGCCGATGCCGAACCCGGTGGCGATGCCCGCGTTGAGCGCGACGATGTCCAGCGCGCCGAACCGCTCCACCGCCGCCGCGACGGCCGCCTTGCTGTGCTCGGGGTCGCGCACGTCGCAGTGCACGTACAGGCCGTCGACCTCGTCGGCGATCACCTTGCCCCGGTCGCCGTCGATGTCGGCGACGACGACGCGCGCCCCCAGCTCGGCGAGGCGCCGGGACACGCCCGCGCCGATTCCGTTCGCCGCACCGGTGATCAGCGCGACCTTGCCCTCGAACCTGCGGTCCTCCACCGGCACAAGCCTCCTCGTGACTACATTCCGACCAGTCGGTATGGTGCTGGTGACATGCTATGCCGTCAAGCTGGCGCGAGCCAGCCCGCGCGGAGTAGTTTCTAAGCGCTTGCTTAGCTCACGTTCAAGGAGGAACCAGT
>JBDSAJ010000332.1:0-6235 GCA_039922235.1 Umezawaea sp.
GATCACCGCCGCTTGACGCACCACCAGGGCGGCAAGCACGTCATACGACGGACGCCCATCCCCGGCCTGCACCCCAAGATCATCCCACAGAGACGATCAAGCCCTACAAACAACCTGACCAGTTACGTTCGGGCGAGTGCACGCAATTCGGCGCAGTGCGCGGAGTGTGCTCGCGAATGCCCATTTTCGTTGTCGGACGTGAACCGCTCTGATTGTGTGGGTGGTGCAAGGACGAACCCCGGAAGGACAAACCATGGTTGATTCCACGCGCACTCGGGAAATTGTGCGGAAGCTTTTCGCCGACATCCAGGCAGGTGACCTGGACGGCGTTCTCGGCGCGGTGTCCGAGTCCATCGTGTTCGAACTCCCCGGCAACGAGTTCAACACCGTCATCCCCAACCTCAAGGCCTGGCAAGGGAAAGCGGGCGTGGTCGAGGCGTTCCGGCTGCGCACCCTGCAGACCGACATCGTCGAGTTCGAGCAGCGGGAACTGCTGGTCGAGGACAACCGCGCCGTCGTCGTCAACTACCAGAAACTCACCCATCGCGGAACCGGGATGACCGTGGACTTCGAGTTCACGATGCTCATCACGATCGGCGAGGACGGGTTGGTCGAACAGTGGAAGGCGTTCTTCGATTCCGCTCCGGAAATCGCCCTCTTCCGATCCGACATCGGTGTGCGGTTGATTGCCGCTATTCGCGCGGGTGACGCCGAACTGGTGTCGACCCTCCTGCGGGACGGCGCCGATCCGGACGAGCGCGAGGCGGCGTCCGGCCTGACCGCCCTGCAGATCGCCGCGGGCACCGGGCACGCCGCTGTCGTCCGTGCCCTGCTCGCCGCGGGTGGCGACGTGTTCGGCGCGGACAGCCGGGCTGGTGGGACGGCGCTGCACAAGGCCGTCCAGAACGGCGACCTGGAGACCGTGCGCACGCTGGTCGAAGCGGGGGCGTTCGTCGACGCGGTCGCGCCGACCACCGGGCACACCCCGCTGATGGACGCGCTCTGGTACAAGTGGCCGGAGGTCGTCGCCTACCTGCTGGAGCGGGGCGCGGGGGTCAACCTGTCCACGCACTACGGGTTCTCCATGAAGGAGCACTTCGAGTTCGAGCTGAACGCGAACTCGCTGGGCAAGGAGAAGCTCCTCGCCGCGGAGAGGCTGCTGTCCGCGCGGGAGGAGGACGACGAGCGCCGGATCGCCGAGCAGCGGCTGATGGGTGCCGTCGTCCGGGGCGATCTCGCGGCGGTGCGCGAGCACCTGGCCGACGGGGCTCCGGTCGACGCCCGCCACCCGGTGCGCAACGGGTTCAACGACGACCACACGCCCCTGCTGGTGGCGACGCGCGACGGCCACCACGACATCGTGCGCGAACTGCTCGCCGCCGGTGCCGACGTGAACGCCGTCGAGCCGACGTTCGGTGCGTGCCCCCTGCACAAGGCCGTCTACAACGGACACGCGGGGATCACCGAGACCCTGGTAGCCCGGCCGGCGGTCGACCTCGACTTCCAGGGGGCCACGAACGGGTACACGCCGCTGCACGACGCCCTGTGGCACGGCTACGCCGAGTGCGCCCGGATCCTGCTCGACGCGGGCGCGCGGGTCGACCTGCTCGGCCACGACGGCAAGACCCCGCTCGACGTCGCGCTCGACGTCTTCGACCCCGACCACTCGATCCTCGCGCGGCTGCGGGCCTCGGCCGCCTGACCCCGACCGGAAACCGGAGCGAACCATGTTGTTCTACGTGCAGATGAAGTGGGCCCACGAAGGCCGCATCACCCTCGACGAACTCTGGGAAGTCGAGGCCGAGGAGGCCGCCCACGCCCAGGAGACGCTGGATTCCGGCTTCTGCGTGGGGATCTGGAAGGTCGCCGCGCAGAAGCGCGTGATCGCGATCATCGACTCACCCGACGCCGAGGAGCTGGACCGGACCGCGCTCGGCAGGCTCCCGATGCGCGAGTACCTGGAGTTCGAGGCCGTCTGGCCGCTCCGGGACTACCTCGGCTTCGCCGCCGACGTCGGCAACCGCTACCAGGTCTGATCCTCGAGAACCGTTGACGAGCAAGGAGAAACCGATGATCCACCAGCTGATCTTCGCCTACCCCAGGCCGGGGATGACCGAGGCCGAGTTCCAGGCCTACTGGCTCGACGTGCACGCGGTCCGCTACGCGGCCAAGATCCCGCAGATCCGCAAGTACCTGATCGACACCCGGATCCCCTTCGGCGCCGAGGACTCCGACCCGCTGTGGAGCGGCGTCGCCGAGATCTGGCTGCGCAACGGCGAGGAGCAGCTGGCCTCGTTGCAGACCGAGGAGTTCCTCCAGGGCGCCCGGCTCGACGAGCCGAAGTGGGCCGCCTTCTGGCGGACGCTCGTGCTCGACACCACCGCGCACGTCCTGGTCGAGCCGCCGCGCCACGAGGGCACCGGCGACGGCGTCAAGCTGATCCGACTGGTCAAGCGCCAGGAAGGCGTGTCGCTGCAGTCGTTCCGCGAGCTGAGCCTCGGCAAGCACGCGCAGCTCGTCGCCGAGGTCCCCGGACTGCGCGGCTACCTCCAGGGCCACACGGTCGACGGTGCCTACGGCATCGGCGAGGCGACCCTCGACGCCGCCTACCAGCTGTGGTTCGACGACGTCGACGCGCTCACGGCGGCGTTGGCGTCACCGGAGTTCCAGCGCGCCGACGACGAGCTGCGGTCGTTCGTGCAGGACCGCTACCTGCACGAGCTGGTCACCAAGGAGCACTGGGTGATCGGCCCCGAGGAGCGCTGAGCCGAGAGGCGCGGAAGTCGAGGAGGACCGGTGGAGCAGAGGATCGCGATCGAGGACGTCGGCCCGGCGGTGTCCGCGGGAGCGCGGCGGGCGAAGGCCGTGGTGGACGAGCACGTGCCGGTGGAGGCCACGGTGTGGCGGGAGGGCCACGAGTCGGTGGCCGCCGACGTGGTCTGGGCAGGGCCGGGCGGTCCGCCGCGGCGGACGAGGATGCGCTCGGCGGGCGGGCGGCGCCGGGTGGCCGAGATCGTGCCGGACCGCCAGGGGGAGTGGACGTTCCGCGTCGAGGCGTGGAGCGACCCCTGGGCGACCTGGCGGCACGCCGTCGACACCAGGCTCGCCGCGGGGCTGTCGTCCGCGGACCTGGACCTCGACTTCGAGGAGGGAGCCCGGTTGCTGGAGCGCGCCGCCTGCCGACCGGGCGGCGCGGCCGACCGGGACCGACTCCTCGCCGCGGCCCTCGACCTCCGCCGCCGGGACCTCCTGCCCGCCGAGCGGGTGCGGCTCGCCCGCTCGGCCGAGGTGGAGGACGCGATGGCGCGGAACCCGTTGCGGGAGCTGGTGACCAGCAGCGCCGAGCTGCGGGTGTCGGTCGAACGCCCACGGGCGGCGTTCGGTTCCTGGTACGAGTTCTTCCCGCGGTCGACGGGTGGCTGGGACGAGCACGGGAACCCGGTGCACGGCACGTTCGCCACCGCGACCGAGGAGTTGGAGCGGGTCGCGGCGATGGGGTTCGACGTCGTGTACCTGCCGCCGATCCACCCGATCGGCGAGTTGGCGCGCAAGGGCCCCAACAACAACCCGCACGGCACGCCGGGCGACGTCGGCTCACCGTGGGCGATCGGTTCCGCCCACGGCGGGCACGACGCCGTCCACCCCGACCTCGGCACGCTCGCCGACTTCGACGCGTTCGTCGCCAGGGCCGCGGACCTCGGCATCGAGGTCGCCCTCGACCTGGCGCTGCAGTGCGCTCCCGACCACCCGTGGGTGCGCGAGCACCCCGAGTGGTTCACCACCCGTGCGGACGGCACGATCGCCACGGCCGAGAACCCGCCCAAGCGCTACGAGGACATCCACCCGCTCAACTTCGACAACGACCCGGACGGCATCTACGCCGAGGTGCTGCGGGTGGTGCTGCACTGGGTCGACCACGGGGTGAAGATCTTCCGGGTCGACAACCCGCACACCAAGCCGCCGGACTTCTGGGAGTGGCTGATCGCCCGCGTCCGGGAGGCGCACCCGGACGCGGTGTTCCTGGCCGAGGCCTTCACCGATCCCGCCCGGCTCTACGGGTTGGCCCGCCGCGGTTTCAGCCAGTCCTACACGTACTTCACCTGGCGCACCAACGGGAAGGAGCTGACCGAGTTCGGGTCCGACCTGGTGGAGCACGCGCACGAAGCGAGGCCGAACCTGTTCGTGAACACCCCGGACATCCTGCCGGAGCACCTCCAGGACGGGAACCCGGCGGTGTTCGCGACGCGCGCCGCGCTGGCCGCGACGCTCTCACCGACGTGGGGCGTGTACTCGGGGTTCGAGCTGTTCGAGCACCAGGCGCTGCGGCCGGGGTCGGAGGAGTACCTCGACTCGGAGAAGTACCAGCTCCGGCCGCGCGAGTTCGGCGGCGGGGGCACGCTCGAACCGTGGATCACCCGGCTCAACGAGATCCGGCGCGCGCACGCCCCGCTGCGGGAGTTGCGGACGCTGCGCTTCCACGAGGTCGACAACGACGCGTTGCTGGCCTACTCCAAGACCGCGCCGGGCACGGGTGACGCCGTGCTCGTCGTGGTCAACCTGGACCCTTCGGTTCCCCAGGAGGGAACGGTGTCCTGGGCCGCGGCGGACCTCGGCGTGCCGGAGGGAGCGGAGTTCACCGTGCGGGACGAGGTCACCGGCCGGACGTTCGACTGGTCCGAGCGGAGCTACGTACGACTCGACCCCGTGCACGCGGTGGCGCACATCGCCGTGCTCGTCCGGCAGGAGCGGTCATGAGCGTCGACCGGTCGTCCACAGTGGACCTACCTTCGGCGCGCCCCGTCGTGGCCGACCCGGACTGGTTCAAGGGCGCGGTGTTCTACGAGGTGCTGGTGCGCGCCTTCACCGACTCGAACGGTGACGGCACCGGCGACCTGCGCGGTCTGGCCAGCAGACTGGACTACCTGGAGTGGCTCGGCATCGACTGCCTGTGGCTGCCGCCGTTCTACGCTTCCCCGTTGCGTGACGGGGGTTATGACATCAGTGATTTCCGGGCGGTGCTGCCGGAGTTCGGCAACATCGACGATTTCGTGTACCTGCTCGACGAGGCCCACCGCCGCGGTATCCGGGTGATCACGGACCTGGTGTTGAACCACACCTCGGACGCGCACCCGTGGTTCCAGCAGTCGCGGATGGATCCGGATGGCCCGTACGGCGACTACTACGTGTGGAGTGACGACGATTCGCGCTATTCCGACGCGCGGATCATCTTCGTGGACACGGAGACGTCGAACTGGACCTATGACCCGGTGCGGGGGCAGTTCTACTGGCACCGGTTCTTCTCCCACCAGCCGGACCTGAACTTCGAGAACAACGACGTCCAGGAGGCGATGCTGGACACGCTGCGGTTCTGGCTGGACCTGGGTATCGACGGGTTCCGGTTGGACGCGGTGCCGTACCTGTTCGAGGAGGAGGGGACGAACTGCGAGAACCTGCCGCGCACGCACGACTTCCTCAAGCGGTGTCGCAAGGTCGTCGACGACGAGTACCCCGGCCGGATCCTGCTGGCGGAGGCGAACCAGTGGCCGTCGGACGTGGTGGAGTACTTCGGTGATCCGGAGGTCGGTGGGGACGAGTGCCACATGGCGTTCCACTTCCCGTTGATGCCGCGGATCTTCATGGCGGTGCGGCGGGAGTCGCGGTTCCCGATCTCGGAGATCCTGGCGCAGACGCCGGAGATCCCGACGGGGACGCAGTGGGGGATCTTCCTGCGCAACCACGACGAGTTGACGTTGGAGATGGTCACGGACGAAGAGCGTGACTACATGTACACCGAGTACGCCAAGGACCCGCGGATGAAGGCCAACATCGGCATCCGCCGACGGTTGGCGCCGCTGTTGGAGAACGACCGCAACCAGCAGGAGCTGTTCACCGCGATGCTGCTGTCGCTGCCCGGCTCGCCCGTTCTGTACTACGGCGACGAGATCGGCATGGGCGACAACATCTGGTTGGGTGACCGGGACGCGGTGCGCACGCCGATGCAGTGGACGCCGGACCGCAACGCCGGGTTCTCCAGCTGCGATCCCGGTCGGATCTACCTGCCGGTGATCCTGGACCCGATCTACGGGTACCAGGCGCTCAACGTGGAGGCGCAGCTCAACAACACCTCCTCGCTGCTGAACTGGACCCGGCGGATGATCGAGGTGCGCAAGCAGCACCACGCGCTCGCCGAGGGCACCTTCATCGACCTGGGCGGGTCGAACCCGAGCGTGCTGGC
>JBDSAJ010000333.1:0-3269 GCA_039922235.1 Umezawaea sp.
CTGGTAGCGGGCGGCTTCCGCCTCGTACTCGGTGTACGGCACCGCCGCCCCGCGCCCGACCACGATGGACTGGGTGAAGGTGTTGTTGTTCTCGTTGGTCTCCGCGACGGTGTTCGTCGCGTCGGCGGTGGCCGTGATCGTCGCGCCGCCGTTGACGGCCGTCCACGTGCCGCTGATGGCCACGGACACCGTGGCCCCGGCGGCGATGGCCCCGGCGTTGCCGTTGAGCGTCGTGCCGCCGACGGTCACCCGCGCGACCGTGCCGGCGCCGACCGCGCTGGTGCCGCGGTTGGTGACCGCCACGGTGAACGTGACCGCAGCCCCGACCGCCGGGTTCGGCGGGTTCGTGGTGATGCCGGTGACCCGGAGGTCCGGTCCGGGAGCCTGCGCGACCACCAGCGGGGTGGCCGCGGTGAAGCGGTTGTTGGCGTCGTCCTGCTCCACGATCCGGTTGGCCGGGTCGACCAGGGCGGAGACGGTGTAGCTGCCCATCGGCCGTGGTCCGACGGCGACCGAGACCGTGGCTGACGCGCCCGAGGCGAGCGCGCCCACCGACGTGCTGCCCACGACGGTGCCCGCCAGGCTGAAGTCCACAGTGGACGCTGCTGCCGGGGCCGTGCCGATGTTCTTCACCGTGGCGGACAAGGAGATCGCGCTGGCCTCGTTCGGCGACGACGGCGTCCAGCTCGTCGCGGTGACCACCAGGTCGGGGTTCGGCGCGGGCGTGCCGACGACCTGGAGCTCGGCGACCTGCCCGCCGGGTGCCCCGGTGTTGGCGGTGAAGCGCAGCCGCACGTCGGCCACCCGTCCGGTGACCGGGATCGTGACCGCGTTCTGCGCGGCGGGGTTGAACGTGTAGCCCGTCAACGCCTTCAGCGACCCGAACGTCGTGCCGGACTGTTCGCGGCCGAGCACCTCGAACGTCTGGTTCCGGGTGCCCCACACCTGGTCGGGGTTGAGCTTGACGACGACCGAGGAGACGTCGGCGTTGGAGCCGAGCTTCACGGTCAGCGTCGACTCGAACCCGGCGGACTCCCAGTAGGTGCTGGTGCTGTCGTCGTTCGCGTTGGCGGCGACGAAGCCGAACACCGCCGAGGACGCCTCGATCGCCTTGCCCCGAGCCAGGTTCGCACCGCTGGTGGTCGGCCCGTACACCTCGAACTCCGACAGTTGCCCGCCCGGCTGCCCGGTGTTGGCCGTGATGGCCAGCCGCACGTACCGGGTGCTCGTCGAGGTGAAGGTCACCGTCACCGCGTTGCCGCCCGCTGGGGCGAAGGCGTACTGGGCCGAGCCGACGAGGTCGGTGAACGCGTTTCCGGTCGCACTGCCCTGCACGACCAGCGTCTGCGTGCGCGAACCCCAGGAGACGGGCAGTTTCAGGACGACCTGGTCGACGTTCGCGGCCGCGCCGAGGTCGACCTGGATCCACTGCGGGAACGCGTTGTTGGTGCTCTCCCAGTAGGAGTTCTGGTCGCCGTCGTTGCCGTTGGCGGTGGGGTAGCCCGCCAGCGCGCTGCTCGCAGACAGGGTCTTGCCCTGCGCCAGGTTGGCCGACGCGTTGCTGTTCGACGTGCTCGCCGTGACGGTCTTGCCGGAGGCCGGGTCCGGGCCGCCCGCCGCCGACGCGACTGGTGGCGACATGCCGAGTGCGATGAGGCCGACAGCGAGGATTCCACTGGTCAGCCGCCTGCTGAGCTGGTTCATGACGTCTTCGTCTCTGTCGAAACGGCAGGGGGAGACCAGGATGCAACATGGCGTTAACTGAACGCAATAACTTGACTGATTTATGTAAAAAGGCGACTAGTGGTCAGGCCTTGCGGTTCAGCAGCACGCGGCCGAGCACGACTGTGACGATGCCCGCGAACACGACGCTGAGCAGGCCCACGCGGAGGCTGGAGTTGTCGGCGATCAGGCCGACGACCGGTGGCGACAGGAGGAAACCGACGCGCAGCAGCCAGCTGACGACGGTGAGCCCGACGCCGTGGGGCAGGCCCGGCAGCTCGTCCGCGGTGTGCATCGCGGCGGGGATGAGGGTGGCGACACCGAGACCCGCCAGCGTGAAGCCCACGAGCGTGGTGCCGACCGTCGGCACGGCCAGCGCCAGGCCCATGCCGACAGCGGCGAGGGCACCGCCCGCGCGGACCACGGTGCGCTGGCCGAACCGGTCGACGGCGCGGTCGCCGGTGAGCCTGCCGACGGTCATGGCGACCTGGAGCGCGACGAACGCCAGACCCGCGGTCGCGGCGCTCGTGCGGAGGTCGCCGCTGAGGTAGATCGCACCCCAGGACGCACCCGCGTCCTCGACCAGTGCGCCGCACGCCGCCAGGACGCCGAGTGCGGCGAGCGCGCCGATCGCGGTCTTGCTGATCGACTTGGTGGTGGGCGTCGTGGGTTCGGTGCGCTCGGCGTCTTCCGGGCCGGGGAGGAGGAAGCGGTAGGCGACCAGTGCTACCAGGCTGAACAGGGCGGCGGCTGTGCCCAGGTGGAGGGTGAGCGGGATGCGCAGGCCTGCGGCGGCGGCGCCCATCAGGCCGCCCAGCACGGCGCCGATGCTCCACACGCCGTGCAGGGAGTTGACGATCGATCGGCCGTAGAGGCGCTGCACGCGGAGACCGTGCGTGTTCTGGGCCACGTCGATGACGGAGTCCAGTGCGCCTATCACGAACAGGACCGCGCCTAGCGCGAGCCAGTTCGGGGCGGCGGGGATCAGGAGGGTGGTGGCGGCGAGCAGCACGATGCCCAGTGCTGCCACGCGGGATGAGCGGTACCTGCGGATGGCGGTGGCGGCGAACAGGCCTGCTACCAGTGCGCCGAGGGGGAAGCCAGCGAGTGCGGTGCCGAGGACGGCGTTGTTGAGGTGGAGGGAGGCCTTGATCTCGGGGTAGCGGGGCACCACGTTGGCGAACAGGGCGCCGTTGGTGAGGAACAGGGCCGCTACGGCTGCGCGGGCAGCGCGGGCCGGGGCGGTGGGTGTTGCGGCGGTCATGGTGGGTCCCGTCGGCGCAGGGGGTCTTGGGATCAGCGGATGAAGCGGAGGAGGGCTGAGTGGATTTGTTCCGGTGTCATCGGGTCGGTGGAGAGGGCGCTGTGCAGGGCCAGGCCCTCGATCAGGGCGTCGAGTTCTCGGGCGGTGGCGGGGTCGAAGTGGTGTTCCAGTGCTGCTCGGCTGCGGCGCATCCAGGCTTGGGTGACCGTGCGGAGTGCGGGGGAGCGGGCGGCAGCCACGTACAGCTCGACGCTCAGGACCAGGGCTGGAGGGCTGTCCAGGA
>JBDSAJ010000334.1:0-12151 GCA_039922235.1 Umezawaea sp.
GCTCCACGACAAGCCGAACCAGCTCGACCGGCTGCGCGAGGACGTGTCCGTGACGGCCGCGCAGTTGCTCGACCTCAAGGCCACCGGGGGTGAAGCGACGCGCGCGGGTGTGGAGTCCGCTGTGGACGTCGGCCTGCGGTACCTGGTGTCCTGGTTGAGCGGCAACGGCGCGGCGGCCATCCACAACCTGATGGAGGACGCGGCGACCGCCGAGATCTCGCGTTCGCAGCTGTGGCAGTGGGTGCACAACAAGGTCGTGCTCAGCGACGGCACGCTGGTGACCGAGGACCTGGTGCGGGAAGTGCTGGCGCGCACGAAGACCGAGCTGTCCGGCGAGCACGTCGACCTCGCGGCCGAGCTGTTCGAGCAGGTCGCGCTGTCCGAGGAGTTCGCGGACTTCCTCACCGTGCCCGCGTACGCCCGGATTCCCTGACGTGGCAAGGACTTCGCTCGACGCGGTGGCGGTCGCGGCCGCCACCGCGCGACTGTCCGATGTGGAGCGGGTGCTGCCGGACGGCCGCCAGCCCGTGCACACCTGCTACGTCCCCGCCTCGAAGGTGACGGAGGACGTGCTCCGCGACTGGGGCGCGCAGGCGCTGGCCGCGCTGGACGTCCACGGAGGTGCGCTGGCCGCGCTGCTGCCCGAGGAGTTGGCCCCGCGGATCCGCGACCGGGTGCGCGCCAAGCTCGTCGCGGAACCCGTCGAGGACCTGCGGATCGACTTCGAGGACGGCTACGGCGCGCCGGGCGACGCCGTGGAGGACGACGACGCCGAGCGCACGGCGGGGATCGTCGCGAAGTGGCGGGACGACGGCACGCTGCCGCCGTACGTCGGGCTGCGGATGAAGTCCTTCGACACCAGCGCGTTGCGCGAACGCGGCATCCGGACGCTGGACGTCTTCCTGACCGCACTGGGGGACCCGCCGCCCGGTTTCGTGATCACCTTCCCGAAGGTGACGTCGGTGGACCAGGTCGAGGTGTTCGGCGAGATCCTCGACCTGTTCGGGATTCCGCTGCGGTTCGAGATCCAGGTCGAGACCACGCAGTCGATCGTGGACGCCCAGGGCAGGTTGGCGATCCCGCAGTTCGTCGCGGCGGGTCGCGGCCGGGTGTCCGGGCTGCACTTCGGCACCTACGACTACACGGCGGGCTGCGGGCTCGGGGCCGCCCACCAGCACCTGGCGCACGGCGCGTGCGACTTCGCGCGCAACGTGATGCAGGTGTCGGCGGCCAACGCGGGCGTGCGGGTCTCAGACGGCTCGACCAACGTCCTGCCGGTGGGCGACGCCGTCGCCGAGGGCTGGCGGACGCACTACGGGCTCGTGCGGCGGTCGTTGGCGCACGGCTTCTACCAGGGCTGGGACCTGCACCCGGCGCAGCTCGTCACCCGGTACGCGGCCGTGCACGCGTTCTACCTCGAAGGTGTCGAGGCGGACGCACGGCGGCTCAAGGCGTACGTGGACCGGGCGGGTGGCACGGTCCTGGACGAACCCGCGACCGCGCAAGCGCTCTCGTCGTCGTTCCTGCGCGCACTGGACTGCGGCGCGCTGGACGAGGCCGAGGTGCTTCGCGTGACGGGGCTGCGGGTGGCGGACTTGCGGGCGTTGGCGAGCCGAACGGCCTAGTGCTGCTTGGTGAGGGCCCGGCTCACCGGTGCGCTGGGCACGACGCGCAGGGCCATCGCGCGGTCGGCGCAGATGGACTGGGCGTAGCGGACCAGGTCGCGCGCGGCCTGGTCGCAGGCGGACACGGAGGAGAGGTCCAAGGTCAGCACGTCGGTGTCCCGGCGGTCGGCCAGCTCGAAGAAGTCGGTCACCATGCGCTTGAAGTCCGGGGCCGTCGTGGCGTCGAGCGCGCCCGAGACGGTGATCACGGCTTCGTCGTCCAGGACCATGGTCACCGGTGAGAGCCCCCGTTTGACATCACTCATGTTCGCGAGAGTACGACCTTTTCGCCATCTTGTAGTCACCCTCAGGTCCCTTGTGAGGCATGAGATTCCGCCAAAAGAGTGATCTCCACCACTAAGGGGTGAACGGTGCAGGTCAGGGGTGGTGAGGGTCCTCCACCACCCCCGGAGTCCCGCTAGAACGTGGGCAGGGTGTCCCAGGCGTGCCCGGCGGCCGGCGCGTCGTCGCGCAGCACCACGCCCTCGATGAGCCCGTACGGCCGATCGGCCGCGTAGAACACCTCGTTGTCGTTCTCCAGCCCGAACGCGCTGAGGTCCACCAGGAAGTGGTGCTTGTTCGGCATCGACAGCCGGACCTCGGCCACCTGGGCGTGGGCTTCGAGCACGGCCTCGCCCATCGCGTACAGGGTCTGCTGCAACGACAGGCTGTGCTTCGTCGCGAACGTCGCCAGCAACACCTCGCGGATCGCGCCGAAGCTCTTGGCCCAGTCCACGTCGGTGCCCAGGTAGCGCCACCGGGCCGTGACGGACGTGGCCAGGATGCGGTCGTTCGTCTCCTTCAACGTCGTGTACGGGTCCTTCGGGTACCCGTGGAACTCCGACCCGGTCGACTTGAGCACCACGAGGTCGCGCAGCCCCGACACGACCCACGCGTCCGAGCCATCGACCGTCACGGCGGTCGTGCGCTTCTCGTTGCTGCCCTGGACGAACGAGTGGTCGTTCGCGTCGATCCGGTTCCACCCGTGCTCGTCGACCAGCACGCGCGCGCCGGTGATGGCCTCCTGGGACGACACGAAGTGCCGCCCGAGCCGCAGGGCGAAGTCCTCGATCTCGCCGACCGGAGCCTGCTTGGCGAACGCGTACACGGTGTTCTTCTGCGTGTCCGTCGCGAGCACCTTCGCGTTGTCGCCCGTGTGGTGGGTGTCCGCGAGGTCGCCGCGCAGCGAGGTGCTGACCGTCAGGTCCTTGATGGTGTGCACGGACCCGTCGCGGGACACCGTGACGAGGCGGTTCTCCGCCTTCCCGTACTGGTTCGGCCCCAGGATGATGGCCATTGGTCAGCTCCCTCTAGTTCTGTTGGCGCGTGGTCACGCGATGACCTTGCGCAGCCGCAGGGCGGCGATCTTGGCCAGTTCTCGGTTCACCACGCGGAGTTCGGTGGCGGGGTCGTTGTCCATCCGGGCCGCCAGGTCCGCCAGCATCTCCTCACCGCTGAGCCCGGTCGCGCACACCAGGTAGATGTGGCCGAACCGCTCCTCGTAGGCGAGGTTGGCCGCCACGAGCCGGTCCGCCAGCGAGACGTCGACGCCGGACTGCTCGGCCGACGACCACTTCGCCGAGACGCCGCCGTTCTTGGCGCGCTCGCCGATCCGCGGGTGGCCCGCGATGGCGCCGAGGATCTCGTGGGCGTCCAGGTCGATCTCGGCCGTGGCGACGAGCGCGTCGACGTCGGCGTAGGGCCTGCCGTCCACGACGGCGTCCACCCAGCGGGGCACCGCGAGGCATTCGGCGAGCAGCGGTCGGAGGTCATCCGCCGGTGCGGAGTTGAAGCCTGGCAGTCCCGGCACAGGGGCGTTTCCTTTTCTGTATAGCGGAATTCCTCTTCCGCATTGAGGGACGGTACGAGCGGCGTCGTGTGCTGTCAACAGTCTTGCGCTCTTCCGCGATTGCCGCCTACGCTCTCGTTGTACGGAAATTAAGTTCCGCATTGTGGAAGGACTGCTCATGCGGTTCGACGTCAACCTCTCGATCCTGTTCACCGAGCTGCCGCTGCTCGACCGCCCCGCAGCCGCCCGCGCCGCCGGGTTCGACGCGGTCGAGTTCTGGTGGCCCTTCGCGACCGCCCAGCCGGACGAGCGCGAGGTCGCGGAGTTCGTCGGCGCGATCACCGGCGCGGGCGTGCGGCTCGTCGGCCTCAACTTCTTCGCGGGCGACCTGCCCGCCGGCGACCGCGGCCTGGTGTCGTGGCCAGGCCGCGAAGGCGAGTTCAAGGCGAGCGTCGACATCGCGATCGGCATCGCCCGTGCAACGGGCTGCCGCGCGTTCAACGCCTTGTACGGCAACCGGATCGACGGCGTCGACCCCACCGAGCAGGACGCGCTGGCGCTGCGGAACCTCGCGTTCGCCGCCGACGCCGCAGCTGCGATCGGCGCGACCGTGCTGCTCGAACCGGTCAGCGCGATCCCGGCCTACCCGCTGCTCACCACCGCCGACGCGCTCGCCGTCATCGACCGGCTCGGCAAGTCCAACGTGGCTCTGCTGGCCGACCTCTACCACCTCGCCGTCAACGGCGACGACCTCGACGCCGTGATCGCGGAGCACGTGGGGCGGATCGGCCACGTGCAGATCGCCGACGCGCCCGGCCGCGGCGAACCCGGCTCCGGCGAGCTGGAACTGGAGCGGTACCTCGCCCAGTTGACCGCGAACGGCTACCGGGGGTTCGTCGGCGCCGAGTACCAGCCCACCGGCCCCAGCGCCGCCAGTTTCGGCTGGCTCACCAGGGAGGAAGACCAGTGACCACCATCGGGTTCATCGGCCTCGGCATCATGGGATCGCCCATGTCCGGGCACCTCGTCGCGGCGGGCCACCAGGTGACCGGCTTCGACCTCAGCGCCGACTCGGTCGCGAAGCTCGTCGCGGCGGGCGGCACGGCGGCGGAATCCGTCGCCGACGCCGTGCGGGGCGCGGACGTCGTGATCACCATGCTGCCCGATCACCCGCAGGTCGAGGACGTCGTCCTCGGTGACGGCGGGGTGCTGGAACTGGCGGCGCGGGGCACGCTGCTGATCGACATGAGCACGATCCGGCCGGAAACCTCGGTGGCCGTGGCGAAAGACGCCTCGGCACGGGGGATCCGGGTGCTCGACGCGCCGGTGTCCGGCGGACAGGCGGGTGCCGAGCAGGCGTCGCTGTCCATCATGGTCGGCGGCGAGGAAGCGGACTTCGCGGCGGCGCGGCCGGTGCTGGACGTCGTCGGCAATACCGTCGTCCACGTCGGACCGCACGGCGCGGGCCAGGTCGTGAAAGCGGCCAACCAGCTCATGGTCGGCGGCATCTACGCGCTCGTCGCGGAGGCCATCGTGCTGCTCGAAGCGTCCGGCGTGGACGCGAAGGCGGGCCTCGACGTGCTCGCGGGCGGACTGGCCGGCAACCGGGTCCTGGACCTCAAGCGGGAGACCATGATCGCCCGCGAGTTCGCGCCGGGGTTCCGGATCGACCTGCACCACAAGGACATGGGCATCGCGCTGGCAGCGGCCCGGCAGGTCGACGTCGCACTCCCGGTGACCGGGCTGATCGCCCAGCTCATCGCGGCGGGACGGGCGCAGGGGTACGGCTCCCTCGACCACTCCGCCCTGCTCAAGGTCATCGAGAACCTCTCCGGGAGGGCGTAGTGCCGAAGATCCCCGTCATGCAGGCCGTCGTCGAAGTCCTCAAGTCCGAGGGCGTCGACACCGTGTTCGGCTGCCCCGGCGCCGCGATCCTGCCGTTCTACCAGGCGATGGAGCGCGACGGCTCCATCGAGCACCTGATCGTGCGGCACGAGGAGGGCGCGACGCACATGGCCGACGGCTGGTCGCGCACGACCGGCGACGTCGGCGTCGCGATCGGCACGTCCGGCCCGGCGGGCACGAACATGATCACCGGCCTGTACACCGCGCAGGCCGACTCGGTGCCGATCCTGTGCATCACCGGCCAGGCCGTGTCGACCAAGCTGCACCAGGAGGCCTTCCAGGCCGTCGACATCGTGGAGATCGCCAAGCCGGTCACGAAGTGGGCCGTGCAGGTGAAGGAGGCCGCGCAGGCCCCGTGGATCTTCCGCGAGGCCTTCCGGATCGCCCGCTCCGGCAGGCCAGGGCCGGTGCTGATCGACCTGCCGCTGGACGTGCAGAAGCAGGAGATCGAGTGGGACTCCGCGATCGACGCCCCTCTGCCGGTGACCAGGGCGGTGCCGCACGGCCCGCGCGTCGAGCGGGCGCTGGACCTGCTGCTGGCGGCGGAGAAGCCGCTGCTGCTCGCGGGCGGCGGCGTGATCCTCGGTGAGGCGCACGAAGAACTCCTGGAGCTGGCCGAGTACCTCCAGGTGCCGATCCAGGCGACCCTGATGGGCAAAGGCGCGGTCGACGAGGACCACCCGCTGTACGCGGGCATGACCGGCATCCAGACCTCGCAGCGCTACGGCAACGCGTCGTTCCTGGAGTCCGACCTGGTGTTGGCGCTGGGCGCGCGATTCGGCGACCGGCACACCGGCGACCTCGCGACCTACCGCGGCTCGCGCACGTTCATCCACGTCGACTCCGAGCCGACCCAGATCGGCCGCGTCTTCGGGCCGGACCTCGGCGTCGTCGCCGACACGAAGCTGTTCCTGCGGGCGATCACCGACCTGGCCCGTGCGCGGAACGCCGGTCGTGCGGCGGGGGAGTGGGTCGCGCGCGTCCAGGAGCTGAAGGCCACCCTGACCCGGCGCGAGGACTTCGCGGACGTCCCGGTCAAGGCGCCGAGGGTGTTCAAGGAGATCAACGAGTTCTACGGCCCGGACACCTACTTCGTGACCGCGATCGGGCTGTACCAGATCTGGTCCGGGCAGCACCAGAAGGCGCACAAGCCGCGGCACTACCAGGTGTGCGGCCAGGCCGGTCCGCTCGGCTGGGAGATCCCGGCGGCCATCGGCGTGAAGAAGGCGTTGAAGCACAAGGAACCCGGCGCCGAGGTGGTCGGGATCGTCGGCGACTACTCGTTCCAGTTCCTGGTCGAGGAACTCGCCGTCGGTGCCCAGTACGACGTGCCGTTCGTGCTGATCATGCTCAACAACGAGTACCTGGGCCTGATCCGGATGGCCGAGGACCACGGCGGCTACGACATGAAGTACGAGGTCGACATCCACTACGACGTCAACGGGTCCGACAACGTCAAGATCATGGAGGCCTACGGCTGCTCCGGCACCCGGATCACCGAGCCGTCGCGCATCCGCGAAACCCTGGAGTGGGCGCGCAAGGAGGCCGACCGCACCAGCCGACCGGTCCTCGTGGAGATCATGATCGAACGCGAGGGCAACACCGCCAACGGCTCCTCCATCGCGGCGATGCGCGAGTTCGAGCCGCTGCCGTGACCGGCCACGTCCTGGTCGCACCGGACAAGTTCAAGGGCTCGCTCACCGCCCCGCGGGTCGCCGACGCGGTGGCGCGCGGCTTGCGGGAGGCGGTCCCCGGCCTGGACGTGCGCTGCCTGCCGGTGGCCGACGGCGGTGACGGCACGGTCGACGCCGCCGTCGCCGCCGGCTTCACCCGCGTTGGCCGCTGGGTCACCGGACCGGTCGGCAAACCCGTCGCCTCCTCGTTCGCGGTGCGCGGCGACACCGCCGTGGTGGAGGTGGCGGCGGCGTCCGGCCTGGCCGGGCTGCACCCGTTGGCACCGCTCACCGCGACCAGTCGCGGCACCGGCGAACTCCTGGCGAGCGCGTTCGACCTGGGCTGCGACCGGATCGTGCTCGGCGTCGGCGGCAGCGCGTGCACCGACGGCGGGCGCGGCATGGTGGAGGCGCTGGGGGACCGCGACTTCTCCGAAGTCGACCTCGTGCTCGCCAGTGACGTGGACAACCCGCTGCTCGGCCCGACCGGCGCGGCAGCGGTGTACGGGCCCCAGAAGGGTGCTTCCGCGGCCGACGTCGAGGTGCTGGAGGAGCGGCTGCGCGCGTGGGCCGACGAGGTCGGGCACGCGCACGCCGACACCCCCGGCGCGGGCGCGGCGGGCGGCATCGGCTTCGCCGCGCTGTCCCTGCTGGGCGCACGCCGACGGCCGGGCATCGAGGTGGTGCTGGAGCTGATCGGCTTCGCCGACGCGCTGCCCGGCGCCCGACTGGTGATCACCGGGGAGGGGTCGCTGGACGCGCAGACCCGGCACGGCAAGGCCCCCGCAGGCGTGGTGGTGGCGTCCGGGGGAGTGCCCGTGGTCGCCGTGGCGGGCCGGTGCGAGGTCGAGCCGGCCGAGATCGGCCTCAAGTCCGCCTACGCGCTGCTCGACATCGAACCGGACGTCACCCGCTGCCTCGCCGACACCGAACGGCTGCTCGTCCGCCTTGCCGGTCGCATCGCGGGGGACTGGCTGGAAGAGTGAGCCGCATGACCTTCGACCTGGTGTTCCGTGCTCGCAGAGTGGTCACGCCGGACGGTGAGATCGCGGGTGCGGTCGGTGTGCGGGACGGTCGCGTGGCCGCGATCGAGCCCTCGCTCGACGGGGACCGCGTGATCTCCCTCGCCGACGACGAGGTGCTGCTGCCGGGGCTCGTGGACACGCACGTCCACGTCAACGACCCCGGCCGCAGCGAGTGGGAGGGGTTCGAGACCGCGACCCTGGCCGCGGCGGCGGGTGGCGTGACGACGATCGTCGACATGCCGCTCAACAGCCTGCCGCCGACGGTCGACGTGGCCGCGCTGGAGGTCAAGCGCAAGACCGCGCGCGGCCGCGTGCACACCGACGTGGGGTTCTGGGGCGGCATCATCCCCGGCAACCTGCCCGACCTGCACGGGCTGCACGACGCGGGTGTGTTCGGCTTCAAGTGCTTCCTGCTGCACTCCGGCGTGGACGAGTTCCCGCAGGTCCAGCCGTCGGAGTTCACCGCGGCGCTGGAAGAACTCGGCTCGTTCGGCGCTCTGGCGATCGTGCACGCGGAGGACGCGCACACCGTGACCGACTCGCTCCCGGACTACGCCGGGTTCCTGGCGTCCAGGCCGCCGTCGGCCGAGACGATCGCCATCGAACAGGTCGTCGAGACCGCTCGGCGGACGGGCGCACGGGCACACGTCCTGCACCTGTCCAACGCGGGAGCGCTGCCGGTCATCGCCGCCGCCAAGCGCGACGGCGTCCGGATCACCGTCGAGACCTGCCCGCACTACCTGACGTTCACCGCGGAGGAGATCGGCGACGGCGCCACGCAGTTCAAGTGCTGCCCACCGATCCGCGAGGCGGTCAACCGCGAGGGCCTGTGGCAGGGCTTGGCCGACGGCACGATCGACCTGATCGCCAGCGACCACTCGCCGTGCACGCCGGAGTTGAAGCGCGGCGACTTCGCCACGGCCTGGGGCGGCATCGCGAGCCTGCAACTGGGCCTGCCTGCCGTGTGGACCCAGGCCAGGCAGCGGGGTCACGCGCTGACCGACGTGGTGCGCTGGATGGCGTCGAGCCCCGCCGACCAGGTGGGCCTCGCGCACAAGGGCCGCGTCAAGGTCGGCGGCGACGCCGACTTCTGCGTGTTCGCGCCCGACGACGCGTTCGTCGTCGACCGCGCGAAACTGCGCCACCGCAACCCCGTCACGCCCTACCACGGCCGTCCGCTCGCGGGCGTCGTGCGGCAGACGTGGTTGCGCGGCAACGAGATCACCGGAACCGAACCGCTCGGGCGGTTGCTGAGCAGAGGAGACGCATGACGGACGTGCCCGGCTGGACGAGGCTCCCCGACCTGGCTTCCCGCGCGGTCGGCGGCAGCGTGGTGTGGGCCAACGACGAGTTCTTCGCCGAGCGCGAGAACCTCATCAGGCCCCCCGAACCCGCCTACCAGACCTACACCTTCGGCCACAAAGGCCAGGTGTACGACGGCTGGGAGACGCGACGGCGGAGGTCACCGGGCAACGACGAGGCCGTCGTCCGCCTCGGCCTGCCGGGCGTGGTGCGCGGCGTCGTGATCGACACGGCGTTCTTCACCGGCAACTACCCGCCGCACGGCTCGGTGGAGGCCACGTCGGTCGAGGGCTACCCGTCGCCGGAGGAGTTGGCGGCGGCCGAGTGGGAGACCCTCGTGCCCAAGTCCCCGTTGGGCGGCAACCAGAAGCACTACTTCGAGGTGTCCGCCGGAGAAGCGAGCGGAGAGCACCGCTACACGCACGTGAAGCTGACCATGTACCCCGACGGCGGCGTGGCCCGACTGCGGGTGTTCGGCGAACCCGTTGCGGATCCCCGTTTCCTGGTCGCCGGGGCGCTCGACCTGGCCGCGCTGGAGAACGGTGCTTCGGTCACGGACTGCTCCAACATGTTCTACAGCTCGCCCAGCAACCTGATCGCCCCCGGCCAGGCAACCCTCATGGGCGAGGGCTGGGAAACCGCGCGCCGCCGCGACGACGGCAACGACTGGGTCGCGGTGAAGCTGGCCGAGGCGGGCACCGTCACGCTGGCGGAGCTGGACACCAGCCACTTCAAGGGAAACGCACCAGGCTGGGCATCGGTGCTCGGCTGCGACGCCCGCAAGGACCCCGACGCCTGGTTCGAACTCCTGCCCCGGACCAGGCTGCAACCCGATACCCGGCACCGCTTCCGCCTGGCGGGCGACGTCGAGGTGACGCACGCGCGCCTGGACATCTTCCCCGACGGCGGCATGGCCAGGCTCCGGCTCTTCGGCGCGCTCACCCCGAGCGGCCACGAAGCCCTGACCCGCCGCTGGCTCGACCTCCTGCCCACCGCACACGCGAGGCTCGTCGCCGGCTGACCATTATCGGTATCCCAATTGGTCCGCAATGGGCCTGCAGGTTGATTGGTCTGTGCGACTTCAGGCGGTTGTGTCGCCAGTCACTTCGCTGCCAGCCTCGGTCCGTCCGCCGGTTTCCGGCGGACGGACAGGACCTAGGGAGGAACCTGTGCGATCGATCATCAGGGCGCTAGGCGCCTTGGTCACGAGCGGAACCATGGTCATCGGGGCGGGCATCGCCGACGCGGCTCCAGAGCAGCCGAACGCGGAGCTGGCGGGGATCGTCGGCTCGATCACGTGGACCCCGTGCCCGGAACTCGCGGAAGTCGACTGCGGCAAGCTTTCCCTGCCCATCGACTGGAGCAAGCCGCGCGGCGAGAAGTTCGACCTCGCCGTCGCCCGCCGCAAGGCGACAGACCCGAGCAAGCGCATCGGCATCATGCTGATCAACCCAGGCGGCCCAGGCGGTTCGGGCGTCAACTTCGCCCTCAACGCAAACCGCGTCTTCAGCCCCGAAGTGCAGGCGCACTTCGACATCATCGGCTTCGACCCGCGCGGCGTCGCCCGCAGCCAGCCCGTCCAGTGCTCCGTGGACCTGTTGAACAAGCAGCCATCCCAGTACCCGACGGACCAAGCCGGGTTCGACAAGCTCAAGGCCTACAACCAGGAGCTGGCGAACGACTGCCGCGCCAGGAGCGGCCCGATCTTCGACCACGCCGACACCGTCGCCGTCACCAACGACATGGACGCCATCCGCCATTCGCTGGGCGAGCGGAAGATCAATTATTATGGTGTCTCCTACGGCACGATCATGGGCCAGCAGTACGCCGAGCGCTTCGGCCACCGCATCCGCGCCATGGTGATCGACAGCAACATGGACCACAGCCTGGACGTGAAGGCCTTCAACGACACCGAGGCCGCCACCGCCGAGGATTCGTTCACCGAGTTCGTGAAGTGGTGCGACAGGACCGAGTCGTGCGCCCTGCACGGCCAGGACGTCGCCAAGGTCTGGGATGGCCTGCTGGCAAAAGCGGACAAGGGTGAACTCAAGGACCCGGATGACCCGACCTGGGTCATCACATCGGACGACTTGATCAGCGTCGCCTTCAGCGTCTTCTACGGCCCCGACTGGTCCTACCTGGCGCAGTGGCTCAACGCTCTGGAAACCCAAACTCCCACCCTGCCACCCACCACGACGACCGCGTTCGCCGACGAAGTAGCCCGCAGCCCGTTCCCAGCGGTCTTCTGCCAGGACTACCAGTTCCGCGTGAAGAACAGCAAAGAACTGAGCGGACTCATCGCTTCAGCCAACCGCCTGGCCCCGCACATGCGCGGCAGCTCACTGGGCCACTTCGCCATGGCGAGTTGCATCGGCTACCCACCGAAGGCCAACAACCCGCAGCACAAGCTCCGCATCACCACAGCACCCAAGATCCTCATGCTCAACTCCATGCACGACCCCGCAACCGCGTACGCGTGGGCGACGAACGCCCACCGCCAAAGCCGCGACAAGACAGTCCTGCTGACCTACGAGGGCTGGGGCCACGGCGTCTACGGCAGCTCCGCTTGCGCCACGAGCAAGTCGGACAACTACCTCATCAACCTGACCGTGCCCCGAGACGGCACCAGGTGCGCAGCCGTGGAACCGCCAACCACCGCCACGCTCGACACCACCTCCAACCCCACCACCAAGCCGACCGGCCCCAGGCCGGGTATCCCCGGCTGGCAGCACTGACCTGACCGTGGAGGGCCACCGACCATTCCCGGCGGCCCTCCACGTCCGCTTGACTCAA
>JBDSAJ010000335.1:0-7006 GCA_039922235.1 Umezawaea sp.
CCGACACGTTGAGGTCTTCCACCACGATGGTGCCGTACTCGCGGGCCAGGGCGGTGGTGAGCTGGTGGATACCCTCCCGCCGCAGGCTCGCGACACGGTGATGAACCTTGTTCCGTTGCTGGTCGGCACGCTGCCACCGCTTCGACGGTGTGCGACGAGTGCGCCGGTCCGGGCCGATCCGGCGGGCCACGGTGCGCGACAACCGCCCCAGCTTCCGGCGGGCGATGTCGTAGTGCCGGGGATTCCCGACCGCCGGTCGGCCGTCGGAGAACACCGCCAACGTTCTGCTGCCCAGGTCGATGCCGATGACCGCGTCCGGCCGCGCCGGCACCCGCTCCTGCTTCTCCACCGCGACGCAGAACGACACGTACCAGCGACCGGCCTCCCGCTTCACCGTCGCCGACGTGACCTTCGCAGTGCCGTTGACGATCCGCCGGTGCAACTTGCGGGTGTTCTCATGCGTCTTGACCGCCCCCAGGACCGGCAGTGTCACGTGCTTGCGGTCCTCCTCCACACGGATGGTGCCCGTGGTGAATCGACACGACGGGGTCGTGGTGCGTTTGGACTTGAAACGGGGGAACCCCATCCGGGGACCTTTCCGCTTGCCCTTCGTCGAGTCCGACCAGTTCTTCAGTCCTTGGGCCAGGTTGTCGATGCCGGTGGCGTAGGCCTCCTTCGAGTTCCCCGCCCACCACGGCGCGACCACGTCCTTGACCCGATTCCAGGCTTTGCGCATCGAGTACAGCGACCACCCGAACACCGGGGTCAGCTCAGCCTCGTCGACACCGTAGGAGCGTTCCGCTTCCCGCTGATCGAGGTTGACCTTGACCTGCCCCAAACACCAGTTGTGGGCCACCCGCGCCGCCCCCGCGTGCGCCAACAGGGCACCGACCTGACGCGGGGTGGGGTCCAGGGCGAACCGGTAGGCATGCGTGACCAGCATCAGACCCGACCACCCGACACGACCACGACACAGGCCGTACGACTGCGGGCCGTGCGCGGGCCACCCTGGCGGACACGCAGCCAGGTGCGAACCCCGATGCCGGTGCGGACCGGGTCACCGGCCGATTCGCCAAGTTCCAAGCCTGCCAGGCGACGCCCGGACACCGACCGGACAACCTCCGGCTGGTCGCCCCGGACATGGGCGAGACGGTCGCGACACTGCACGAGCGAAGGGTAGTGGCAGGGTCCGACATCACCGCAGCGGGCACGGCGGCCGGCCAGGCGCTCGACGGTGTCCCGGATACCGAGACCGGCACACCGCGCCCTCGTTCACCCACCCGCACACGGTCCAGCGGCACGCACCAGCACACGCCATCCACCCGACAACCTTCACGTGATCATGACATCCCCGGAGAAAGACCCAGATTCACTGATAGATCGCGCAACAGTTCTCAACCCCGCCCGCCAGTTGATGATCAACTGAGCGGAAGCTGAAGCCAAGTCGTTCCCTAGGCGGGCGCCTGCCTGCTGCGCGCAGAATGTGCGGGTGTCTACTGCTGCGCGAGTGCTGGTCATCGAGGACGCCGAGGCGATCGGCGCCGCCGTGGGATCGGCGCTGCGCGACGCCGGGTACCAGGTGCAGCTGCGACCGGACGGGCGGGAGCTGGAGAACGACCTGACCCGGTTCCGGCCGGACCTGGTGGTGCTGGACGTGATGCTGCCGGGACGGGACGGGTTCGCGCTGCTGGAGGTGGTGCGGCGGTCCAGCGGCGCGGGCGTGGTGATGCTGACGGCGCGCGACGGGGTGGCGGACCGGCTGCGCGGGCTGGACCGCGGCGCGGACGACTACCTGGTGAAGCCGTTCGTGCTGGCCGAGCTCGTGGCCAGGGTCAGCGCGGTGCTGCGTAGGCTGGGTCGTACGCCGTCGACCGTGCAGATCGGTGACCTGGTGGTGGACGCCGATTCCGGTGTGGTGCTGCGCGGGTCCGTGCCGGTGGAGCTGACGGCGACGGAGCTGCGGCTGCTGCGCTACCTGGCGGCGCAGCGCGGCCGCGTCGTCGGCAAGACCCAGATCCTCACGGCCGTGTGGGGCTACGAGGACTACGACCCGAACCTGGTTGAGGTGCACGTGAGCGCGTTGCGGCGGAAGCTGGAGGAGAACGGTCCCCGGCTGCTGCACACCGTGCGCGGTCTCGGGTACGTGCTGCGGGCCGACGAGCCGTGAGCCGCCTGAAGACGGTCTCGCTGCGCCGTCGCGTGACGCTGTCGGTGATGATCGTGCTGTTCGGTGTGATGGTGACGCTGGTGTTCACGGTGGACGCCCTGTTCGCGTCGCAGTCGAGCCGCGACATCGAGACCGTGCTGCTGGACCGGGCGCGCACGGCGATACAGCTGGTGAAGATGCAGAAGGTCACCGGCAACGCGCTGGTGCACAAGGTCGACGGCATGGGCGTGCAGGTGCTGCTGGTGATGCCGAACGGCACGACCTTCGGTGGTGCGCCGGACGACGACCAGCGGTTCAAGACCGTGCAGCGGGAACTGGCGGACCGCTCGGTGATCACGTTCTACGGCGACACGACGGTGCTGTCCGCGGCGCAGATCCGGCTGCGGAACCTGCTGGTGGCGGTCGGTCTCGGTGCGCTGGCGGTCACGGCGGGCGCACTGGTCTTCGTCGTGCAGCGGGCGCTGGCGCCGTTGGACGCGATGACCACGCTCGCCCGCTCGATCACCGGCGGCCACCGCGGTAGGCGGCTGAACCCGTTGCGCACCAACAACGAGCTGGGCCGGACGGCGGCGGCGTTCGACGACATGCTCGACTCGCTGGAGGGCGCGGAGGCGACGGCCCGCGCGTCGGAGGAGCGGACCAAGCGGTTCGTCGCGGACGCGGCGCACGAGCTGCGCACGCCGATCGCGGGTGTGCAGGCCGTGGCCGAGGCCCTGATGCAGACCGGCCTCGACGAGGCGGGCGCCGAGGAGCGCGACCGGATGAACCTGCTGCTGGTGCGGGAATCCCGCCGCGCCGGACGGCTCGTCGACGACCTGCTGGCCCTCGCCCGGATCGACGCGGGCCTGGAGCTGCACCTGGAGCCGGTGGACCTGCTGGCGCTGGCCGAGG
Organism: Umezawaea sp.; assembly: GCA_039922235.1. Lineage (GTDB taxonomy): Bacteria > Actinomycetota > Actinomycetes > Mycobacteriales > Pseudonocardiaceae > Umezawaea. The sequence goes on from JBDSAJ010000335.1 coordinate 3,059, forward strand.
CCGAGGTGTCCCGCAGCAGGCTGTTGGCGCCGGAGCTGGACATCGAGGCCGACGGCGTCCCGGTGGTCGTCGAGGGTGATCCGCAGCGGCTCGCGCAGGTGCTGGTCAACCTCTCCGACAACGCCCGCCAGGCAACCGGCCCGCAGGGCAAGGTGCGGCTCTTCGTCGGCGTGTTCGCCGGCCGCGCGATGGTGACCGTGAAGGACAACGGTCCGGGCGTGGCGATCCCGGACCGCGAACGGATCTTCGACCGCCTGACCCGCCTCGACGAGGCCCGCGACCGCCGCCACGGCGGCTCCGGCCTGGGCCTGGCCATCGCCCGCGGCATGGCCCGCGCCCACGGCGGCGACCTCACCTGCTCCACCCCGGCCCCTGGGGAACCGGGCGCGGCGTTCGTGCTGTCCCTGCCGCTCACGCCTCGCTGAGAACGGCGAGTTCACCTCGCCCGCCAGTGCTGGGTGCCCCGAACTCCGGGGCACCCACCTTCACGACTCGTCCGGCGGGGTCACCTTCTTGATGTACAGCAGCCGGTCCCCGGCCTCGATGGCGTCGGCCGCGGACGCGTCGACCCGGAACAGCTTCCCGTTGCGCACGACGCCGAGCACGATGTCCGGCAGGTGCCGGGGTGAGCCGCCGATCTCCGACGGCTCGACGTCGCGTTCGGCGATGGCCAGTCCGGCGTCGGGGGTGAGCAGGTCTTCGACCATGTCCACCACGGACGGCGTGGAGGTCGCCATGCCGAGCAGTCGGCCTGCGGTCTCGCTGGACACGACGACGGAGTCCGCGCCGGACTGCCGCAGCAGGTGCTCGTTCTCCCGCTCCCGGACCGACGCGACGATCTGGGCCTTCGGCGCCAGTTCGCGGGCGGTCAGCGTCACCAGCACCGCCGTGTCGTCGCGGTTCGGGGCCACGACCACGGCTCGGGCGTTCGTCACGCCGGCTACCCGCAGCACGTCGTTGCGCGTCCCGGACCCGTGCACGGTCACCAGGCCGATCGAGGACGCCGAGTCGAGCGACTCCTGGACGGTGTCCACGACCACGATGTGGCTGGGCGGCACGCCGTCGCCGAGCAGCGCGCTGACAGCGGAACGGCCCTTGGTCCCGTACCCGACCACGACCACGTGGTTGCGCACCTTGGTCCTCCACTTCTGAATGCGAAACGCCTGCCGAGATCGCTCGGTGAGGACTTCGAGGGTCGTACCGACCAGGACGATCAGGAACAGCACCCGCAGCGGGGTGATGACCAGGACGTTGACCAGGCGGGCCGAGGAACTGGCGGGGGCGATGTCGCCGTAGCCGGTGGTGGACAGCGAGACGGTGGCGTAGTAAACGGCGTCCAGCAGCGACAGGCCGTCGCCGTTGACGTCGCGGTAGCCGTCGCGGTCGAGGAAGACGATGGCCACGGCGACGATCAGCGCCGCCATGGCGCCGATGACCCGTTTGATGATCGCCCTGGCCGGGCTTTCCGGCGCGTCGGGCATCCTGATGACGCCGACCAGGGAGTGGTCGGGCCGGTCGGTGAGCCGATCGGCCGGGTTGAGCCGCCGAATCATGACAGCCTCTCGGGGAGTGATCGCCACAACCGGGCGGCGGCTTCGGCGCCTCGTAGCAGCAGGGGCAGGACTACCCGCTCGTTCGGAGCGTGGATCCGATCATCCGGCAAGGTCGCGCCGAGGTACACGACGGGCACGCCGAGCATCGCGTGCAGGACCGCGGCGGGACCGGACCCGCCGGTGCGGCTGTGCCGAACGGGCTGGTCGAAGGCTTCCTCCAGGGCGTCGTGGACGGCGGCGGCAGCGGGGTGGTCGACGTCGATGGCGTACGGCGGCGTGCCGTCGCCCCGCAGCACCACCTCGGCGGTGATGCCGTCGGGTGTGTGCTCGGCGACGAACTCGCGCAGCGCCTCCGCGATGTGCGCGGGCCTCTGGTCGGGGACGAGCCGGAACGACAGCTTCACCGACGCGCCGCACGGCACGATCGTCTTCAGGCCGGGCCCGGTGTACCCGCCGCTGATCCCGTTGACCTCGGCGGTCGGCCGCACCCACACCCGTTCCAAGGTCGACCAGCCCTTCTCCCCCGCCACAGCCTGCGCCCCGCCGGCGTTCGCCGCGAGCCAGTCGGCCTCGTCGAACGGCAGGGCGGCGTAGTCGGCCCGTTCGACAGCGGTCGGTTCGACCACGTCGGCGTAGAAGCCGGGCAGCTGGACGCGGCCGTCGGCGTCGTGCAGGGCGGCGACCAGCCGGGCGATGGCCGTGGCCGGGTTGGGCACGCCGCCGCCGACGCGGCCGGAGTGGGCGTCCGACGTGCCGCCGGTGAACACCACCTCCGCGCCGAGGACGCCGCGCTGGCCGGTGTTCACCGTGGGCGCGTCGCGCGCGTAGAGCGGGGTGTCGGTGAACACCACCAGGTCGCAGGCGAGGTCGGCGGCGTGCTGGTCGAGCAGCGCGGCCAGGTTCGGCGACCCGGACTCCTCCTCGCCCTCGATGAAGAACTTGAGCGTCACGGCGGGTGCGGGCGCGCCGGTGGCCGCGAGGTGGGCCCGCAGGCCGAGCAGGTGCATGGCGACCTGGCCCTTGTCGTCGCTCGCGCCGCGGCCGAACAGCTCGTCGCCCACCGCGACCCCGGCGAACGGCGGGTGCTCCCACGCCTCCAGCGGGTCGACGGGCTGCACGTCGTGGTGGCCGTAGACGAGCACGGTCGGCGCGGCCGGGTCCTCGGCGGGCCAGCAGGCGTACACCGCGGGCAGCGCGGGCCCGTGGTCCCAGACGGCGACCTCCGGCCAGCCGTCGGCGCGCAGGGCGTCGGCGAGCCAGTGCGCCGATCTCGCCACGTCACCGTGGTGCGCCGGGTCCGTGCTGATCGACGGGATGGTGATCCACTCCCGCAGGGACGTCAGGAAGTCATCCGCGAGAGCGGCGATCACCGCGCGCTCGGGTGGTTCGGGAATTACCCGATCAGCGGTCACGACGGCCAAGAATAACCCCCGTTCGTGCGCCCCCGCGCGACTCGTGACAGTGTTGCGGCATGGAGCCCAGACGTCCCCGTTCGCGGTCGGCGTTCGCGCTGGCCGCACTGCTCGGCGCGGCCGGGGTGACGCACTTCGCCAAGCCCGCGCCATACGACGCGATCGTGCCACGCGCGTTGCCTGGCAAGCCCCGGACCTGGACCTACGTGTCCGGTGTCGCGGAGTTGGCGGTCGCCGCGGCGGTGGCCGCGCCGAAGACGCGCAAGGTGGGCGGGCTGCTGGCGGCGGGTCTGTTCGCGGCGGTGTTCCCGGCCAACGTGAAGATGGCCGTCGACTACCGGAACAGGGGGCCACGGGCGAAGGCGATCGCCTGGGGCAGGCTGCCCCTGCAGCTACCCTTGATCGTTTGGGCCCTCCGGGTACGCCGTTCGGCGGCATGAGACTGCTGCCACTCGGCACCGCCGGAAAGCCTATAGGTGTGATCTGATCACACACGGCTGTTGGGGAAACACCCAGCGCTGTTGACCACTGTCCTTGACCCCGCAACGACCCATAGGATGCCCGAGTGCAACCGCTCCTCCACCAAGCCGCGTCGGCTCTTGGTTGGCGCGGCATCGTCGTACCCGACGTGGCCGTGCTCGGCCACCAGGTCTCGGCCGTCGTGCGGGTGCGCGACGACGTGCACGGGTGGCGCACCGCGAACGGGTGGCCGCCCCAGGCGGACCCGTCGTGGTTCCGCTCCTGGTTCGAGCCGACCGTGCACGACCAGCTCCCGGTCTCGGCCGTCGAGCTGATCGGCGTGCTGGTCGGGGAGTCCACCGTGGACCGCGCGCTCCAGTCCTGCGGGACGCTGATGACGCTCGCGCCGTGCGCGGTCGTCCTGCCGGGGCCGCAGGGCCGCGAGTCGTGGCCGTTGATGGAGCTGGACTACTACGGCATCGGTGTCGTGGCCGTCCAGGAGCCCGGAGCGGCGGAACTGCTGG
>JBDSAJ010000336.1:0-20048 GCA_039922235.1 Umezawaea sp.
GCCGTGGCGGAGATCTGCCGCAGGCTCGACGGGCTGCCGCTGGCCATCGAACTGGCCGCCGCCCGGTTGCGGTCGCTGTCGCCCGAGCACCTGGCCGCCCGGCTGGACGACCGGTTCCGGCTGCTGACCGGCGGCAGCCGCACCGCGCTGCCACGGCACCAGACGCTGCGCGCGGTCGTGGCGTGGAGCTGGGACCTGCTCGACGCCGAGGAGCGGTCGTTCGCCGAGCGGCTGGCCGTGTTCCCCGCGCCGATCAGCCTGGACGCCGCCGAGCACCTGAGCCCCGGCACGGCGCTGGACCTGCTCACGGCGTTGGCGGACAAGTCGCTGCTCCAGGTCGTGCGGGCGCCTCAGCCGTACTTCCGGATGCTGGAGACCATCAGGGAGTTCGCCATCGAAAAGCTCGCGGAACGCGGCGGCGTCACGGCCGCCCGCGACGAGCACGCGGCGTACTTCCGCGACTTCGCCGAGGCGGCCGAACCGCACCTGCGCGACCCCGACCAGACCACCTGGGTCCCCCGGCTGCTCCTCGAACGCGACAACCTCGTGGCCGCGCTGCACTTCGCCGCCGACACCGGGGACGCGAACACGGCCGTCCGGCTCGGCGCGTCCCTGGGCATGTTCGGCTGGATCCTCGGCGCCACCGTCGACGCCGACGCCTGGCTCCGGCTCGCGCTGGCCGTGCCCGGCGAGGCGCCCGAACCCGCGAAGACGATCGCCACGGCGATGTTCCTGATCAACAGCGCCGTCTGGGGCGGTGGCGACGACCGGGCGGACTTCCTGACCGAGTTCCGCGGCGTCATCGCCGCCGCGAACGTCCACACCGGACACCCCGTGCTCGCGCTGCTCGAGCCGATGTTCGCGCTCTTCTCCGATGACGTCGAACTCGGGCTCAAGGCCGTGGACCGCCGGCTCGACCACGCGGACCCGTGGACCAGAGCGGCGCTGTGGATGGTGCGTGGGATGCTGCGGGAGAACGACGGCGACATGGCGGGCACGCGGCACGACATGACCAACGCCGTCACCGGCTTCCGCGCGGTCGGCGACCGCTTCGGGCTGTCGCAGTCCCTGTCGTCCCTCGCCGAGGCGCACCTGGTGTTCGGCAACCGCGAGCAGGCGGTCGCCGCGCTGGAGGAGGCGATCACCCTGCGGCAGGAGCTCCAGCCCGACGACGACGTCTCGCACGACCGGCTCGTGCTCGCCGGCGCCCGGTGGCACAGCGGCGACCGGGAGCGCGCGCGGGCGGAGTACGAGGACATCGCCAAACCCCGCAAGGGCGTGCTCACAGAGCACAGCGTCGCGTTCGCGCACCTGGCGCTGGGGGACCTGGACCGGCTGTCCGGCGACTTCGTCGGAGCGGAACGGCACTACGCGAGCAGCGCGGCGGCCCTCGACCAGTGGACGGTCGCGGCACCGCAACTGCGCGCGCTGGTGCTCGCCGCGTCGGCGTTCCTGGCGGTGGCGAACGGCGCCCCGGCCACCGCCAGCGCGGTGTTGGAGGAGGCCACCCATCACGCGCTCGGTGCGAGGGATATGCCGGTGCTGGCCAAGGTCGGCGTCGCGGTCGCCGCCCTCCGGGAGTGCAGGGGCGACCTGGCGGGAGCGGCCCTCGTGCTCGGCGTCACCGAGCAGTTGCGCGGGGCGCCGGACCCACTGCACCACGACGTCGCGCGGCTGACCACGTCGCTGCGCGCGGAACTGGGCGACGCCGCGTACGACGCCGCCTGCTCCGCGGGCCGCGCGCTGGACCGCGCAGCCGCGATCGATCAGGTCCTGCGGCGGTAGGCGCGCACGGCGAGCGGCGCGAACACCGCGAGGAACCCGACCGACCACACCAGCACCCACACCACGTGGCTGCCGAGCGGACCGCCCAGCATCAGCGCGCGGGACGCGTCCATCATGTGCGCCACCGGGTTCACGTCCACCCAGGACTGGAGCCAGCCGGGCATGGTCTCCTTCGGCGCGATCATGCTCGTGCCGAACGTCAGCGGGAACAGGATCAGGAACGCCGTGCCCTGCACTGCTCCCGGCGACCGCATCAGCATCCCGATCAGCACGAACGCCCAGCTCAGGCAGAACGCGAAGAACACCGTGAGCAGGCACGCCGCCAGCACCGCGACCACGCCGGCGTGGAACCGGAACCCCAGGATCGACCCGAACGCCAGCAGCGACACGATCGCCACCACGTAGCGGATCAGGTCGCCCGCCACCGAGCCGATCAACGGCGCCGACCGGCCGATCGGCAGGCTGCGGAACCGGTCGAACACGCCCTTGTCGATGTCGGTGTTGAGGTTCACGCCGGTCGCCATCCCGGCGAACATGACCGTCTGCACCATGATCGCGGGCAGCAGGAACTGCAGGTAGGTGCCCGTGTCGCCGGAAATCGCACCGCCGAGCAGGTACACGTAGACCAGCACGAAGATGATCGGCTGGAGCGTCACGTCGAGCAGCTGCTCCGGCGTGCGCACCGTCTTGAGCACGCTGCGCTTCGCCAGCGCGAAGCTGTGCCGGGCGAGCCCGAACGGCCGCGGCTCGATGCGCACGGGCGCGGACAGCCGCGGTTCGGCTGAGGCGAGGGCGGTCATGCCGCGTCCTCCTTGGTGTGGTGGCCGGTGAGCGTGAAGAAGACCTCGTCGAGGCTGGGCAGGCGGAGGGACAGCTCGGTGACCGGGATCCGCTCCCGCGCCAGCCGCTGCACGATCTCGGTGAACGCCGAGTCGCCGTCGACCGGAACCGTCAACACCCCTCGGGCAGGCGATTCCACCTTTCGACCGGCGACCTCGGCCGCGATGGCCTCCGCCGCGCCGACGTGCGCCGGGTCGGCGGGCCGGATCAGCACGGTCTGCCCGCCCACCACGCGCTTCAGCTCGCCGGGCGTGCCGTTCGCGATCACCCGGCCGTGGTCGATCACCGCGATGGTGTCCGCCAGCGCGTCGGCCTCCTCGAGGTACTGCGTGGTCAGCAGCACCGTCACCCCGTCACCCACCAGCGACCGGATCATCGCCCACACGTCCTCGCGCTTCACCGGGTCGAGCCCCGTCGTCGGCTCGTCGAGGTAGATCACATCCGGCCGCCCGACCAGGCTCGCGGCCAGGTCGAGCCGCCGCCGCATCCCGCCCGAGTAGGTCTTCACCTGCTTGCCCGCGGCCTCGCTCAACCCGAACCCGGCCAGCAGCTCCACCGCCCGCGCCTTCGCATCGGCGGACCGCAGGTCCAGCAGCTGCCCGATGAGCACCAGGTTCTGCGTCCCCGTCAGGTCCTCGTCCACCGACGCGTACTGCCCGGTCAACCCGATCATCCGCCGCACCTTCGCCGCGTCGGCGACCACGTCCAACCCACCCACGGTCGCCCGCCCCGCGTCCGGTCTCAGCAACGTCGCCAGGATCCGCACCGCGGTCGTCTTCCCCGCCCCGTTCGGCCCGAGCACACCCAGCACCGTCCCCCGCTCCGCCGCCAGGTCGATCCCGGCCAACGCCACCGTCTTCCCGTACTTCTTGACCAAGCCCTCGGCCTCGAACGCCAATGGCATGAGGTTCCCCCTCCGATTTTCGCGTCGAACAGGAATCACCCTGCTCATCAGCCGTGTCAGACCCGGCACAGCGCCGTGTCACGCCATGCCGGCACAGCACTCCTCCCGGCAAAAATCGGATTAACCCATCAGTGCCGATAAGCCACACGCGGTGGTGCACACCGCCGTTCATCCCACTCAGAATTACACCCGATGGTGTGACAACTCTTCAGTAGGTCTATTACCGCTCTACGTTTTCGACAACTGGCCCGAAAGCGGAGGAGACGGGACCTTGGCGAGTCGAACAGCCACAACGACAACAGCACTCCAGGTCGAGATCGCCGAACGCCTCTGCTTCGCCAACGGCCTGCTGACCACAGGCCGACCCACCAGCGGAATCTGGCCGAAGTGCTGCGCCTGGCTGCTCCGCACCGCCCTGGAACGCTCGGTAGCCGCCCTGCACCGCGCCCACCACGAACCCAGCATCTCCATGCGCACCGACCTCCTCACCCTCCCCCTCTACGTCGACCCACCACTCGCCCACCACACCGCCCGCCTCTGGGGCACCCTCAGCGTCGTCGCGAACCACACCGACTACGCCCAAGCGCCGACCGTGGCCGAACTGCGCGCCTGGCACACCGAGGCGTCAGAGGTGACCAAAGGGTTGTTGACCGCGTTGACCGACGGTCGGTGAGCCGACTGACCGTGGTCGACCGGCACCCAGGTGGTGTTACCGCGCGCCGGCCACGGCCCGGTCGACCTTGCAAGGGTGACAACGCCAGAAGTACGGCCTGTTCCTCGCCTTGGCCGCAGAACGCCACAGTTCGAAGTCCCGGCCGCACCGGTCGCAATTCGGCGGGTTCCCGTACGTTTCCGCCTGCAATTCGATGAGCAGCCTTTCCGCGAAGGCCGCACCTCGACAGGCGATCATCATTTCCCGACTCTTGTACTGCGACAGCGGGTTGTGGCTGCCCAACAACGCGACCGTCCGATCGAGGACGACCACTTTCCGGTGCTCGACCTCGGCCCGCACCACCTTCGCCCCGGTCGCCACCAGTTCGGCGACCCATTTCCGGCCGCTGTCCTTGCGCATGTTCTGATCGCGCTCGGTGCGGATGAACACGCGAACGTCCACACCGCGAGCCACGGCGGCCTCGATCAGGGGCAGGAACCGCTTGCTCTTCTTGCCCACCCAGGGTGACCACATCCAGAGCGACCGGCGAACGGTCGTGAGATGGCGTTCCAGCGCGTCGTCGAAGGTGAACTCGTCATGCACATCGGTGACGTCCACCAGCCCCCGCAAGACCTCGTGCAGTTCGTCCTCAACCGCCGACACGGGCTGGTAGACGGCATCATCGGCCATGCCCAGCAGCACAGCGGCCCTGCACCACTGGACGCGTTTCGCGCGGCCCAGCCTGCCGACCGCACCGAGCGGCGTGCCGCCGAGCGCTCCCTTGATGGCGGCCCTGGAGTCGACAACCAGGTAGAGCCTGTGCCGAGCCCTGGTGATACCCACGCCGAACAGCCGCACACCGTCGCGTTCGAATTCGGTTCCGCCGTCCCACTTCGCGTTCTTGATCCAGCCACGGCCGTCTTCCACCAGGTCGAAGATGACAGTGTCGAACTCCCTGCCCTGGAAGGAATGGGCTGTGCCGACCGCCGCGGACAGGTTCCGACCGGAGTCGCGCAGGACAGCGTGCGTGGCGTCGACCTGCTGTTTGAACGTCGTCACGACGCCGATACCGCCGGGATCGGCGGCGTGGTGCTCGACGAGTGCTCGTGCCAGCAGCGCTCCCACCGCCCACCACCCGGCGTACTTGCCCGACCTGTGCACGACACCGAGTTCTTCCAGCCCACTCACGTCCACGACGACGATTTCGGTGTCCTCCGGAGGTCTGCCGCTGACGAGGGTCACACCGTCTTCGAGCACCCGGTAGACGACGTCGTTGGCCAACTCGCGGAGGTTGGTCCCGAAGCGGAACTGGTGCAGCAGTGCGACGCAGCCCTCGTTGTCCGCGACGTCCTCGACCCGGTTGACGCCGCAGTGCGTGAACCCGTTCGGCGCGACCCACTTCGCGACATTCGGGTTGGTCAGCTTGTCGACATCGGCGAGCACCGGCCCCAATTGGAGGAAGTCCCCCAGCAGGACGGCGGTGCTGGTGGCCTGCGACACCGCGAGGAGCACCTCGGCGAGCGTCGCCGCCCCTGCCTCGTCGACCAGCACGACGTCGAACTGCTGACGCGCGACAGCGGTGTGCGCCCGCGACCGGGCCAACGTCGTGGCGACAACTCTGGCGCCCGCGACGATCTCGCCTTCGGCATCCCGCCGCAGTGCGATGACCTTCTTGTTCAGCAGGCGCAGTCGTTCCTCAAGCGCTCCGCGCCCTCTCCGCTTGTCTGCTTGCAGGACGAGCAGTTCCTGCCACTGGTGGTGCTTGTTGGGCAGGTTTCGACGCCGGGCCGACGTGATCAGGTCGTAGTCGCCTTCCAGTGCGACGCCTTTCCGCTCCAGGTGCGTGCACCGCGTCTCGATCTCCCGAACTCGCCTCGCTGTCGCGGCGAACTCCGCCTCGACAGCGGTGAAGCGTTGACGTTCGGCCGCCAACGCCCGGTCCAACTCGGACACGTAGTCCATGGTGATCGGCCCGGCTGCGGCGAGGCACCGCTCGATCAGCGGGTCGAGCGTCAGACGCCGCTCCCCGACGTGCAGGCGGTGCCGCTCGAAGCGCGCGGTGGATGCCGCGAGCGCCCGCTTGGCGCGGTGTCTGGCGATCAGTCCTCTCACTGTCTTCTCTGAGAACTGGTCGTCGACCAGTTCGGCGTGCAGCGCGTCGAGTTCGCGCTCCAGAGCAGCCAACTGGTCTGAGAGTTCACGGGCCCGTTCCAGCTCGACGCGCTGCGACTCGACTCGGTGGCGCTCGGCGTCCGCGAACTGGAGCTTGGCCCTCGCGGCGCTGAACGCCTTGTCCGCCGCGTCGTACCCGTTCCTGGCGGCGAGCAGTTGCACCTGCTGCTCACCGAGCAGCCGACTGGTCTCGACCCGCAACTCCGCGGCCGAGTACGAGTAGTGGTCGTAACCGCCGAGCACCCGGCCGAGTTCGTCGACCATGGCGTCGATCTTGTCGAGTTGCGCGAGTTCCTCCTGCACGCCCGCGACCTCGGCGTCGATCTCGGTCGTCGCGCGCGCCGCGAGGCGCCGCAGTTGCACGTCGTCGTTCGCGGCCAGTTCCGGCAGATGCGGCGGACCGACCCTGATCACGACACCAGGTGCGGGCTGGAGCTTGTCGAGGACTCCCTTGAGCGCATTGTCGACGGCGACGTTCGCCGTGGACACCAGCAGGACGCGCTTGCCGTTCCTGACCAAGTCCTCGATCGCCCTGGCCAGCACGCTGGTCTTGCCGGTTCCCGGCGGACCCCACACGGCGTGCAGACCGGGCTCGACGCACGCCCGGTACGCCAACCGTTGAGCGGGAAGCAGACCGGGCGGGTACTCGTCGTCGCGTCGCGGGCGCAACGGGTCGAGCCGTCCGGCTGCCAACCGATCGGCGAGTTCGGCCTTGTCCAGCGCGGCGATGCCTTCGCGGAGCTTCTTCCAGAGGTGTTGCGGCGTCAGGCGGATGGTCCAGACGAGGTCACATCCGACGGATAGCGGCCCGGCAACCTGGATCTTCAGGATGTCGTCGACGACTTGGACGCTCTCGATCGGGACGGAGATCCCGCGGTCCGGTCCTTCTCGATCCGCGAGGCAGAGCTGGTCGAAGCTGTCAGCGGAACGCGGTCGCCCCGTGTCGGAGTGCAGGTCCAGCGCGAACCAGCCCGCATCCGGCAACGGCGTGATCCTGCCCAGCGACCTCCAGGTCTCCTGGGTGCTCCGCCCTGCTCGCTTCAACACCTCGTCGACCGCGTCGAGGACTTCCGTCCTCCAACCCGCAGTGGCAGTTCTGCCCAACTCGTCCCCCCGGAATCCACTCGTCAGGGTGACAAGTAAAGCAACTGGGGACGACACCGTCGTGTCCCGACTAGGACCCATCGGAGTTAACCGCAAAAATAGTGGTAACCCACCAGAGTCTCATTGGTCACACGCGGTGGATCGGATTCGTATTTCCCACTCACTATTTGCACTCGATGGTGTGACAACTCCTCAGTAGGCCGATTTCACCTCTACGTTTCCGCCAAACGACACTTGCGACGGAGGAACCGTGGACCTGGCGAACGCGAAAAGCAGCCTGTTCGAGGAGGTCTTCGAGCAGGTCAACGACGACCAGGAGTTGTCGGACCGGGCAGGCGAGTTCGTGCTCGCCGCGTGCGACGGCCCGAAAGCACTGGACGAAGCGTTGCGGAACTCCGGGACCACCCCGGTTCCCGAACCACGTGCCAAGGAGACTCCTGAAGCAGGTGTCTTCCTGGCGGGCATCGGGATCCGGGGATTCCGCGGTGTCGGCGAGGAAACCCGGCTCTCGCTGCTCCCAGGGCCCGGCTTGACCGTGGTCGTAGGACGCAACGGATCCGGCAAGTCGAGTTTCGCCGAGGGTGCCGAACTCGCCCTCACAGGGAAGAACGCAAGGTGGGGCGAACCACTCTCCGCCGTCTGGCGAGACGGCTGGCGCAACCTGCACACCACGGGGCACGCATCTGTTTCGGTCGATCTGGTCCACAGCGGACAGGACGGGAAGACGTCAGTGTCCCGGACCTGGCTCCCGACTGATCAACTGGACGGCGGTGCCTGGACCCAGCAAGTGGCGGGCTCGAAGGTCCAGCCGTTCGATCAGACGCGGTGGCAGGAGTCCCTTCAGGTCTTCCGACCGTTTCTGCCCTACAGCGAACTCGGGAAACTGATCGGGGGCCAGCCGAGCGAACTGTTCGCGGCCCTGCACCGGCTGCTGGGATTGGAGATGGTCGCGACCGCTCGGAAGTCGCTTGCGGAACACCGCATCCGGCTGAAGAAGGACGTTGAAGCCGTCCGCGTCAGGAAGCAGGGGATCCTCGCCGAACTGGCGGGGTCGACTGATGAGCGCGCCAAGCACGCGAGCACGTTGCTGAGCAAGCAGAAACCCGATCTGGACGCGATAGCCGATCTGGCGCTGGGCACCGACGTGCCGGTGTCGGACATCGCCTTGCTGCGCCGGCTCGCCGACCTGGTAGTGCCGACAGCTGACGAGGTGGACCGGTGCCGGGTGATGCTCGCCGACGCGCTCAAGAACGCGACCGAGGCAACGAGTGAAAGCGCCCGGTCCGCGCTCTTGGACGGTGACATCCTGCAAACAGCGATGGCCCGGCACGAATCCATCGGTGACGGCCTGTGCCCTGTGTGCGAGACGGGCGACTTGGACGCTTCCTGGCGTGCCAAGGCTGCGGAGCGGCTGACGGCCATGCGGGCGATGGCAGATCATCTCAAGGCCGCCGGGGAACGACTCGACGCGGCGCAGACGGCGAGTTGGGGCCTCTGCGGACCGCCACCCGTCGACCTGACCGGGGCAGCACACCTCGTGGACACGACCGCCGCCGGGAACGCGTGGACGGCCTGGCACGGCTGCGTCACCATCAACAACCCCACGGAACTGCGGGACGCGCTGCTCTCGCGCCACCGGTCGTTGTCTACGACCGTGGACGCGCTGCGCACGGCCGCTCGGGCACAGACCGCGATCCTGGACTGCATCTGGCGGCCGCTGGCGGCCACGTTGATGGAGTGGCACGGCCAAGCCGAGGCGTCACGCGCGCAGGTGCGGCTACTTGCGGACGTGACCGCTGCCGAGGACTGGATCAACAAGGCCGCAGCGCGGTTCAGAGTCGCCCGAATGGAACCCTTCGCCAAGCAGTCGCAGGAGGTCTGGCGGAAACTGCGCCAGCAGAGCAACGTCGACCTCGGTGCTATTACGTTGGAAGGAACCGCCAAGAACAACCAGCGGGTCGCATTGAACGTCACTGTCGACGGCGTCGAGAACACCGCGCTCGCCGTGATGAGCCAGGGCGAGCTGCACGCGCTCGGCTTGGCGCTGTTCCTGCCGCGCGCGACGGTCGACGACAGCCCGTTCAGGTTCATCGTCATCGACGACCCGGTCCAGGCGATGGATCCGTCCAAGGTGGATGGCCTGGCGGCCGTGCTGGCGGACACCGCCCTCACCAGGCAGGTGGTCGTCTTCACCCACGACGAGCGCTTGGCCGAAGCCGTGCGCAGGCTGCGCCTACCCGCGACCGTGTGGGAGGTGTGCCGCCGCGAGCGGTCCGTCGTCGAGTTTCGGCCCAGCGACAGCCCGATCAGCCGCTACCTGTCGGACGCGAGGGCACTCGCCCGCGAGAAGGACGTACCCGACGAGCTGCGCTCCGAACTGGTCGCGAGTTTTTGCCGATCCGCGCTGGAAGCGGCGAGCCACAGCAAAGTCAGGCAGGTGCGGTTGGTGAGGGGCGTATCGCACGCCGAAGTAGAGAAGGCGCTGGAAGACGCGCACACCACCCATCAGAAGGCGACCCTCGCAGTGTTCGACGACAGCGGGCAGACAGCCCAGACCAAGCTGTTCCCGCACCTGAACAACAAGCTCGGACCCTGGGCTGTCGACACGCTGAAGGCGTGCAAGACGGGTGCCCATGTCGGGTACTCCGGCAACCTGAAGGATTTGATCGACAACGCTGGGAAACTGGCCGATTGGTTGTGTCGATGAGCCCGACTGCGGCCGAGGAGGTGTCCAAGCGCCTGTCGTACGCGGATGATCTCCTCAGCGACGAGCGCCTGCCGATCGGTATCTGGCCGAAGTGCTGCGCCTGGCTCTTGCGCACAGCGGTGGAGCGCGCGATTGTGGCGCTCTGCGTAGCCAGTTACGGCGCCCACTTGTCGACACGGGCCCACTTGCTCACGCTGTCGAAGTACGTCGACCCGAACCTGGCCCACGCCACGGCGGCACTCTGGTATTCCCTGAGCCGGGCAGCCCACCACCACGACTACGAACTGGCCCCCACAGCGGACGAACTGCGGAGCTGGCGTTCCGATGCCGTCCAGGTGACCGAAGGCCTGCTCGCGGCCCTGTCGACTACGTGACGAGCTGTGCCGCGACCGCGTCCACCTGTTCCAGCAATTCCGCGGGCGGGAGCTCCAGGTCCAACGCGTGCTGCCTGATCTCGATGCCCGCCTCGCGCACGGTGTGCACGCGGACGCCATGGCCGCCGGCGTAGAGGAGGTGGCCCCGGTCGAGTCCGAACACCGTGCAGTAGGCGAGCATCTGGAACAGGTCGGCGTTGGGCGCGCTCTTCCCCTTGTGCCGCTTGTACTTGGCGTCCAGGACGGCGGACGGCCGGTCGCCCCGGTACCACACCAGGTCAGGACGGATCACCACCTCGGCGCGGTCGTCGAAGTGGTGTTCCCCTTGCAGGGCGGTCCGACCACCACGGCCACGCAGTGCCTCGCCCAGCGCGACGGTGGTGAAGTCCTCGAACACCCGCCACATGTCGAGCAGGAAACCCGAGATGACGACGTCCTCGCCGTCGAGGTCGATGGATCCCCCGGCGAGGATGATCTCGGCCAGGTGCAGGACGTTCTGGTAGCGGCTGTTCAGCCTGGACGGCCGCCACGTCGGCAGCGGCACCCCCGGCGCGAGTGGTGCCACGTCGGCGAACCTGATCGCCAAGCGCCGCAACCGGTGCCGGGTCTCCTGCGGGACGCGCGGCAGCCTCAGCAGCCGTCTGGTCGCGGCCAGCAGCAACTGGTTCTCCGGGATGTCGATGGTGAAGTCGTCGTACCGCACCTCCAGGGGCACCGCCAGCCCGAACCTGCGGCGCATCTGGTCGGTCGCCCGCAGGCGTCCGCGCAGGACCGGGAGGCTGTCCTCGATGGTCCGGTACCCCTGGAGCAGACCGCGTCGGACAGCGCGGTCCGCCTGCCTTTCGAACGCGCGCGCCATGGCCGGGACGAGATCCTCCTCCGACCACACCAGAACATCCTCCTCACGCCATCCGCGAGGATTTCGCGCGTAGCCGAGGAGGAAGAACAGCCGGGCGATCGGCATCTTCGGACGGATGTGCAGCTCGACACCGGCGACCTTCGCGGCCCCGACCTTGTCGCCGGCCGTCAGCAACCACCGCTTCGCGCCGCGAGGCGCCACCGAAACCACACCGGACCGCGCGAGCGCCGCCGCGACATCCGACGCCAGTTCGACTTCGACGCCCGAGCCGAACTCCCGCAGATCGATCGGCTTCACGGCTCGGGGTGGTCGCTCAGCGAAGCGGTCAACGATTCGAGGCCGTAGACCTGTTCCACGTCAACGCCTTCCCCGTAGTGGTGCTCGACCAGCAGGGGGAGGATGGACGTGCGCCACACCCGTTCCAGCCCGCCGGGACGGTGTACCTCCGGGCGCATCAGGTAGGAGGGTCCGATCCGGAAGTCCCGGTCATCGATGAGCGCGTTGAGCGCGTCCAGCAACCGGGCGGGCCGAGGATCCAGCTCCTGCCTGACCAGCCAGCGGTGCAACATGCCCGCCACGGGCGGTGTCGTCGGGTGCAGTTCGAGGAACGCGAACCTGCGCCGCATCGCCGCGTCGACCAGTGCGATCGACCGGTCCGCGGTGTTCATGGTGCCGATCAGGAACAGGTTCTCCGGCAACGAGAAGTCGGACTTGCCGTCCTCCGAGTAGGTCAGGCTGATGTTGTGGTTCCGGTACTCCAGCAGGAAGTAGAGCTCCCCGAACACCTTGGCCAGGTTCGCCCGGTTGATCTCGTCGATGATGAGCACGTGCGGGCGGTCCGGGTTCTCCCGCGCGGCGTCGACCAGCCTGCGCAACGGCCCCGGTGTCAGCCGGAAGCCCACCCCGTTCCCGTCGGCGGACGTCACCGGTCGGAAGCCCTCGAAGAAGTCCTCGTAGGAGTAGGCGGGGTGGAACTGCACCAGCCGCACCATGCTGCGGTCCGTGAGGTGCCAGGCGAGGTGCTGCGCCAGGTAGGTCTTCCCGGTGCCCGGCGGGCCGTACAGGATGACCTGCTTGCGGTCCTTGAGCAGTTCGACGGTCTCCTGCAGGAAGTCCTTGGACAGCAGGAGCGCCTCGGCGAGCTTGTCATCGGCGTCGCGGAGCACGAGCTCGCGCACGGGTTCCGGCTTCGCCGGTTCTTCTTCGTCCGGGGCTTCCGGGAGCAGGCCTTCCAGGACTTCCAGCTCGGCGGTCAGATCGGTCACCGTGTTCTGGTTGCCCAGGCGAGCGGCGACGGAGGGCGGCAGATCCGCGTAGTCGACGGGCTGGTCGAGCGTGCGCCAGTCGACGGCGCGCCGCAGGTTCGACAGGCCCTTGTCGCTCTCGACCTGCTCGGGGCCTCCGGTGATCACACCGAGGTGGATCTCGTCCTCCACGTGCGTGACCACGAGGTCTCCTTCAGCCATCCGGCTGAGGAAGACGTGGAACTCCACGGCGTGGTCGTTCTTCGCGCTGTAGGAGAGGTAGTCGTAGTCGCGGTCGACCGCGACCTTGACCTCGTCGAGCGCCACTCCGGCGGGCAGCGGCCCCAGCCGGGAAGCGGACAGCGAGCAGAACCCGTCGTCCAGCCAGCCGGGCACCAGGTTGACGCCCTTGACGCTGGAGCCCCGCACCAGCCACGCCCGCGCCCGGCGCTCTCCCGAGTTGATCGCCGACTCCACGATCCAGGTCAACTCCTCGTCCCCGAGGCGACTGTCGGAGTCCGCGACGCCCATCAGACCGACCTCGAACCCATCCTCGTCCAGCAGTTCGCGTTGCGCGCTGTCACGGGCGGCCATCGAGTGGTCGAACTCGCCGTTCGCACCGAGCACCCGGTGCCAGTTGCGCGGCTGTTCCGACACCAACCGACCGGCCACCGCGCTCGCGTCGACGTCGACCATCCTCGCGAGGTCGCCGATGGACACCCAGCATCCGGCGGGCAGGTCGGCCAGCACGTGGTCGACCAGCGCGATCTTGGCCCGGTAGGAGGGGCCGCGCACGCGCTTGCGGGTGAGCAGGCTGAGCAACTCGTCCGGCCCCGACGAACCGGCGAGCGCCTTGCGCCCATCGTCAGTGATCTCCCAGGTTCCCGACTTCTTGAGCAACCACCCGGCGTTCTGCAACCACATGCTGGCGTACTGGAGTTCGGTGGCGAAGCGCTGCCTCCCGCTCCGGTTGAGGCTCCGCTCAGCCTCGTTCAACGTGACCAGGTTCCGCACGCCGTCGATCGCCTGCCCCGCGCGGAGCGGGTGTCGGGCATCCGCCAGGACACCGAGCAGCGTGTGCACGAGCAGTGGGCGTCGCACGATCGGTCCGGTCAACACGCCTCCCCTTCTAGACCGGACACGATGCCACGAAACGATCACCGATGTGGTGACACTCGTTCGAGTCACTCGAAGATCTCGATCAGCCCGTCTCCGCGAGCAGCGCAGGGACCGCACCTTCCGTCCGAATGAAGACCACCGACAATAAGTTCACCCGAGCGAGTTAGAGCCGATCTCGACCAGGTCGATACCGCGAGGACACACCCGAAGTGACCGCCGGTCTCCCGCCCTCTTCGAACGCGCGCCGCGCACCTTGGCCGTGGGGAACGTCCTGGTCGTCATCGTCGACGCCGACTACATGTCGGAGTGCGCGGACGCGGCGGCGCTGTACGCGGTGGACCTCGACACCGGCGCGGCGCGATGGTCCGGTTCCGCGGAGCTGACCTGCGGGATCTCCCTGACAGGCGTGCGGGACACCGTGGTCACCGTCCTCGCGGGCGGCAGCAGGACTGAGCCCCCTCTCTTCTCTCCGTGGACCTGCGCCAAGGCGACGTCAAACGCGCCAAGGTGGGTTCCTGGAATTCGGACGACGCCCGACTGACACCACCCGGTGACGCCCACGTCGTCGGCGAACTCGTCGTGATCGCGCCTGTTTACGCCACCTACGACAGGCCCGCTGTGACCGCCCTCGCGATTGCCGAATAGCGGGGCCGCGCCCGCGCCCCTCCGCTATTCTCCCGAACGGGAGTCGGGCACACTCAGCGACAGTGCGATCGCGGAGGGTGCACGGGGAGGATTAAGGGGACTTCGTCATGCCGGTGGGGAACTACAACTTCGACGCTCAATCGCACAAGCAGCTCTACGACAAGATCCACCACGACACGGGTGCCGGCCTCGCGGACGCCACCAACAGCGCGTGGCTGTCGTTCCGCGCCGTCATGGCCAACGCCAAGTCGGACGTCGAATCGGCCGTCCGCGACGCGAAGGCCGTGTGGACCGGCTCGGCGAACGAGTCGTTCAGCGGCGGCATGGCCCCGCTGGTGCAGTGGGCCGAGAACGCCCGCGCGGCGGGAGTGGACAGCCATAACGCGTTCCTGGCCCAGCATTCGCACTACAGCGGCACCAATGACCGGATGCCCGAACCGGTGCCGTTGACGTCGACCGCGAACGACGACTTCCTCGGGATTCCCGCGGGCTTCACGCACCTCGTCGGCGGCCAGACCGACCAGGACGTCGAGGAGCAGAAGGCCAACGAGGCCAAGCGCGAGGCCGTGCGGATGATGACCGGCTACCAGGGCAACGCGGGCGAGGCGGTGTCGAGCGTCGGCAAGTTCACCCCGCCACCGACCGTCACCCTCGACGCGCCCGCGCCCGCGGTCGAGCAGTCCCCGGCCCAGCAGCAGTACGGACGCGAGTTCGACGCCCGCGTCGGCACCGCCGACACGGGCAACACCGGCACCTCGTCGTCCACGCCGCCGACCTCGAACGTCGTGTCGCCGCCCCCCAGCGTGCAGCAGGGCGACCAGGGCAACCAGGGCACGACGCACCTGTCCGACGCGGTCGCACCGCCGGTGACGCGACCGGAACCCTTGCCGAACCCCAGCCCGATCCCGTCCCCTGGGCCTCCTGGCTCCTCCCAGTTCCCACCCAACACCACGCTTCCCGTGACGGGCCCGCGCGGCGGCTTGACCGGTCGCGGCGTTCCCGGCACGGGCTTGCCTCCGGGCAGCGGACAGCGTGCCGGCTCGGGCACGCGGGGCGGCTTCGGCACGGGAACCGGCACCCCCAGGGCAGGCGGCTCCCCACTTCCCGGCCAGTCCGGCCAGCAGCCTGGTGGCCAGTTCGGTCGCGGCCCGTCGTCCGGCGTGGGCGACGCGCACGCGGCGGGCCGTCCGGGCGCGGCAGGTGCCAGCCCCGGAGCCAGGGGTGGCACGGGTGCGGCAGGCGCGGGCATGGGCGGCGCTCCTCAACGAGGGGAGGGCGACGAGGACATGGAGCACAAGGCCGCGCCGTACCTCCAGGAGGTCGACGACGTGTGGGGCGAGTACGACGTCCTGGTCGCTCCCCCGGTGATCGGGGACGACAACCAGTGAGCCGATTCGTGCTGTCCCGCCTCGAATACGACCTGTGCTGGGAGCACCTCCGCCTGGGCGAACAGCCGACGGCGCTCACCATCGCCGGCCACGGCACGACGATGGACGAACGCCGCGAACTGTTCCACGCCGCCTGGAAGTCCATGGCCGACAAGGGTTTCGTCGACCGCACCGAACTGCACCCGGCGCTCGCCGCGCGCCTGCGCGTCCTCGCCCGGCCGGAAGTCGAACTGGACGCGAGGCTGCGCCTGGACCCGAACGGCCCGCGCTCGAAAGCCCTGGGCGCGACGGTCCGCAGGCACGCGGTCGTCGCAGTGCTCACCTCGGAACACCTGACCCTCGACGCCGTGGAACCGGACAGGCTGGCCGCGTCGGTGGTCGGGCTCCTGCCGCACGTCGCCGTCCCCCGGTCCAGGTCGATCACCGTGCCGGCCGACGTCCTGGACCGCGCGGCCACGGCGGCGAACGAGTCACCGGCCAGGTTCGAGTCCGTCCTGCGCGAGGGCGGCCTCACCCCACAGGACGCCCGACAGGTCGTCTCGGCGATGGGCGGCGTCGTCGCGATGGGCCAGTTCGGCGCGGCACACCGCCCGATCCGCCACGGACATCCCGGCCCCCGCCGCCGAGGCCCCTACGTCGTGTCGTTCTACGACACCCCGGAAGGCCGATGGCAGTTCACCCGCCGCCGGGGCTGGGCAACACTCGCACCAGCCGACCACGCCCGCCTGACGACAGCGGTGAGCGAACTGCTCGCCGAGACCACTCGGTGAGCGCGCAGCGACGACCGACGTCACCGAAAACCACCGAATCGGTCATACCGAGCGGACCCGATGCGGTTCTATCCGAGACCCAGGGGAGGGTTTGTGCCGCTTGAGCACATTGAACTGGCTGGCCTGAACGTTCCTGACGACCCGCAAACGAGAGCTCGTTTCGCCGAGCTCACTCGACCGGGTGGCATTGAACTACAGCCTGCCGAGACATACGAGGCCCGCGACCCAGGCGCGCTCATCACCATCACGGTGAACAGAGCGCAAATGGTGACAAATGTGCGGATTCGTCCGCGGTGGTACGAGCAAATGCGGCCGGAGGCATTCCCGGCCGCGCTCTACAACACGTACATCACCGCGGTTCAGCGTGCGCTCGCCGTGGAGTCCGCTCACCGGCCCCAGGGCCAGGAGAGTCCCTCGAATCCGCCCAGGCTGAGTGAGTCCTCCGTGGACCCCGCCGGACTGTCCCTTGAGGAGTTCGTGGCGAGGACCAGGTCCCGGCTCGACGCCATCGACGCCGAGTACGACGCGATTCGACGCCAGGAGCAGGCTCCGCGGGTGGGCATGACCGAGATCCGCAGTCCGCTCGGGTATCTCACGATGCGCGTGCGCGACGGCGGCCCGATCTCGATCCACGGCAACCCCCAGGCGCTCGACAACCCGTCCGACACCGTGCTCGCAGAGGACATCCTGCACCTGTTCGCCCGTGCGGGCTTCGGTGTCGAACCGGGTGAACGACCACGTCCGGCGGCACGGCCGCGCAGCAGCGGCGATGACGCGGACGAGGAGTACTTCGGCGGCTTCAAGGTGCTGGGCAAGGGGGACGGAAATGGCTGACTTCAAGGTTGTCACATCAGAGCTGCGCAAAGAGGCCAAGCTCTGGCAGGAGAAGGCGGACAACGCGGAGCCGATCGTGCAGGCGGTGAAGGAGACCTACCTGACAGCCCCCGCGTTCTTCGTCGGCGATCTCACCACTCTCGCCGCGGGGATCGTGAACGCCGAGCTTGAGTCCGGCCAGTACGAGGAATTCCGCGCTTTCATGGAGAAAGTTCTCCAAGGTGCGGTCACCGAGTTCAACCAGATCGATGTCGTGCTGCGAAGGATCGCGGACGAGTACGACCGCACCGACAGTGTCAACGAGATCGATCTCGCAAAGTTCTACAGCGTGTAGGAGTTGAAGACCCGATGCCCGGTTCTGACGAAATGACCAACCTGTTCGAGCGAGGGTTCCAAGGGCTTGAGGACAAAGCCCGTGAGTGCGGCGACAAGTTCAACGCCGCTGTTCACCACATCAACGACTGGCGATTCGTGCTCGGTCCGGCGATGCTCGCGATCCGCCCTGCTCTTGACACCATCCGCGACGGCTTGGAGAAGTTGTTCAAGCTGATCAGGACCGCTGTGGAACACCACCTGCCCGTCGTGTCGCTGATCTGGCAGTCCTTCAACTGGATCGAAAAGGTCCAGGCTCCGGTGAACGGACTTGGCCACGAGAAGACCGACCTGGCCTACTACTGGACGGGTGAGGCCAGCCAGAAGTACCAGGACAAGGTCACGGCGCAAAACGACGCGATCGGCGTCTACGCAACCAAGGCTGACGGCGTCAGCAAGTGGCTGATGGACATCGCCAAGTACAACATCGAGTACATGACCGAGCTGGCCAAGATGGCGACGGGCTTCATCGGCGCACTCGTCACCGCCGCGATCGAGGGTGCGACGGTCATTGGGATCCCGTTCTCGGTCAAGGACCTCGCCGGCGCCATCGGCGCCCTGGTCACCCAGGCGCTGGACAACCTGGTGGGTATCGCCAAAAGGTTCGCGGAGGCGCTCAGCAAGGCACGGGACATCATGAGCATGATGTCCGACGTCAAGTTTCCCAAGAACCAGTGGCCGCAGGCAATCACCGGCTGAGTTCGTACCCATCACAAGAAGAGGCCATGAGTACGAAATCCCACCGCACCCCGAACCGACCGATCACCATACTGATGACGACTGTAATGGCGCTCGCCAGCGGTTGCAGCGTCGAGCCGATCCAGACGCCTACGTTCAGTTCGAGCACGACGTCGACCACGCCACCTCCGACGCCGGTCAAGTACTCCGCCACCGGCTGGACGAGCTGCCCGGAGATTCAGCAGAAGCTGAGCGGCGACCTGCCACCCCCACTGCCGGAAGACAAGCAGGAGGGACCCAAGTGGTCCCTGCGGATTTGTCCCTTCCGATCCGATGACTCACTCGTCGTTCTCAGAATCAAGTACTGGGAGACCACGGAGGACATCACCGGCGTCCACTCCGGAGCAGAACGAGCCAAGAAGGACTTCCTCGAAGACGGGCAGGCACGCGAGAAGGACAGCAGCGTGAACCTCGGTTCGGACGTCCGCTGGAAGCGAGACGACACCACGGGCTGCACCCTGGAGATTCTCGACGAGAACGCGGTGGTGAGCGCGGGCAGCAGCAACCCCAAGGTTCTCACCGACGGGAAGACCGAGCAGTGTCGGGGACCCGCGCGTGAACTGGCGAAGCAGTTCTACGCCGCCGTACAGCCACAGTGACCCGCGACTGAGCCACGGCGACCAGGTGGGGGCGCTGAAGGGAACTTGAGCGCCCCACTTCGCGCTGCGGAACCGACCATCACCCCGGTCGCCGCTGGCCCATACCACTCGACGGATCGACCTGAACGCCGTCGACTGGACCGTTGGCCGCAGGAGGTTCGACCATGGAGGCACTCATGCAGGCCGAGCCGCACTACAGCGGAACCTTCCCACCGCCTCCAGCGCGCGGGTTCTACCGATGGGGTCTGCTCTTCCGAGCTCTCTGGATCGGCGTGTTCGCCCCGATACTGATCGGGCTCCTCATAGCAGGCGTGTTCGGCCATTGGGTGTTCTTGATCGTGTTCGGGCTCTGGATCGGCGCGCTGGCGTGCGTGCTCCGAGCCGAAGCATTGAACGCACGAGCGCGTGCCATGACCTCACCGAACGCCCGACTGCTGGGAGGACGGGCAGGATGGGGCCTCATCGCCTTGGTGCTGATCTTCGGCAGCGGCGGACTCATCCGTCTGGTGCTCGGCTCAGCAGGGTGACCAGTCGCATGGTCAGGCACACGGTCGTCGCGCTACTCACCTCGGAGCACCCGATCCTCGGCGCTGCGAAGCCGACCACGCCGCTGACGACAGCGGTGAGCGCACCGCTCGCCGAGGCCACCCGGTGAGCGGACGGCGGCGACCGACGTCGCCGAAACCACGGTGACACCGTTGCCTCCTGGCTACACTTGGTGACGGTTCTGAAGCAGAATGTGCAAGGGGGAGAGGGGCGACATGTCAATGCCAGCGGGACAAAGCGGTCCGGCCGTGAAGATGACGGTCCAGCCCCAATGCCACGTAGCCTAATTTGATCAAGTTGTTGACCTGGTAGTTCTCGATCGGTCCGGCGTGGTGTGATCGTTTCGGGTCGTGTGGCCGGCACGGTCGCTGGTCATGAACGTGGGTGTGGGTGTGG
>JBDSAJ010000337.1:0-2817 GCA_039922235.1 Umezawaea sp.
CTCATCGCGGTCCTTGGTCGATTCCTGCTGCCCGCCGTGCCCGCCCCACGGACCGCCCTGCCCCCACGGCCCCTTGCGGCCACGGCCACCGCCGGAGTTCAGCGCCCCCTGCACGGCCTGCGCCACGAACGTGTTGAGCGAGACGCCCTGCGTCGACGCGGCCTGCTCGGCCTTCGCCTTCAGCTCGTCCAGCAGGCGCAGCGTGATGCGGCTGATGTCACCGGTGGCGTCACCGAAACCACGCGGGGGAACTTCCTGCTGCTGCTGTTCGTGGGACTCGGAAGAAGGGGGAGAGTCGCCGGTGACGACGACCTGCACGTCCCGACCGTCCAGCCGAACCTCGACCACGCGGTCGTCCAGCGAGGCCGTGACCTCGGCGGCGAGGTCGGACAGTGCGTTCATGATGGCCAGCCGAGCGGCGGGCTCCAGTGCGCCGGACAACGCGGCGGCCGTGCGTCGGGTGTTGTCGTCCCCGGCGGACGCGGCGGTCGCGAGGTCCTCGCGCAGCGATGCGATGTACGGCGAAAGGTCCATGACACCACTATGGCGTCACGAGTGACGTCAGTCAAGGAAGTTGTGACATCAGTCTGATGTCACCGAACAGCGATGGGTGTCGAAACGTGCGTTCGGGCTAGGCTTCCCGGCGTAATCCGAGCTGGAGAGAGGGTCCGTTGTCGTGACCGAGACGGTGTCGCCGAAGGTGCAGTTGATCGCGAAGACGGAGTTCATCCCGCCTGCGGATGTTCCCTGGTCCACGGACACCGACGGTGGTGAGGCGCTGGCCGAGTTCGCGGGCCGCGCGTGCTACCAGTCGTGGAAGAAGCCGAACCCGGCGACGGCCACGAACGAGGGCTACCTCCGGCACATCCTCGAGGTCGGCCACCTGTCCGTGCTGGAGCACGGCACGGTCACCTTCTACATCTCGGGCATCTCCCGGTCGCTCACCCACGAGCTGATCCGGCACCGCCACTTCTCGTACTCGCAGCTCTCGCAGCGGTACGTGCCCGAGCGCGACGCCGCGATGGTCGAGCCCGAGGTCATCGCGAACGACCCGGAGCTGCACGCCCGCTTCATGGCCGCCGCCGAGGCCAGCGTGTCCGCGTACAACGACCTCCTCAAGGGCCTCGAGGAGAAGTTCGCCGACGTACCGAGCGCGACGCTGCGCCGCAAGCAGGCCCGCCAGGCCGCCCGCGCCGTGCTGCCCAACGCGACCGAGACCCGCATCGTGGTGACCGGCAACTACCGCGCGTGGCGGCACTTCATCGCCATGCGGGCCTCCGAGCACGCCGACGTGGAGATCCGCGACCTGGCCGTGGAGTGCCTGCGCCAGCTGCAGAAGGCCGCGCCCAACGCGTTCGCCGACTTCGCCATCTCGGCGCTGCCGGACGGCAGCGAGGTCGCGTCCAGCCCGCTCGTGAGCGAAGGCTGAGGTCGCGGTGAAGCGGCTGGTCGTCGACGTCCGACCGGGCGACTACAGCGTCGCCCGGCTCGCGCCGGACGCCCCCGTGCCCGCGGGCCTGCTGGAGGCGGCAGGCCTGGTCTCGGTCACGCGCACCCCGGACGAGCTGTCGATCGTGTGCCCGACGGGGGTCGTGCCCGCTTCGGACACCAGCGACCACGGCTGGCGGCTCCTCACCGTCCGCGGCCCGCTGGAGTTCACGCTCACCGGCATCATGGCGGCCCTGTCCGGTGAACTGGCCGCGGCGGGCGTCAGCCTGTTCGCGCTCTCCACGTACGACACGGACCACCTGCTGGTGAAGGACGAGAACCTGGAGCGGGCGGTCCTCGCGCTCAGCGAAGCGGGCCACGAGGTCGTCCAGGACCAGGTCCAGCGCTGACGCAACACCTGACCCCTCCGCACCGATAGAACCAACGAAATCACGAATCCGTGAAACCCGGCGGCCTTCCGGACGGTCTCAGCTAGGGTCCGGCTGGTCCATTCGGTTGAGGAGTCGCGTCGGTGAACGGACAGCAAGGTGTTTCCGCGCAGCCGCGCGTGATCGCGGGCAGGTACACCCTGCTCGTGGAGCTGGGCCGCGGTGGCATGGGCGTCGTGTGGCGGGCGCAGGACAACGTCATCGGCAGGCACGTCGCCATCAAGGAGCTGCACCTCCCGGACGGCGTGCCCACCGAGGAGCGCCACGTCCTGGAGGAGCGCGTGCTGCGCGAGGCGCGGGCGGCGGGCAGGCTGAACGACCCCGCCGTGGTGACGGTGTTCGACGTGGTCGTCGAGAACCGCATGACCTACATCGTGATGGAGCTGGTCGAGGCCGCGACGCTGTCGACCCTCATCAACCGGCAGGGCCCGATGCCGCCGGAGCGGGTGTCCTCCATGGCGCAGCAGCTGCTGTCCGCGCTGGAGGCCGCGCACGCGGCGGGCATCGTCCACCGGGACGTGAAGCCCGGCAACATCATGGTGCGGCCCGACGGCCGGGTGAAGCTGACGGACTTCGGCATCGCCCAGGCCGTCGACGACCCGCGCCTGACCACCAGCGGCAGCCTCATCGGTTCCCCGGCGTACATGGCGCCCGAGCGGATCCACGGCAACGAGGCGGGCCCGGCCTCCGACCTGTGGGCACTCGGCGCGACCCTCTGCTACGCCATCGAGGGCGTCAGCCCGTACGAGCGCGCCTCCACGGCGTCCACGCTGCACGCGATCATGAACGAGACGCCCCGGCTGACCAGGGCGCACGGCGTGCTGGCCGCGGTCATCACCGGCCTGCTGATGGCCGACCCGAACGCCCGCCTCAACGGCCCGCAGGCCCGCGCCATGCTGGAGCGGCACGCCGCCAACCCGACGCCGCCACACGGTTTCGT
>JBDSAJ010000338.1:0-4469 GCA_039922235.1 Umezawaea sp.
CGCGATGGCACCGGAGGAGACCAGGACGATCTGACTGCCCGCTGCCCGGCGAGCGGCCAGCGCGTCCACCAGGGCGTCCAGCCTTGACGGGTCCAGGCCGCCCTCGGCCGTCGTCAGCGAGGAGGAACCGACCTTCACGACAACCCTGGTGGCCGAAGCCACCGCCTTGCGGGCCAAGGAGATCTCCACGCTGCCGATCATCACTCCTCGAAGTCGTCCTCGTCGTACACACCGGGCAGGCGGCGGGCCTTCTTGAGCGCCTTGCGCTCGTGCGCGCCGATCCGGTCGTTGCTCTCCAGCCGCAGGTCGGTGCCCCGGCCGGTCATGGTCATCGCGATGCCCGCGGGCGTGGTCGGCTCCCAGTCGAACACCAGGTCGCCGATGGTGACCTGGGCGCCGGGCGCGGCGCCGCGCTTGATCAGGACCTCTTCCACGCCCATCCGGGCGAGGCGGTCCGCGAGGTAGCCGACGGCCTCGTCGTTGGAGAAGTCCGTCTGCCGGATCCAGCGCTCGGGGCGGTCGCCCTTGACGATGAACCCGCCTTCGGTCTCCGGGTCGTCGTGGACGGTGAAGCCCTCGTCGTCCACGGCGGTCGGCCGCAGCACGATCCGGGTCGACTCCTGCTTCGGCTTGGTCGCGCGGTACTGCTCGACGACCGTGCCGAGCGCGAACGTCAGCTCGCGCAGGTTTTCGCGGGTCGCGGTGGAGATCTCGAACACCTGGAAGCCGCGGGCCTCGATGTCCGCGCGCACCAGTTCCGCCAGTTCACGGGCTTCGGGCACGTCGATCTTGTTCAGCACCACCAGGCGCGGCCGGTCGCTCAGGTCGCCGCCCAGGGACGGGGTGTACTTCGCGAGTTCCTCTTCGAGCGCGTCGATGTCCGACAGCGGGTCGCGGCCCGACTCGAACGTCGCGCAGTCGACGACGTGCACGAGGACCGCGCAGCGCTCCATGTGGCGCAGGAAGTCCAGGCCGAGGCCCTTGCCCTCGCTGGCGCCGGGGATCAGGCCGGGGACGTCCGCCATCGTGAAGACGGTCGCGCCCGCGGTGATCACGCCGAGGTTGGGGACCAGGGTGGTGAACGGGTAGTCGGCGATCTTCGGCTTGGCCTCGGAGAGGACCGAGATCAGCGACGACTTGCCCGCCGACGGGAAGCCGAGCAGGCCGACGTCGGCGACGGACTTCAGTTCGAGGACGAAGTCGCCGCTCTCGCCGGGCTCGCCCAGCAGAGCGAAACCGGGCGCCTTGCGGGCCCTGGACGCGAGCTGCGCGTTGCCCAGACCGCCCCGGCCACCGCGCGCGGCGATCATCCGGGTGCCCTCGCCGACGAGGTCGGCGACGACCTTGCCGTCCTCGGTGAGGACGACGGTGCCGTCCGGCACGCTCAGTTCGAGGTTCTCGCCGTTCGCGCCGTCGCGGTTGGCGCCCTGGCCCTGCTTGCCGTTCGTGGCGGCGGCGTTCGGGCGGAAGTGGAAGTCCAGCAGCGTGTGCACGTTCGAGTCGACGACCAGGACGACGTCGCCGCCCTTGCCGCCGTTGCCGCCGTCAGGGCCGCCGAGCGGCTTGAACTTCTCCCGGTGCACCGACGCGCAACCGTTGCCACCCTCGCCAGCGGCGACGTGGATAACCACCCGGTCGACGAATCGGGACACGGGAACTCACTTCCAAAGGACTAGATGAAGAAAAAAGGGGGACAAACCACAAGCGCCGTGCGTCCGCGTTGGCGGACACACGGCGCTCAGAGGTATCAGGTCGAACTACGCGGCGACCTTGGCCTCGACCGGCACGATGTTGACGGTCTTGCGACCGCGCTTCGTGCCGAACTCGACCGCGCCGGGGGCGAGGGCGAACAGCGTGTCGTCCTTGCCGCGGCCGACGTTCACACCGGGGTGGAACTTGGTGCCGCGCTGGCGGATCAGGATTTCGCCGGCCTTGACGACCTGACCACCGAACCGCTTGACACCCAGGTACTGGGCGTTGGAGTCGCGGCCGTTACGGGAGCTGGATGCACCCTTTTTGTGTGCCATGGCTAGTCAGGTCCTCACTTACCGGTGATGCCGGTAACCTCGACGCGGGTCAGCTTCTGACGGTGACCCTGCCGCTTGTGGTAGCCGGTCTTGTTCTTGAACTTGTGGATGCGGATCTTGGGACCCTTGGTCTGCTCGACGACCTTGCCGGTCACCAAGATCTTCCCGAGGGCCTCAGCGTCTGCGGTGACGTCAGTGCCGTCCACGACGAGTAGCGCCGGGAAAGTGAACTCAGTGCCCGGGGCGCCCTCGAGCTTCTCGACCTCGACGACGTCGCCGACAGCCACCTTGTACTGCTTGCCGCCAGTCTTGACGATCGCGTACATCAGGACGGAAGTCTCCTGCTACTCGACGGTGACGGGGCCGTGCGCGCCCAGGCTTTCGTGAATCACCATTACGTGAATCAGAGTCGCCGGACTACACACGACAGGGCCCACCGGACGGCGGGCCGTGTACCAGGTTACGTGGCCGTGTGCGGCGAGGTCAAACTGGGGGGCACGTGACCTGAATCCCCTGCTCAGACAGCGAAAGCGAAGCCGCCCAGAACGGTGAATTCCCGGCGTTGGGCGCCTTCCGCCCGGCCGGCCGCTGTGCTCGACACCACACAAAGCCGAGGGGCCCGCACCGGATCGGTGCGGGCCCCTCGACCAGAGCGTTGTCAGCCCTCGGTCACGCCGACGGGCGGGCCCGCGGGGCGGGTCGCCGCGCGACGCGACGTCCGGCGACGAGGAGCCACCACGGTGGGCGGCACCTGCTCGACCGGCTCGGGGGCGTGGCCGTTCAGCTCCGGTTGCGGCGCAACCGGTTCGACAGCCGCTGGAGTCTCGACAGGAATCGCCACGACAGTCTCAGGAGCATCACCTACGGGCTCCTGGACCTGCTTCGCCGCACCCGCGTCCCGGCGCGCCCGGCGGCGCTCCCGGTTGCGGTCGCGCCGGTCGCGCTTGGCGCCATCCTGGGCCGCCTGCGCGTCCTGGTCGAGCAGCACGGCCGCTTCGGTCGTGTCCACAACGGGTTCCACGACCGGGGCGTCCGAAGTGGACGGAGCATCGACCTCGACGGTCTCCTCGACAGCGGGCTCGGCCTCGACCGGCGTGGTCTCGACCTGCTCCGCCGCCTCGCCGCCACCGCGGTTGCGCTGACGGGACTTGCGGCTCGGCTGCTGCTGCTGTTGCGGCTGCGGCTGCTGCTGGGGAGCGGCAGGAGCCTGCGCCGGGGCTCCGTGCGCGTGCACGGGGTCCGTGGACACGACGACACCACGGCCGCGGCAGTGCTCGCACGTGGTGCTGAACGCCTCCAGCAGACCGGTGCCGACCCGCTTGCGGGTCATCTGCACCAGGCCGAGAGAGGTGACCTCGGCGACCTGGTGGCGGGTGCGGTCGCGGCCGAGGCACTCGGTCAGGCGGCGCAGGACCAGGTCGCGGTTCGACTCCAGCACCATGTCGATGAAGTCGATGACGATGATGCCGCCGATGTCGCGCAACCGGAGCTGGCGGACGATCTCCTCCGCCGACTCCAGGTTGTTCCGGGTCACCGTCTCCTCGAGGTTGCCACCCGATCCGGTGAACTTGCCCGTGTTGACGTCGATGACCGTCATCGCCTCGGTGCGGTCGATGACCAGGTAGCCACCCGACGGCAGCCAGACCTTGCGGTCGAGCGCCTTGAGCAGCTGCTCGTCGATGCGGTGCTCGACGAACGCGTCCGACTGGCCGATGTGCTTGCGCAGGCGGTCCTGGAGGTCCGGCGCCACGTGGCGGACGTACCCGTCGATCGTCTCCCAGGCGTCCGCGCCCTGGACGATCAGCGCGGAGAAGTCCTCGGTGAACAGGTCGCGGACGACCTTGACCAGCAGGTCCGGCTCTTCGTACAGCAGCTGCGGTGCCTGGGCCTTGGGGGTCGCGGCCTTGTCCTTGATGACCTGCCACTGCGCCTGCAGGCGCGTGACGTCGCGGCCCAGCTCCTCTTCGCCGATGCCCTCCGACGCGGTGCGGATGATCACGCCCGCGTCCTCGGGGACGACCCGCTTGAGGATGTCCTTGAGGCGCTTGCGCTCGTTGTCCGACAGCTTGCGGCTGATGCCGGTGGCACCGCCGCCGGGCACGTACACCAGGAAGCGGCCGGGCAGGCTGATCTGGGTGGTCAGCCGGGCGCCCTTGTGGCCGATCGGGTCCTTGGTGACCTGGACCAGCACGCTGTCGCCGCTGGACAGGGCCTGCTCGATCTTGCGGGACTTGCCCTCGAGACCGGCGGCGTCCCAGTCGACCTCACCGGCGTAGAGCACGGCGTTGCGGCCCCGCCCGATGTCGACGAAGGCGGCCTCCATGCTGGGCAGCACATTCTGGACGCGACCGAGGTAGATGTTGCCGACCATCGACTGGTCGTTGCCGCCCGTGCCCGCGACGAAGTGCTCGACGAGGACGTCGTCCTCCAGCACGGCGATCT
>JBDSAJ010000339.1:0-12467 GCA_039922235.1 Umezawaea sp.
CCGCGACGCCGTCGAGGACGCGATCGGCGACGCCTTGGCCCCGGCCGACCGCGAGGCCACGGCGGACGCGGTGCTGGTGTGGTTCTCCGACGGCGACGACGACCTGGCCGACACGCTGGTCGACGCCACGGCGGAAATCCTCGACACCGGCGTCATCTGGGTGCTGACCCCGAAGGTCGGCCGCCCCGGCTACGTCGAGTTCGCCGACATCAGCGAGGCCGCGGTCGTGGCGGGGCTGGCGAGCACGTCCGGCACGCCGATCGCCGACGACTGGACGGCCACCCGGCTCGTGGTGCCGAAGACCGACCGGCGCCACTCGACGTTCGACTGAGGTCCTACGACGCCAGCGAGTACCAGGTCGCGGCCCCGATCAGCACCAGGTAGCCCGCCGACGCCCACGCGACCACCCGCGTCCGCTGCCGCTCGTCCGGCCTCGTGAACGTCAGCGCCCACGCCAGCAGCGGCAGCAGCAGCACGCCGTGCATCGCGACCCCGTGGGCGGGCTTGAAGATCCCGGCGGTGCTGTACGCCTCGGCGAGGTGCCCGGTGCGGGTGAGGATCGTCCCGCGGGCGATCATCAGGGCGCCGAACGCCATCGCGCCCAGGAACGTCGCCGCCCCGACCCGCACGGCCAGCAGCATGCTCGGCGTCAGGTGCTCCGCCCGCCACGCCGTGACCAGCAGCCACACCACGCAGAAGATGATCACGCCGCCGCCGAACGCCAGCCCCGCCGTGATCGCCGCGCTGAACGGCGTCTCGGTGTTGAAGTGCGACGGCACCTTCCGCCACGCCTGCACGGTGATGCCGAGCACCTCGTAGACCGACACGGCGGTGAACAGCGCCACCACGAACGGCCGGATCCGCACGAGCGTCCCGACCCACACGAAAGTGGCCAGCGTCAGCCCGAACGACAGGCCGAACGTCACCGGCTTCCGCCACGACACCGGCCCCTCCCAGGGTCCGCCGTCGACGGCGAACACCAGGAGGTGGAACAGCCCGCTGGCGAACAGCAGGGCGCTGACCCAGTACCCGATTCGCGTTGTCATGGCACCACATCGTGCTCACGCGGCGGTGTCACGGCGTCCGCCCTGGAGCGGCACCGCGGTCTACGTCGGGGCGCGTACGCCTAGTGGGTGTCCAGATCAGTGAGGCACGGACATAGCGGCGGATGCGAACTCCGCCCACCGCGAGGAGTGCTCGGCGGGCAGGCTCACCCAGTCGCGCATCGGACGGCCGGTGCCGGACGGGTCGAACAGGTGCGTGCCACCCATTTCGAGCGCGTCGGTGTGCGCCCGCGTGCCCTGGCCGAGGCGGCACGCCAGCTCACCGGAGTGCAGGCACGCGAAGGCCTTGCCCTCGACGTCCTTGAGAGCCGGTTCGCCGAACAACTTGGAAGCGCGAACCCCATAAGGGCCGAGCTGGGTGACGAGCCCATCGAGCACGTCGGTGTCTGCCACAAGCTCACTGTCCCACCGGGGGATCAGGGGGTCCAGTCGGTGTTCGCCCCGCACAGCACCACGCAGGGCAGTTCACCAGGCACGTTGCCCGCCAGGAAAGCCGCGAACGGCACCGCCGCGGCGGGCTCCACGGCCAGCCGGAACTCCTCCCACAGCCGGTCCCGCGCGGCCAGCAGCTCGTCGTCGGTGACCAACAGCGACGACACCGGGGCCGCTCGCAGCACCTCGAACGGCAGGTCACCCACACGGGTGGCGCCCAGCGCGGACGAGGCGACGGACTGCACCGGCCCGTCGACCGGGGCACCGGCTGCGAGAGCGTTGTGCAGCGCCGAGCAGTTCACCGGCTCGACCGCCACCGTCAGCCGCCCGCCGATCGCCGACGCGATCCCCGCGACCAGCCCGCCACCGCCGACCGCGACGGCCACGGTATCCACCTCCGGCAGGTCGGTCACGATCTCCAGCCCGACCGTGCCCTGCCCGGCGATGGTCAGCGGGCTGTCGTAGGCCTCCACGTACGTGCCGGGGAACTCGCGCGCGGCTTCGGCCGCCTCCGCGTACGCGGCCCCGTGCCGGATCAGCTTCGCCCCGGCGGCCTCGATGCGCCGCACCTTCCCCTCGGGCGCGGACACGGGCACGAACACCGTCGCCGACACCCCGAGCAGCTGCGCCGCCTTCGCGACCCCCAGCCCGTGGTTGCCGCCGGACGCCGTGACGACGTGGTCCGGCAGGTCCTGCGCCAGCAGGGTGTTCAGCGCGCCGCGGATCTTGAACGACCCGGTCAGCTGGAGGTGCTCCAGCTTCAGCACCAGCGGACGGCCGTCCACCTCGACCTGCCACAGCGGGGTCCGACGGGCGTGCGGGCGGATGCGTTCGGCAGCGGCGGCGACGTCGATGGTCATGCCACCAGGATGCGGTACGCGAACTGCACGACGGTTATGGCTCCGGTCACGACGAGGACGGCGAGCAGTGCGAGCCCCACCGCGATCAGCAGGCAGGTGATCCACGACCGCGACGGCTCCAGCCGTTCCGCGACGACCAGTTCGTCCTTGATCTGCGCCGTGGCGGCGCGGTGCAGCTCCACCAGCCGCGTGCGGGCGGTCTCCGTGTCGGCCGCGTTCTCGCCGCCGACCCAGTTCAACGCCGTCAGCTGCGCCACCGGCGTCTTGTACGCGTGCTCGAACGCCGCCAGTTCCACGTCGTCGCGCACCTCCGACAGGTAGCTCCAGCGGCCTGCCTGCACGGTGTTGCCGAGCAGCCGGTACACGGCCGCCAGCTTGTCCCGGAGGTCCAGCCGGGTGGGGTAGGTGCCGACCAGCCCGGCCAGCCTCTGGCGCGCTCGGAGGACGCTCGCTAAATCGCCGCACGTGAGTTCTTCGGCCGCTCGGTGCAACGTCACCTCGACTGGCATGGACCACATGCTCTCAAGCCGCGCAATGGGCTGCCGATTGTTCGCCCGATCGTAGGATTGTCAGGTGCTTTCGGTAACGGTGGTGTCATTCGGTTTGGCCTGGTGGCTAGGGCTGTACCTGCTCGCCCGCGATCCGCGGAAAGCGGTGCTGCGCCGAACGGCCGCTGGACTGCTCGGATACGCGGTGGTAGTCGCGTTCGACCCGGTTCCGCAGGTGCTGGAAGCGGTGCCCGCGGTCGCTTGGGCCGGTGCCATCACGTGTTGGCTGCCGGTGCGGTTCGAGCTGTGGTGGCGCTTTTCGGTGGTCCCGGTCCTGCTGGCCGCGGTTTTTTTCCCGGCGGTCGCGGTAATTCCGCTCGCCGTGGCTTTCGGGCTGTTCCTGCGCCACCGCCCGCCCCGAGTCGGTGCCGTTCTGGCGGCGGCGACGCTCATGTTCGGCATCGGCGTCGCGATGCTCGGTTCCGACCTGGTGCCGAAACCGCTGCTGTTCGGTTCCCTCGCCGTCGACCTGGTCCTGTTCGGCGTCGCGGTAGCCGTGGCCGACGCGTTCGACGCGGGCGAGGCCGTCCGCGCCGACATGGTCCGCTCGCTGGTGGTGTCGCTGGGGACCGCGGTCGTGTTCGGCGCGCAGGTGGTGGTCTTCATGCTCCGCACCGACGCCGACCTGCGACTGCTGCTGTTCGGCACGATCGCCGCCGCCATCGCCGTGCAGGTGCTGGCCAGTCCGCTGTCGGCGGCGGCTGACCGGGTGGTGCTGCCGGGTCTGGCCAAGGACCGCGCCGAACTCCGCGAGGTGATCGACGCCCTGCCCCGCCGCGACCCGCTGGCCGAGATCGACGACCAGGAGTTCGCCAAGCTCACCAGGCGCGCGCTCAGCCACTACGGCGACCTCGGCAAGCTCGTCGCCAGCCCGTTGACGAACCTGCCGGTGATCACCGGCAGGCTGGCTGCCAGGGGAGCGGCCGACCAACCGGTGGAACGCGCTGTCGAGCTGAAAGCACTGCTGCTCGAATGCATCACCCGGTTGAAACCGCGCGACGGCGATTTCGGCACCAGTGACGAATGGCGCCACTACAACGCCCTGTACTTCTACTACATCGCCGGAATCCGCCCGTACAGCATGCGCACGAAACGCGAGGACCTCGACCCGGAGTCGAAGAAGGCCCTCACGTGGTTCGTTGGCCAGGTCCCGGAGCGGACGTTGCACAACTGGCAGAACGCCGGGGCAAAACTGGTCGCCGCCGACCTGTTGTCGCAGGTCGAGCACCGCTGACTGGCAGGAGTTGGCAGCGTTCGGGGTGGTTCTGGCAGTGCGGCCGACCCTAGTTTTCTGGTCATGACGAACAACGACCGACTGCTCCGATTCGCACTCAAGCTCGACGGCGTCGCCTCGGCCGGACTGGGCGTGCTAGCCCTTCCGTTCGGCGCGGAACTGGGCCTGCCGGTGATTCCACTCGGCATTTTCCTGCTCGCTTACGGCGCCGGGGTTTTCTTCCTCGGCACCCGCCCGAACCACACGCTCGTCAAGGTGGTCATCCTCGGCAACCTGCTGTGGGTGGTCGACAGCGTCCTGGCCGCCGAGCTGGGCTGGTTCGGGATCACCACGCTCGGCACCTGGCTCGTGCTGGCTCAGGCCGTCGTGGTCGTCGGGTTCGTGGTGCTCCAGGTGATGGGGCTCAACGCCGCTTCGCGGCAGCCACGAACGACTCCAGTGCCGACCGCGACACGGTAAGTACTGGACCGCCGGGGTTCTTCGAGTCGCGGATAGCCCCGGCAAAGGCCAGCTCAACGCAGGTGCCGCCGCTGCCGTTGCTGTAACTGGACTTCTTCCAGCTCAGCTCGACACAGGCACCACCGTCACCGTTGCTGTAGCTGGACTTCCGCCACTCGATGGCCGACATCGCACTCCCCATCTAGAAGGTGCTGGCCACCTCCGCGATCAGCTCCAGCGAATCACCGGGGCCGAGTGCTCGTTGCTGCGCACCAGCGAACTTCACTTTATACGTTTCGAGGTCGTCCGGTGCCTCGTCGTAGCGACCATATGTCACGTTTTCCGTGTACACGACGTCGTCGTGCAGTTCGTGGGTGAAGGACAGGATGTCGAACGCCGATCCCATGCCCGGATACGCCCCCCGCCGGAAAGGCATGATCTGGGTGGTCACGTTCGGCAGTTCGCTCAACTCCATCAGGTGCAGGAGTTGGTCCTTCATGGCCTGGTCGCCACCGACGGCGGCTCGGATCGCCCCTTCGGCCAGCACTGCTTGCACCTCCAGCGGGTGAGGACCGAACAGCCGCTTCTTGCGCTCGGCCCATAGATCGACCCGTTGCACAGCAACCACCGCGCCGCGCAACGGGTCATCTGCCTTCGCCAGGGTCTCCGTGTAGGTACGGGTCTGGAACATCCCCGGCAGCAACTCGGTCTTCAAGGTCCGCACTCGCGAGGCTTCGAACTCCAGCTCGATGCAATCCCGAGCGATGTCGAAAAGCACATCCCGCTGCACATTCGCCAGCATCCGTTTTTGTTCTGCTCGCTGCGCTTCCCGGTAGAGCTGGTGCCTGTCCGGCTGGTCCACCCCGTACACCAGCGCGAGTGCCAGCAGGTCGTCCGCGTTGACCGGCTGCAAGGCGTTCTCGATCTTGCTCAGCTTGGCGTTGGAGAACCCGACCCGGTGCCCCACTTCGACCAGTGACATCCCGCTGGCCTCCCGCCACTCGTGCAGCCGTCGGCCTATCGAGCGCTCAAGAGTGGTGGGGCGGAACTTTTCGGCCATGTGATCAAGCTTAAAGCGAATTCCAGGTCGTGAAACTAATCCCATTGTGTGGGGATAACTGTTTCACGAGTAGTCACGAGGAGCGGTGCGGGAGCACGGGGCGCGACGTGCTCCCACACCACGATTCGGGGATGCCCGACAACTGCGGGCACCGGTCTCGTGACCGTAGGTGGTCAGCACCACGCTCGTCAATGGGTCTAGACCTTTCCGCAATTATGAGGGGCTGTCGGTCGTGCGGCGACACCGGTCCGCGAGACTGGTTGGATGGTCGACCAGAACTCCACGCCCCTCGGCAAGCGCCCGCTCGGCAGCCAGGGACTCCTCGTCTCCACCCAGGGCCTCGGCTGCATGGGCATGAGCGCCTACTACGCGGGCCGCGACGACGCCGAGTCGACCGCCACCGTGCACCGCGCGCTCGACCTCGGCGTCACGTTCCTGGACACGGCCGAGGCGTACGGCCCGTTCACCAACGAGGTCCTGGTCGGCAAGGCCATCGCGGGCCGCCGCGAGGAAGTGCAGGTGGCGACCAAGTTCGCGCTGGAGTTCGAGGACGACGGCCTCTCGCACGACTTGAACGGCACGCCGGAGTACGCGGCGAAGGCGGTCGACCGCTCGCTGCGCCACCTCGGCACCGACTACATCGACCTGTACTACCTGCACCGCGTCGATCCCGAGGTGCCCATCGAGGACACGATGGACGCGCTGGCCGACCTGTTCATGGCGGGCAAGATCCGCTACATCGGCCTGTCCGAGGTGTCGCCGGAGACGATCCGCCGAGCCCACGTCATCCACCCGATCACCGCCGTGCAGTCGGAGTACTCGCTGTTCTCCAGGGGGCCGGAGCACGACGGCGTCCTGGCCACGTGCCGCGAACTGGGCATCGGCTTCGTCCCGTACTCCCCGTTGGGCCGGGGCGTCCTCACCGGCCAGATCACCGGGCACGGCGACCTGGCGCACGACGACTACCGCCGCAACCTGCCGTGGTTCGCGCCGGACAACATCGACGCCAACCTGGCCATCGTCAACACCCTCAAGGGGATGGCCGCGGAGAAGGGCGTCACCGTGGCGCAGCTCGCGCTCGCGTGGGTGCACGCCCAGGACAACACGACCCCGATCCCCGGCACCAAGCACCGCAGGTGGCTGGAGCAGAACGTCGCCGCCGCGAGCATCAAGCTGACCAACGCCGACCTCGCCGCGATCAACGCCGTCTCCCCGCACGGCGCCACCGCCGGCGAGCGCGACAACCCCGGCGCACTGGCTACCAAGCGGTAATCCGCTGGCCCGAACCCGGTCGAACCTCGATCATCGACGGGTGATCGAGGTACCGGACATGGTCCGCCAGAAGGCCGCGCACCTCGGCGAACCGGGGGAGCGCTGGCTGGCGAACCTCCCGGACCGCCTGGTCGAGGTGGCCGCCGCCTGGGACCTCACCCTCGGCCGCCCGTTCACCGGCGGCAGCGCGTCGTACACCACCCGAGCCCGCACGGCCGACGGCGAGGACGTCGTCCTCAAGCTCGTCGCGCCCGGCCTGGACACCGCGAGCCAGGTCCGCACGATCGCCGCCGCCGACGGCAACGGCTACGTCCGCCTGCTGGCCCACGCCGACGACGCACTCCTCCTCGAAGCGCTCGGCCCGGAACTGGACCTCCCGCCGGAGCAGTCGATCGCCGTCCTCGCCCGCCTGCTCCGCCAGGCCTGGCTGCCCCCGGCCGAACCGGCACAGGCCAAAGCCGATGGCCTCGGCGCGTTCGTCGAGGAGCTGTGGCACAAGAACAACGGCCCCACCTCGCGGCACGCGTTCGACGAGGCCATGCGCTGCGCCGAGCGCCGAACCGCCGCCGACGACCCGTCCACGCACGTCGTCGTGCACGGCGATCCACACCCCGGCAACGCCCTCCGGGTCCTCACCCCACGCGCCGGTGCCGAAACGGGCTACGCCTTCGTCGACCCGGAAGGCTTCGTCACGGACCCCGCCTACGACCTGGGCGTCGTCCTCCGCGACTGGTGCGACGAACTGCTCGCCGCCCCCGACCCGCGCGCGCTGGCCCGCCGCTACAGCGCCCTGCTGGCCGAGCACTCCGGCCTGTCCGAAGCCGCCGTCTGGGAATGGGGCTTCCTGGAACGGATGTCCACCGGCCTCTACCTGCTGGACTTCGCCGGACCCGCCGCGGCCGCGCCCTTCCTCCGCACGGCGGACCTGCTGGCCGGTGCCACACTGTCGGCGTGAACACGACCCCTTGGAAACCCGGCTCCGCCACCGGCATCGGCTCACTGCCCGGCACGGATCCGCGCGAGGCGTCCCGCATCGTCCTCGGCGAACTGCCGTTGCTGCCGCACCTGCCCGAACTGCCCGACCGAGGTGTGGGAGCCGACCTCATCGGCCGCACCGCGGGCCTGCTCGTGGACATCCCGATCGAGGTCGTCCCGTCCGGCTACCGCGTGACCGCCCACCCCGGCCGCGACCACCGCCGCGCCACCGACCTCATGAGCTACGACCTCGACGCGTTCGAGGAGGCGGTGCTGGACGTCAACCTCCGCCCCGAGGTGGTGAAGATCCAGATCGCGGGCCCGTGGACCCTCATGTCCAACATCGAGCTGGTGCGCGGCCACCGCGTCCTCACCGATCCCGGCGCGGTGAAGGAATTCACCGAATCCCTGGCCGAAGGCCTGAAGCAGCACATCGCCGAGGTCACCAAGCGAACCGGCGCACGGGTAGTCGTGCAGCTGGACGAACCCGGCCTGCCCGCAGTGCTCGCCGGCCTGCTCCCGACCCCGTCGAAGCTGGGCACCGTCCGCGCCGTCCCGGAACCCGACGCCCGCGACGTGCTGGCCGCGATCATCGAGACAGCGGGCGCCGGCGCGATCGTCCACTGCTGCGCCCCCAAGCCCCCGGTGACCCTCTTCCGCGAAGCGGGCGCGACCGCCGTGGCCCTGGACGTGTCCCTGCTCCGCGGCGCGGGCAAGGCCGTGGCGGACGAGTTGGGCGAGGCCTGGCAGGCGGGCACGTCACTCTGGTTGGGCCTGGTCCCGAGCACCGACCCCAACACCAAGGTCGACCTCCGCGCCATCGCCAAGCCCGCGCTGGAGCTGGCCGACCGCCTCGGCTTCCCCCGCACCGTCCTCACCGATCTCGCCCTGCCCACCCCCACCTGCGGTCTGGCGGGCGCGACCGACCGCTGGGTCCGCAAGGCCCTCTCCCTCACCCGTGACCTCGGCAAGGCATTCCTGGAACCGCCAGAGGACTGGTGACCGGGGCGACCGGCGGCTACTCTGCCTCACCCCGCGAGTCCTGGTAGTCGCGCAGCAGTCGGGGTTGTCGGATTTCGTCCGGCAACCCCGACCTGTTTGGCGGTGCGTCTGTGGTCCAGGCCGGAGTTTCCGGCCTAGCCCGCCAGTCTTCGCATCTCATTGCGCAGCGGTCTGCGCTGCGCGTCGATGAATGCCGGTGGGTAGAAGTGCGGGAGCCCGCCCACCATTCTGATTTCCCATTCACTGCGGTGGATCAGAACGTGATGCCGCCGGCACAACAGCACGAGATTTTCCAAGGCGGTATGCCCGCCGTGCTGCCATTCGCGAACGTGGTGGGCGTCGGTCCAGTTGGGTGGTCGGTCGCACATCGGAAAAACACACCCGCCATCCCGCTGCTGCAGTGCGCGCCGCAGGTGCGGGGTCAGTTTGCGTGACATGCGACCGATGTCCAGGACCTCGCTGCGCTCGCCCAGCACCATCGGGATGATGCCGGCGGTGCAGGCGATCCGGCGGGCCTCGGCGGCGCTGATGATGCTGTCGCCCAGAGTCGCGGTGCCGATCCCGGACACCAGCGTCTGGTAGTCCAGGGTCACCGTGACGTGCGGGCGTTCCCCGGTATCGGTCGGCAGATGATTCGACCGGGACGCCAGGTCCAGCAGGTCCACCAGCGCATCGCCTTGGCGTTCGGGCAGGCTCCGGGTGTCCGGCCCGGCGGCGTCGGGGGCGTGTGGCTTGGCCAGTGGCCCGATCAACGCCCGGAACAACTCGCCCTGCTCTGGGCCGAGCCGACCGCTGAACTTCAGCCGCCCGTCGGTCTTGGTCTGCAGGTGCAACAGGTTCGGAGCCGGGGCGGGCTCATGGTCGCTGGGTTCGGGGCCGTCCTGATCCAGCCGCGCCCTAATACCAGTCGCCACTGCCCGCACCCCGGCAGGCTCGGCCGACCGGGCCACGTCGAGCAGGATCTGCTCGGCCTCGACGGGCAACGACGCCAGTGCACCCACCAGCACGTCCAGATGCCCCGGCGACAGCACACCCTCCGCTACCGCCTCGGCCACCAACGGCAACGGGGCGTCCACCACAGCACCGGTCGGAGTCACCGACGAGAACAAGGCGGAGGCCTGCGCGACCCACCGTTTCGCCTCACTCGTATCGACCCGCACCACGTGCTTGACCAACTCGGCCAGGCTCCGATACCCGGCCCGCAACTCCAGACCGCGTGCCCGCGCTTCGGCTATCACCGCCAATATCGACGCGTGGGCCGATCGGGCGCACCCCACCTCGGTGCGCAGGGCGTCCATCAGCCCTGCGTCGTCGAGGAACACCAGATCAGCCATATCACGAGCATATAACAGGGCTCCGGTGCAGTTCCAGTCGAAAAGTCATGATCGACGGTTCTATCGGGTGATTCTACGCAACCTGACCGGCGGGCGGGTGGTCACTGACGCCATTCATGCATAATCGCAAAAGTCTGTGCTCGAGAAGGAACAGCACGCACCGGGACCACACCATCGCTTGTGCCCTACCGGCAGCACCACGCGACCGCAACCCATCGCGACCCACCGCCCGATGAAGCGGCACCGGGTTTCACCCGACTACCTGACCGGCGCTCTAGGCGTGGCGCACCCAGACATTTGTTTCCTGGTAGATCCCCTGGTCTTCCTCGCGGTCGATCTCGACCAGATCGTGTCCGCCAGGAATGACGTATCGGCCCGTCTGCGGAAACGCCATGCCCGTCCACTCCTCCCACTGCGCGACGGTGCCGGACACGACCATGGACCGCGGGGCAGGGACCAGGATCGTGGCACCGAGGCGTTGGTGGGTCCGGATCCAGGGATCCAGGTGCAGGCCATCCTCGCGGGTCCAGCGCAGGTAGTCCGCCATCGGTGTCAACGGGTAGCTCGCCTTGAGCGTCGGCCGCACCGGCGCGATCACTCGCCGCAGCCCGGCGTCCACGGCACGATCGCGCAGGGCGGTGAGTGCGGTCGCGGCCAGTCCGTCGCCGACGCGATCAGGTCGTACGGTCGCGGCCACGATGCACAGGGTGTCCGGTTCCACGCGGCTTTCGTGCTCGGCGACCGCGGCGACCAAGGCGCCGTCGTAACCGTCGGGGAGCGCGGCCGCCACACCGTCCCAGCGCAGGGCTACCGCTACCGCTCTGGCCAGTACCTCGTCGTCTTCCACGATCAGCACGTCAAAGCGCGGGAAGTAGCTCTCCACGGCGTGACGGTGGGTGCGGGACACCGGATCGTGGCGGATGAACGTCGGCCAACCGGCGTAGAGCGGCGCCATGGCACCGCCCTTGAGGTCGGGACGGTCGCTGGTCGTGATGACTTCCATCCTCGGCACCGCGAGATCCTAGGCGCCGCCTGCCGGAACGGACGACAAGCGCCGTAAGCGCAAGAACGTCACAGCCGGTCGAACGGCTCCGCGTAGCGGAACGTCCCCCGCTGCCCGTCGTAGGCGCTCAACAGCCGCACCTGGAAGTAGGGCCCCCACTCCGCCACGGTCGGCTCGACCCCCACCTCCGCGGCCAGCTGGAACCCGAACCGCGAGTAGTACTTGGGATCCCCCAGCAGCACCACCACGGGCTCGCCCAACGCATCGGCAGCCCCCAACACCGCGTGCATCAACGCCTTCCCCACCCCGCTCCGCTGATGAGCGGGCACCACGCTCAACGGCCCCAACCCCAGTGCAGGCTCCCCACCCACGGTCCCGCGAGTGCACACGACGTGCCCCGCCACGTCCCCGTCGACCACCGCGACCATCGACAGCGGGGGAATCCACCCCTCGTCCGCCCGCAGCCAGTCCACCAGCTGCCACTCGCCCTGGGGCCGGAAGGCGAACGCCGCCTCCGTCACGGCCCGAATCGCATCCACATCACCAGGCACTTCACGTCGAATCAGCACCCGGATCACCCTAGGCACCACTCACCGCAACGCCCACCGAGTATCCGATCGGCGGATGTGAATCGGTTTCACCTTCACCTACGCTGCGCGCATGAGACGTGCAGTGCTGCTCCTCATCGTCGCGGCGATGTTGACCCCTGTCCCGGCCACGGCGGCCCCAGCAGACACCGCCGTCCATGTCCAAGCAGGCAAGTTCCGCGACGAGCAAGGTCGGGAGATCACCCTCCGGGGGTTCAACGTCTCCGGCACGGCCAAGCTCGCCGAGAACCGCGGCCTCCCCTTCGCCACCACGGCGGACGCCCAGAAGTCGGCGTCCGCGATGAAGCAGCTGACCGGCGCCAACGCCGTCCGCTTCCTCATCACGTGGGCGTGGGTGGAGCCGCAGCCTGGCCAGATCGACCACGCCTACCTGGCCAAGGTCACCGACCAGATCAAGGCGTTCACCGACCAGGGCATCCTGGTCTACCTGGACTTCCACCAGGACCTCTACTCGCGCCACCTCTTTCGCCCGACGAGTCGCCACACCGGCAACGGGGCCCCCGCCTGGGCCACGCTGCTGGATCATGGGCGCACGGAAGACTGCGGCCTCATCTGCCTCCACTGGGCCCAGCACAATCTCTCGGACAAGGCGGTCCGCTTCGCCTACCAGAGCTTTTGGAAAAATAGCGCTCACATC
>JBDSAJ010000340.1:0-5289 GCA_039922235.1 Umezawaea sp.
GGGGAACCACTCCACCTCACGACGGGGATGCCGCGACCTGATAAGTCCACTTTGGGCCAGACTCGGGAATGCCCGGCTCACTCCAGGCGCGGTGGAAGGCCTACCTGACGGGTGTGACGTCCGACGGCTGAGGGACCTGGTCGAGTTCGATGCCGAAATTCGCCTTGTAGGCCATGAGGAGTTCGGCGTCCGTGGTGAGCTTCCGGACGGTCCGCCGCCCGTTCACCTCGCTGATCAACGTGTTCCCGACCAGGCTGCGCCTGCCGTTCTCGTCGGGCAGGATGCAGATCGGGTGCTTCACGAAGGG
Organism: Umezawaea sp.; assembly: GCA_039922235.1. GTDB lineage: Bacteria > Actinomycetota > Actinomycetes > Mycobacteriales > Pseudonocardiaceae > Umezawaea. Next base: position 308 of record JBDSAJ010000340.1, read on the forward strand.
TGACTTCGGCGACGTGAGGTACCACCACACGGTGGCCTCGCCGTATTCCTCGCTGATGACCCTGCTCTCCATGCGGTAGATCGGGTTGCCGTCGAGGAGCACGTCGACGTCCCCTTCCGGCGCGTTGACCAACAGGTACGTGCCGTGCGGATCCTCCTGCGGCTCGTGCGCGTCCAGCCGGAGCGGGTACCTGCTGTTCCGGCCCTGCCCGACATCGACCAGCCAGGAAACCTCGCCCGGTCCAGGAAGTCCTGGGGTGCGCACCCGCAGCGCCATGTGCCCCGGACGGGAGTCGAGGACCGAGTTGCGGTAGATCCTGCCCTGGAGGATGTCCAGTTCGTACCCCAGTGCTCGAAGCAGCAGGGCGAACGCGGAGTTGAGCTCGAAGCAGCTGCCGCCGCGCCGTTGGTCCACGATCTTCCGGACGGCGCTGGTCGAGTGGGGGACCGGTTCGCGCGTGTAGAAGGCGATGGTTTCGAACGGGACGGACAGGACGTGGCGTTCCTGGAGGTGGCGCAGCGCTGCCACGTCGGCGCGCTGTGGCCGCTGGGCTCCGATGTGCGCCAGGTAAGCGTCGACAAGGCGTTCTTCCAAGACTTCCGGCATTCGGTGGTCCATGTCTAGGAGTCGGCGGTCAGCGATTCGGCGTCGTGGCCGAAGAGCCACGACATGACCCGGAACGTGCTGTCGGTGCCACCGTCCCGTTGTTCGGCGGCGTCGGTCTGGTGGAAGGTCTCCACGATGGTCTTCGAGAGCTGCTGGACCTGGAGGGTGCGTTCCTGCCGGGCCAGTTCGTAGGTCTTCAGCGCGATCGAGACGTCGTGTCCGTCCTGGCTCAGCGCCGCGGCGAGGGCCAGCGCGTCTTCGACGCCCTGGTTCGCCCCCTGTGCCAGGAACGGCAGCATGGGGTGTGCGGCGTCCCCGGCGAGCGTGGTCCGGTCGGTGCTCCAGCGGGGACCCGCCTCCCTGGCGTGCACGGCCCACCGGGTGACGGCGCCCGCGCCGCGGAACAGCGTGCGGACGTCGTCGTGCCAGCCTGCGAAGGCCGCCACCAAGTCCTCGACCTCACCCTGCTCCGACCAGGATTCCGCGTGCCACTCCGCTACCGGCACGGTGGCGACGAAGTTGACCATCCGGCCTGCCGCGACGGGGTAGCACACGACGTGCTTCCCGGTGCCGGTCCAGAGAACCGACTTGGGCTCGGTGAACGAGGAGGGCAGGGCCTCGGCGAGCACCAGGCCGCGGTAGGCGCTGAAGCCGGAGTAGACGGGCTGGTCGCGAAGTCGGCCCTGCCGCACGGCGGAGTGGATCCCGTCCGCGCCCACCACGACGTCGGCGCGCACCGAGGTTCCGTCGGTGAAGCGGATTTCAGCGCCATCGGAATCCTCGTCGACCGACAGGCACTCCTTGCCCAGGTGCACGATTCCCGCCGGGATCGACGACGCCAGGATGGCGTGCAGGTCGGCACGGGTGAGCAGGTAGTACGGCGCCCCGAAGAGGGTCTCGCAGTCATCGAGCGGGATGCGGGACACCACGCCGCCCGTGTGCCCGTCACGCATCTCTATCGCGGACGACCGCACGGCCACGGCCGCGAGGCGGTCTGCCAGGCCGAGGCGGTGCAGCAGGCCGACGGCGTTCGGGGCGAGTTGGATGCCCGCCCCGACCGCGGTGAACGCGGTCGCCTTCTCGTAGACCGCGCACTCGATGCCCGCGCGTCGCAGCGCCGCCGCGAGCGTCAGCCCGGTGATGCCCGCTCCGACGATCGCCACCCTCGTGTCCGTAGGCATTCCGGTCACTGCTCCAGGCAGAATTCGTTGATCGGGTAGCCCACGTGCCGGTCCTGGGTGGGCAGGTAGCCGAGGACCTTGTCGCCGGGCTTGAGTTCGGTGCTGTTGAGCACCACGCCGCCGGGGCCGAGCACCCGCACGTGCCAGTCGTCCTGGAGGATCAGGTTCACCGCCTGCCCGTTGGGGGCTACCGCGTCGATGGAGATCAGCGGTCGGCTTTCGATCTTGACGCGTCCCACGGTCACGACGCGCGTCTGGCCCTTGACGTCGACCGCGAGCACCTTGCCGCCCGACCTCAGCTCGCTGAGGTAGTTCGTGCGCTCGTCGCGGGACAGGGTGTAGGAGTGGATGGAGCCCGCGTTGACGCGGAACGGCCGGGTCGGCATGTACGGCAGGGGATGCGTCTCGCTGACGCACAGCACCATGCCCTTGGAGTGCGAACCGACCATCGTCCTCGCGGAAGTAGGTGCACGTGTCCACACAGGCCCGCTCGCCCATGCCCACGTGCTCGGTCGCCGTCACGGTCAGCTCCACCAGCGCCAGTTCGGGGCTGTCCGAGGCCGCGGCGGCCTTCAGCGCCGTGGCGTCGCCCACGGCCGTGGGAGCCAGCATCACGCCGTCGGACCCGTGCTCCAGGACGCCGAAGATGATGTCCGCCTCCTGCACGTCGCCCGCGACCGTGATCATGGTGCCGGTCGACTGGGCGGCAGCCGCGATGACGATCTCCAGCGGGATCTTCGTCGGGTCGCGGAAGTGCAGCAGGCTCCACCGGTCCGTCCGCGCCGACTCGCAGGCGTGTTCGAGCGTGGCGGCGTCCTTGATCTCGACGAACCGGCCGAACTCCACCCCTGGGTGCGCCACCGACAGTTCCGCGGGATCTCCATGCTCATCGGGGACGACGATGACCACATCCGCCTGACCGAAGTCGTTGGGCAACTCCCTGCCTTCGGGGAACAGCACCTTCTTCACCGTGGGTGGCAGGCCGTCGAAGTCGGCGACCATGTCGGACACGATCCCGTCCACCCGCTGGTGCAGCGCTTCCTCCAGAATTGCCTGCTTTGCGCTGGAAATGCGCACGTCGATCCACGTGAGCTTCATTTCGACGACTTTCTCCTAGTGCTTTGTGTTCGAAAATTCACCTGACGGCAATCACGATCGGCGACTGGTTGCCATTTCGATGGGAACGCGGGGCGCGATACCGCCGTGGACCCGTTCCGCCAGCCTGCGGACAAGAGCCCCCGGATCCGGCGCCAGGAAGATGTTGCGACCCATGGCGAGTCCCGCCGCGCCGCCGCGCATCGCGGCGTCGACGAAATCCATGAGGGCTTCTTCGCTGTCGAACTGCTTTCCGCCCGCGACCACGACCGGCACCGGGGAGGCCGCGGTGAGCCGCAGCATTTCGGCATCGGACCCGACGTAGTGGGTCTTGACCAGATCGGCCCCGAGTTCGACGGCGACGGTGACGGCGTGCGCGACCGTCGCCGGGTCCGAGGAGTCCGCGATGTGAGGGCCGCGCGGGTACATCATCGCCATGAGGGGCACGTTCCACTGGTGGCAGGCGTCCGCGACGATCGCCAGGTCCGAGAGCTGCCGCGCCTCCTGGCGGGACCCGATGTTCACGTGGACGCTCACCGCGTCGGCACCCAGCCGCAGGGCCTCCTCGACCGTGCCGACGAGCACTTTGTCGTCCGGATCCGGCGCGTGGCTGGTGCTGGCGCTCAGGTGGACGATGAGCGTGAGCTGCTTGAACCAGACCGGGTCGACGAAGCGGACGTTCCCCTTGTGCAGGACTACCGCGTCGGCACCGTTGAAGGCCAACCGCCCCACCAGGGTGTTGAGGCCGCTGCCGCCACCGGGCTGGGGTCCGTCGCTCAGCGGGTGGTCGAGCGGGACGATCACGGTCCGTTGTGGGTTGTTGCGGAAAAGTCGGTTCAGCCGTAGACGTCGTGCGGGAGATATCCCGCAGAAAAACTGATTCACCTTTGGCTCCCCGATGCGGATCGGCGGATGTTGTAGCGAAGGAGGAGTCGTCCGACATCGCGAACTTGAATGGAGCGCTCCTGATGGGGATAGCGTACCTGCGTTGGGCCATCCGGATGCCTGCCCGCATTCCTCTCCGCGCAAGACTGGGGAAACCGCTAGAAGGTGGCAGAATCAGGACGGTCGTGGCGGTGTAGTCGAGGTGTTCACCGGAAAGTATTACCCATCGGGATCTCCTGTGCCGCCAACGGAGCAGGCCAAGATTTGGCTAAAACTTTTAGCATTCGGCCGGATGAACGTGAACGGCTCGAAACACCTCTGGGCACCCGTCAGCGCGACGGGTGCCCAGGGGATGGCCGAGTTCCTCGGCCAGGTCGGTCCGAGCCGGTGTGGCAGGAGGCGGTGCCGTGGCTGCTGGGCGGGGCACGTCCAGTGACGGGTTGCGGTCGAAGAAGCCCGCGGGCTTGAGGGAGAAGCCCACGTGGTCGCAGGGCATGATCGGCCAGTCCTCCGGGCGGAGCAGGCGCGGCGGGACCGTCGATCATGGAGGTTCCTCCGCGGGCCGCGATCGCAGGGGCGGCGCCACACGCGCGACCCGCGAGACGGTGTACGCGGTGACGTCCCTGGCCGTCGGACAGTTCTAGCCCACCGAGTTGGCCCGCTACCTCCGCGGACTCCAGCACGGTGGGAACAGGCCGCACTGGGTCCGTGACATGACGATGGGCGAAGAAGCCCCGACCTCGCCCGACACCTGTGACGGCCATCACAGGTGTTGTCGTGTCGAGAACAGCGCGCCGGTTCCGTCCCAGGGTCACGAGCGGCCACGATGGGCCGAGTGACACCGGAGGACCGATGATCTACCGGATGGCTCACGTAGGCGTTGTGGTCGAGCTGTCGACGTTCCACACGCCGGTGGCCACCAGCAGCGCGCCGAGGGCGCCGAACTCGTGGGCGAGGTGGCGCAGTACTTGGACGTCTGCCGGTACTGCTACGTCCGCGGCCCCGACGGCATCATGATCGGGCTGGTCGAGGAGTTCAAGCTGAAGTAGACCGACGGCAGGCACGTGTTCCGCACTTCCGTTCCAGAAAGGACCAATCCGTCATGGCCGTAGCCGATGACCTCGACCACGCCACCGACTCGCAGTGGGACTGGGTCGCCGAGCAGACCCGGACGTACCTGACCTCGGGTGGCGCCGAAGGGCACGAGTCGAACGG
>JBDSAJ010000341.1:0-3018 GCA_039922235.1 Umezawaea sp.
GCCGCCCACGTGATCTCCCCGGTCGGCGGCAACGGGATCCTGATGGCCGTCCAGGACGCCGTGGCGGCCGCCAACCACCTCGTGCCCGCCCTGCGCGGAGGCGGTGCGGTGGACACCGACGTGCTGCGGGCGATCCAGGCCGAACGCGACCCGGCGATCGACGCCGTGCAGGCTCAGCAGGTCCGGATCGAGCAGCGCATCGCGCGCAGCCGGGAACGCGGCCGCCCGCTGGCGCCGCCGGGGTTCCTGCGCTGGCTCACCGCCGTGCCCGGTGTCCGGGCGCGGGCGGCGAAGGCCAACGCCTACGGTCCCCGCCCGCCCCGCCTGGACGAGACCCTGTTCCTGGCCGCACCGCGGTGACGGCGGGCCTGGTCAGAGCATCAGCGCGTCGTTCATCGTCACGAACACGTCCAGCTCCCGGTCCAGGCCGGACACCCGGAGCGTGGCGAGCACCGCGGGCTTGTTGATCACCAGGCGCAGCACGTTGCCGCGGGCCCTGGCGTGCAGGTGGGCGTCGAGGACCACGGTGAGCCCGCTCGACCCGAGGAACCTCAACCCGACGCAGTCCACGACGACCAGGGTGTACTGGGAGCACAGCGCCCTCAGCTCCAGCCCGAGCCGGTGCGCGCTGGCCGAGTCGGACTCGCCTTCGACGGCGACGATCGCGCTGCGGGTGCCCCGGCACACCCGGATGGTCAACACCTGCCCGTCGGCGACGAGGGTGGCGGCAGGACTCGTTGGATCGGACATGGCGCTCCCCAGGGACATCGCGGTCTTCGCGGCCGGTGGAGGGCACACTGTTGAACCCGTCAACGAGTCAGGACCCTATTCGAGCGGCCGGACGGCCCACAACGACTCGGGGTCACGTTCACCCTCACCGGCTAGGCCGATCGCGCAGCGGAGTTCGATCCACTGTGGACTGTGCACGTGCCGCTGTCCGCTGCAGGAGCACGTGCACGCCGGTACTCACCCGAACCGCTCGGCCCGGCTGCCCACCGCCCGGTCCAGCACCTCCGCCAGCCGCCCGGCGCCGCGGTCCGGGCCAATCGCCCGCACGTCGTCCCGCAGCTCGCGCAGCCGTGCCGTGCGGCCGTGGTCGAGCAGACCCCGCAACGCGGTGTCCACCTCGGCGGCGGTGAGCGCGTTCGGGTCGAGGCAGACGCCAGCGCCGGAGCGCTCGGCGTCGTGGGCCACGCAGAACTGGTCGCTGGAGAACGGCAGCACCAGTGCGGGAACCCCGGCTTCGAGCGCTTCGGTGAACGTGTTGTTGCCGCCGTGGTGGACGATCGCGGACACGTGCGGCAGCAGGGCCCGCTGCGGCACCACCGGTTCGAGCAGCACCCGCGGGTAGGCGGCGAGGTCCGCGAGCGCGGCGACGCGCGCGCCTCCCGCGACGACCACGGTCACGTCCGGGATGCGGAGCGCCCCGGTCACCGCGGTCCGCAGGACGTCGTCGCGGGCGGACAGGAAGGTGCCCAGCGCGACCAGCACCACCCGGCGCCCGCGGAGTCGCGCCGTCCACCCGTCGTCGAGCCGGTCCGGCTCGGTGCAGTGGCCGAGGAACACCAGTTCGGGACCTCCGGGCAGCGGCGGCAGCCAGGGGAACCGGGGGTAGTTGAGCACCACCGCGTGCGGGGAGGTCAGCGCGAAGGCCCTCGGCGGCACCGGCCTGGTCGGAGCGTGCCGCCGGAGGAAGTCCGCGAACAGCTCGGTGAACCGGAGGTCGGTGAGCCTGGTCGCCTCGCGCAGTTCCGCGAGGTCGGGCGCGAAGGCCGACGGCCAGAGCTGCGGCAGCCCGAAGAACTGGTCGTCGCGGGCGACGAGGTAGGTGGGGTGGCCGGGGCAGAACGACGCGAACTGCAGCCCGAGCGCGTGCAGGGCGAGGGTCACCGCGTAGTTGAGCTGATCGACCAGGTACCAGTCCGGGCGCAGCCGGTCGTGCAGCGCGGCCACGTCCGCGAACACCTGCTCGGGAGCGGCCAGCAGGTCCGCGCGCCGGTGGTTCGTCTGCGCCAGCAGCGCGGGCACCGCGCCGCGGCGGGTCGAGTCGAGGAACTCGGCCAGCCTGCGCGCGGACGCGGCGTCCTGCACGGTGGTCTCGGCGACGCCGGTGTTGGCGTTCCCGGTCGTCCGCAGCGGCACGAAGTCCAGTCCTGCGGCCAAGTCCGCGAACTCCGGCGTGGACGCGAATACCACGTCTACACCGGCTCCGCACAACGAGCGGGCCAGGACGGACAGCGGCTGCGCGTGCGACCGGAACGGCGGGCTGATCACCACGACACGGGGCATGGGCCACCTCACTTTCCTTGGGATTACCCGTTTTCATTCGATCCGAGCAACCACCCGGTTCGAACGTAGTGCGTGCGAACACACCCGGAACTGTTGCGAGCGCTGGAAAACCGGCACAGCGAACTGAGTCGGCCACTCCCCCCGCCGTCGCCCGAACAGGCGGTCGGCGACCTCGTTCGGACCCCCTCACCTGCGACCTTCTCCCTGTTGTGCGACACCGTCGGGAAGCTGCTAAGCGACGGCGCGGCGGAGCGCCTCACCGCCGCGCTCCGAAGATCACTGCTCGACCACCGGGAGGAGCCCGTCGCCGGCTGGCTGCTGGACCTCTCCGCGCTCCACGGCCTGGCGCCGCTGCTCCCCGAGGAGGCGAGGGCGGTAGGTGATGGGGCTCCGCTGTGGCGATACCTGCACTCGCTGGGCGAGCCGGTGCGCGACGACCCGAGGTCGCCCTACGAGAAGCTGCTGCTGGACCTGCTGGCCGACGACGGGGAGCCGTCGGTGGCCGAGCGGGTCGACGGGCCGACGGTGGCGCAGTCGATGCTGATCGGCGGCACCGGGAAACCCGGCGAAGGGGCCGGCGGCGGGCTCGGGGTGTTCCTGCGCTCGCTCGGCGACGCGCTGGCCGACCGGGACGACATCGGCCGGGTCGTGACGATCGTGCTCGCCGCCCACCCCACGGCGATCGTCGTCGAGCGGCAGGGCGACGCGGAGCACTGGACCGTGCACGTC
>JBDSAJ010000342.1:0-13561 GCA_039922235.1 Umezawaea sp.
CAGCGCGACGGCTGGTGCGCAGGTGGTGACGATCTTCTACGCCTCGGGTGAGGCGCGTTCGTTGACCGCGAGTGTCAACGGTGGTGCGGCGGTGAGCGTGAGCACGCCGAGCACGGGTGGTTGGGACGCGGTTGGTTCGGTTTCGGCGACGTTGACCCTGGCGGCGGGCGTCAACGCGATCCGGATCGGCAATCCGTCCGGATGGGCCCCCGACCTCGATCGCATCGTCGTCGGGTGACGCACAGCGTTCCCGCTCGTGGCCGGGATCACCAGCCACGAGTGGGAACGTCGCGCTACGACAGGGGCTCGCCGGATGGGACCGCGAGCCTGGTGCCCAGTGCGACCGGAGTGCCGAAGTTGGGCGTCCCGTCGGCGTTCCAGGTGAACTTCTGTGCCCTGGTGGTGCGGTTCATGTCGCAGCCACCACCCGCGGAGTCGTTGGCGTGGTAGACGAGCCAGTCCTCGGTGCCGTCAGGCGACTTGAAGAACCCGTTGTGCCCAGGGGCGAACACCCGGTTGCCGTCGTTGCGCTGGAAGACGGGCTGGCTGGACTTGACCCACGAGGACTGCGCCAGCGGGTCGCCGCCGTTGTAGGTCAGGATGCCCAGCTTGTAGTCGGGAGTGGAGCAGTGGCTGGCGGAGAACACGATGAAGGTCTTCCCGTTGTGCTGCAGGACCTCCGCGCCCTCGTTGACCGCACCGCCCACGGTTTCCCAGTTGTAGGTCGCCGAGGACAGGACGTGCCGGGTGCCGCTCGCGGTCCAGGGGTTGGACAGCGGTCGGATGAAGTTCGGCTGGGACCCGTTGTAGAACGTGCCCAGCAGGTAAAGCTTGCCGCCCAGCTGCAGGATGCTCGGGTCGAGCTCCCACGTGTTGTCCTGGGTGGGGTCGAGCATGTCGGCCTTGAAGGTGTAGGGCCCCATGGGATCGGTGCCCGCGCTCTCCAGCACGTGGATGCGTTGCGTGCCGAGGTCATAGGGTTCCCGACCGGCGACGTAGTACAGGTACCAGCGTTTGCCGTTGGGGCCGTCGAGCAGGTGGAACTCCGGCGCCCACATCGTCCCCGCGCCGCTGGGGCGGGTGAGGTTGAAGATCACGGTGTCCGGCGCGCTCGCCAGCCCGCCCAGCGTGGGCGACTTGCGCATGGTGACCGTCGAGTTCCACGTCGTGGTGGCCAGGTAGTAGTAGCCGTTGTAGTACTGCAGCCACGGGTCCGGGCCGTGCTGGCTCAACGGGTTGGCGAACGTGGCCGCGCCGCCACTGCCGTAGCCGGGGATCCGCCACGTCCTGCTCGCTGCGGTCGTGCACGGCAGCTGCACCAGCGGGGTGTTGCTCGCGGAGCTGTCGCCGGACGGGGCGACGCACTTCCCCGAGCTGACCGACACGACGGTGAAGGTGTTGGTACCCGTCTGCTGCAACCGGAATTGCTGGTTGGTGCCGGAATGGCACCCGTACTGGATGACGGCCGCGTTGTCGCTGCCGGACGCCCCGTAAATGTCCAGGCAGCTCCCGGCCGTCAGCGTTCCGATGGTGTAGACGTCACTGCTCCCGGACACCGGGGTGAAGGTGAACGCCTGGTTGGTCGCGGAATTGCAAGACCGCTGAACGAGCTGCAAAGCGCTGGTCCCGGCGCCGTTGGGAACATCCGCGCAGTTCCCATTTCCCTGGTTGACGATGGCGCTGGAGAAAGCCCCTGCCGCCTGGGCGATCCCGCTGGGCAGCCCGGTGACCAGCCCCGCCATCAAAAGCATGACCATGAGCCACCGCGGTGGCCGCAACCGAAAAGGACGCGTCATCGAGCCCTCACATCCACGAGAAAAGGAAGGGAAACCTGAACCTGCCAATGCAGGGCGCCTCGTCCGATTTAATGCGCCCGACCATAAACGCTACATCCCATGCAGTCGTCTGCATAGGTGTGAAGCCAAAACGGTGCCGATGTCAACAATGTTGACATCGGGAATTGACTATTGCCCTGGTGGTGCGAGAAACGTCGATGAGGTGGCCATTCATCATTGGGTCGATGGAGGATCCCCTCGACCGTGTTGATCAGCGCATTGGTCAGGTGTTCAGGGAAAGGTTCGTCGAGAGCGGATTCCACCGGTCGGCGTAGCGGGACGCAACGACGTCCCGCTGGACTGCGTGCTGTTCCGATTGCACATGGAGTCCGCATGCCGCGTCGGCGGCGCACTGGCACTGCGGCTGCGGGATGTCGAGTTGCCAGCCCTTGGACGTGCGGGGGTCTTGGTGTTCGGCGGTGGATGCCCTGCCGTAGAACAGGATCCGCAGCAGTCCCTCGTCGGTAGACCGATGTCGTGACCGTGACTCGTCAGTGGGCGCTGGCGGCAAGCCATTCGGCGAGTGCCGACGGAACTGACGGGATGGTGGCCGAACTTGAGCAGGGTGCCCTGGATCCGGCGGTAGTCCCAGTTGGTGTTCTCCTGTGCCATCCGCCCGGTCCGGTGCCGGTGCTGTTGAACGAACTGGTGTTGCCTGGGCGGCTCGGTCGTCAGCGAGCCTCGCTGAGCCGGGACGCACGCAGGAGGTCGAGCTGGTCGGCGCCGCTGGTTCCCAGGGCTGCCGTGTAGGTGACGATGCGCAGGTCGACGCCGGGCACGGTCAGCACGTCGCAGTCCAGAGTGATGTCACCCAGCTCGGGATGGCTGATCGTCTTGAGATCGCCGGTGAGCTGTCCCATGCCCGCCACCGACCACAGCTCACCGAAGAAGGGTGAGGCCGCCCGCAAGCCGTCCACGAGGGCCGCCAGTTCCGGGTCGGCCGGGTAGCGGGAGACCGCTTCGCGCAGGTCCGCGACGATCGCGGTCTCGAAAGCGTACGGTCCGGCTGTCGAGGTGACCGGGCGCAGGTGCCAGCGGCCCTCGCCCGTGCCGAAGAGGGCGCGGGCGAGGTTGCGTTCGGCGGGCGGCAGGCCGGACGGATCGCCGTGCAAAGCCGTCCACATGTCGTTCCACCACAGCAGGCTCCAATCAGCGGCGAACACGCCGATCGGGAGATCGCCGAGGCGGTCGACGAGGCGGCGGATGCTCGGCGGCACGTGGGTGCCGACGGTCTGGTCGCGGGGCGCGAGCAGACCCGCAGCACGGAAGAGCTGGTCGCGTTCGGCAGGGGAGAGCCGCAGCGCGCGGGCCAGGGCCGAGACCACCTGGACGGACGGGTTGGTGGCCCGGCTCTGCTCCAGCCGCAGCACGTACTCGTGGGAAAGACCGGCGAGCTCGGCGAGTTCTTCGCGGCGCAGGCCGGGGGCGCGCCGGCGAGCTGACCGGGCGTAGCCGGCATCAGCCGGGTCGAGGCGGTCGCGCCAGCCGCGCACCAGGGCACCGAAGCTCAGGTCGCTCACTCCTCCATGATCGCACCGGGCGTGTCCTGCACCACGGTCACCATCCGGGAGAGCGCGGCGCGCAGGTAGCGGGTCCAGAGCGGCTTGAACGGCCCGGCGACGATCCAGCGGCGGCCAGGCAGCGGCTGGAAGTCGTAGGTCCACCGGATCGACGTGCCGGTGCCGTCGGGGAGGAACGACCACTCGCCCCGCACCCCCGAGACCAGCTTGGCCAGCACGTTGGTGAAGCCGCTGAGCTCGTAGGCGAACCCGTGTCCGTCCACGACCTCGGTGAGCCGCTCGTCGGCCTTGGAGCCGTCGGTGAACCAGGTCTGGCGCGAGGTCCCCGGCCGGTCCCAGGTGCCGGTCTGGTCGCGCACCTCCGCGACGCCGGGGAACGGTCCCCACGGCTTGAACACCCGTGGGAGGTCGATCGGCACGATGACCCGGTGGGTGTGGGCGGGGCTGGACGTCGTACGGGCGAAGACGGTGATCGGAACGCTCTTTTTCGTCATGCCACGAGCATCACGGGCCGTGCCCGCCCCAGGCAGACACCTGTCAGTACATACCTTCGAGGTCTCGCCGTGCTGCGACGGGTGGTGGTGCACCGGACCGGCTCGGCGAACCCGACCTGGGCCGACGCGAGCTGACCATCCACAAAGGACTGTCCGCGCCGGTCTGGTGTGATGGCCACTCACATACCGTCACGTGCGGAAAACAACGCCGGTACGGGTGGGCGGCAACTACGATCTCGGCCATGGAGGACCAGCCTGACAGACGTGAGCCCGGCAGGGGCGCGGGCGTGCGCGGGGCGATCGGTGCGACCCTGGGCGCGGTGGCCGCCGGCCTGCTGGGCACGTTCGCCGGAGGGCTCGACACCACGGCGACCGCACTGCTCACGATCGCGGGCACGCTGCTCGGCTGGGGCCTGGAGGCGCTGTTCGAGCGGGACAAGCGCCGTGCCGCGTCGGTCGTGGTCGTCGTCGCCCTGGTCGGGATCGGCGCGGTTCTCTACTTCTGGGTGTGGGCCAAGAAACCCGCGGGCGACCAGTCGGCCCAACCGTCCCAGCCCATCTCGGGGACCGAGGTCGTCGTCCCGACCACCGACGTCCCCGCCGCCGGGACGAGCACCACGTCGGGCGTGGCGCCGACGGTGGCCGACATCAAGCCGGACGACGTCCCCGTCCCCGTCCCCGTCCCTACCGGCCTGCCGTCGGGCGCGGTGACGTTCCAGTGGATCCCCGACGCGGTGCGCGTCTCGCACGTCGCGCCGACCATCCTCGCCTTTCCGCGCGGCGACGTCGGCAACGGCCAGCAGGTCGACATCTCGTTCGACAACCTCAGCATCGGGGCGGTCGAGTTCGACATGTTCACGCCCGGCGGCAGCACGTTCATGGGCTGGTCGCGCGGCGCGCCGTCCTACTCGATGTCGGTGTCCTACATCTTCAACCCGCCGGACAGCGGCTCGTACCGACTGCGCATCCGGGACAAGGAAACCAACGCCGCCGCCGAGACCAGCGTCTACCTGGAGGGCGGTTCCAGCGGTCGCCCCTACGTGGTCGGGGCGACCGACTCGGCGGGGTCCGCGGTCTCCGTGACGGCGACCGGCAAGGGCTGCGACACGGAAGGATCCGCACTGGCCATCGAGTTCACCGGGGCCGGTGCCGACGACAGCTACGTGCTGACGATGCCCGACGGGCAGACCGTCAACGGGGGGCTCACCGCGGACTCGGTCGGTCACGCCATGAGCGGCCTCGTGCTGCGCAGCGACCGTTGCACCGGGACGAGGGTGGACGGGTTCCGGGTGGCCCTGCTCACCGCTGGCGGCTCGGTCCGCTCCTCCGACGAGTTCGCCGTGCCCAACTGAGCACCGACCGGCGCGGCACGTCGGCGTCGGGCGACCGCGTCGGGATCAGCCGAGGTCGGCCAGCGACGGCACGATGAGCCGGCCGGGAGCGTCGCGCTCAGGTCCGCGTCCGCTTCCCGGCCGAGACCTGGCCCTGTACCTGCCTCTTCACCGCGTCGGCCTTACCGGAATCGCCGAACTTCGCTGCCTCGTCCAGGTTCTTCGGTGCCTGCGCCGCGATCGCGGCGTTCACCGCGCGCACGAACGCCGCCTTGTCGAACTCGCCCGGCTTCGCGGCGTTCATCTGCTCCGCGTTCGCCGCCTTGCCCAGCACGTTCTGCTTGGCCGCGAGGTCGGACTTCAGCGCCGCGAACTTCGGATCGGCCTCCGGACCCGGCCGCGCACCCTCGGGCGAGGGCGCCGGCCGTTGCACCGGAACCGGCTTTGACGGCCCGGCGACGGCTAGTTCTACGCGTTGACCGGGTCGCCGAACCATTGCTGGATGGCGTTCCGCAACTCGTCCTGGTTGGGGCGCGTCTCGGATGACGCCCACGCCACGTAGGAATCCGGGCGGAGCAGGAGCGCGCTGACGTCGGTGGCCGCCGTGGCGCGGATGACCTCGACGCCGTCCGCGTGCAGGTCGCCGTCCTCGGTGAGGTCGATCAGCAGGGGTTTCGCGCTGCGGATCAGCTCGGCGAGGCGGATCGTGCCGTCGGGAGTGTGCAGGTCCAGGTCGGGTGCGGGCCAGCCAGCGAGCGGGTGGGCGCCGTCGCCGACCGGGTAGCGGATGTCCGCACCGGCGACGAGGTCGGCGAGAACCTGCACGACGCCTGGTTGGGTGAGCAGTTCGCCGAACAGCCTGCGCAGGCCGGTGACGTCGTTGCCGGGGGAGAGCAACGCGGCCTGGGCCTGGGAGTAGGTGATGGTCCGGTCGGCGATCGGGCGTCGCTCGGTCTCGTAGGTGTCGAGGACATCGGCGCCGCCCCTGATCGCGGCCGCGAGCTTCCAGCCCAGGTTGATCGCGTCCTGCATGCCGAGGTTGAGGCCGGTGCCGCCGGCGGCGAAGACGTGCGCCGCGTCGCCGACGAGGAATACCCGGCCGTCCCGGTACCGGTCGGCGACCCGAGTGTTGCCGCCGTTGATCCGCCGCAGCACGTGCGGGCCGTCGCCGGGCGGCGGCTCGATCGGGACGTCGACGCCGAGCACCCGGTTGATGCTGCCCCGCATCTCGTCGAAGGTCATGGGCTCATCGGACTCGGGCTGATCCCACTCGACGGTGGCGACCAGCGGCGGGAAGCCTGGGAGCGGCGCGTAGGAGAAGCCACCGCGCGCGGTGCGGACCGGCAGGAATGGCAGGACGGGCCCGTGACCGGGCACCTTCAGTGCGCCGGTGGTCGGATCGAGCCAGTCGTGCGGCACGACGGCGTGCACGGTGCGGCTGGTCGTCCGGTCGTAGGTGACGCCGGGGAAGCCGATGCCCGCGGCCTTGCGGACCGGGCTGTGCGCGCTGTCCGCGCCGACGACGTAACCGGCACGCAGCTCGTAGGTTTCAGCGTCGGGGCCGCGGACGGTGAGAGTGACCCCGTCGTCGTCCTGGGTGAGGCCGGTGAACTCGTGGCCGCGGCGGATCTCGATGCCGAGTTCCGCAGCGCGTTCTTCCAGTACCTGCACGGTCTTGAGCTCCGGCACCGGGAGGTTGTAGATGGGGCTGTCGTCGAGAAGGCCGAGGCTGAGCGGCATCGCCGCGAACATGAAGTAGCCACTGTTGGCCTGCGGCGGGCCGGGTTGGCCGCTGAGCCGCTCGAACAGCCCGCGGCGGTCGACCATGCGGACGACCTGCCCGACGAGACCGTTGGACCTGGGTTCCTTGCTGGGTTCGGTCAAGCGCTCCAGCACGACCGGGCGGACACCGCCGAGCGCGAGCTCGCACGCGAGCATCATGCCGTTGGGTCCGCCACCGACGACGACTACATCCATGGTTGTCACTCCCTGTGTTTTGGGCATGCTGAACAGCCCGTCGAGCGGGCTTTGTTGGCGGGTCGGGCTCTAGCGCGGGTCGGGCAACCCGGCTCGGATCTGATCGAAGACCTCGTGCAGCAGGGACACGAGCGACTGGGTGGGGTCGCGCGTCCAGTGCGCCATCGCCGTGCCGAGCCCGGTGCTGATCACCGCGGCGACGACCTGCGGGTACAGGTCGGTGGCGGCGGTGCCGATGCGGTCGGCGATGGCGACGGCCAGTTCGTCCTGCGACGTGACGTGAGCGCGGAACACCTCGTGCTGGACCGCGGGCTCGGCGAGGAGTTCCTGGAGCGCCGGGGTGTACCGGTCCTCGCCTGGCGGGCCGACTCTGCCCGGCGGCGGCTCGAACTGCGCGACGACCGCGTTGACGAGCGCGTCCCAGAGCGATTCGTCGGCCGGGAGTTCCCGCAACACCTCGGCGATGCGGCGCCCGCGCTCGACGTGCGTGGCGACGACGGCCTCGGCCTTGCTCGTGAAGTAGTTGCGGAAGGTGCGCTCGGAGACGTTCGACGCGGCGGCGATGTCCTCCACCGAGACGTTGTCGAACCCGCGCTCCAGAGCGAGCCGGATGGTGGCATGACTCAACGCGAGGCGGGTCTCACGCTTCTTGCGTTCGCGCAGCCCGCCGTCTTCTGTCGCCATGGCAGCCACGCTAGCTAAACTTTCCAGATTTGCAAAGTTTCCAGATTGGCAAGTTTGACGGGTGTGGCCGCAGCGGCGAGGGTCACAGTCGCGGCGCCGGTCGTGGCTGTGGCCGGTGTGGGTGCTGGCTCAACCTGGCATCGACCGCGCGGGCTCCGGCTGTTGCTGCTCCGGTTCGACTGGCATGATTCCTGGCCGCTTGCGGTTTTCAACGTTCGGACAGCGGCATGAGCGCGTGTATTACTACGGGCGAAACTCAGTCGCTGTGGCAAGGCCTCCGACCTACCATCACGGAGAGCCCGCTCAAGGCGCATCTACCCGGTAAGGGTGCGTCCTGCCCGTCGCATGGTGGGGGTGGCAGCCCGTTCGAGCCGGGCCGGGTCCGGGGAACTCACACCTCGACGGGAGGTGTCGGGGTTCCCGCGTCAACGCGCGCTCATCGGCGGTAGCGTGCGTTCAGGGCTGTTGAACTGGGCATCACGTTCGCTCGGCGGACGCGGTCGGCCTCTCGTGGTGGAGGCAGGATCTGAAGCAGTTCTTGGTCCGGGCCGGTGGCGCGCCACGACGACCGGAGACTCCACAATGGACACGAAGTGGCAGGTGTCGTGGAGATCGCCTGCGCCTGCTCCGAGACAATTCTTTCTTGGCGTGGAATGTTTTCGTTCCTGCCACCCGGAGCTCCGCGGGCCTCTAGGCTCGGTTTCCGCCTTGTGAGCAACCCCGTTCTTCCAAGGGGTGTGGATCCTTTTCGATTCGAGGGGGAATGTGAACCCGGACGAGGACTACGAGGTCGTTCTCGCCGAGCGCCAGGCCCTCTTGGCCCAGGTCCGGGCCGGCGGGACCTGGGCACCGGCGGACGACGCAGGCGACCAAGAAGTGACAGGGACTTCCGGTGACGGCGCGGTGCGCGTGGTGATGCGGAATCGTCGAGTCGTTTCGGTCGTCGTCAGCCAGGCGGTGTCGGTGAAGTCCCGCCGAGAGGTCGCGGACCTGCTGCTGGAGGCGATCAATCCCGCGGTGAGGCAGTCGCTGGCCCTGTCTCCGAAGGCCGGTGATCCGGGGCCGGACCTCGCGGCGGTCGGCACCGGGCTGACGGAGGCCGCTCAGGAGGGCGGGCAGGCACTGCGGCGGATCCAGGACGCGGTGGAGCAATCGATGGCCAAACTGGCAGGCAAGGTCCAGGTCCGCGGTGACGCGTCACCTCAGTACGTCGACTTCCTGTTCGACGAGGCGCTGGAGGTGGTGCGGTCCATGCGGGCCGCGCTCGGCAGCGATGCCTCGGCACCGGTCACCGGTGAGGGGCGGGACGAGGCGAACGAGGTCGTCGTCGCCGTGTGCCAGGGCGAGCTGAACCAGGTGACGCTGAGCAGTTCCGCGTTGCAGATGTCGCCGGGTGAGTTCGGACGGGCTGTCCAGCAGGCGGTCAACGACGCGCTGACGGACTGGGAGCGGCGCAGCGCGGAGGCGAACCGGCAGCCGCTCGACTCGGAGGCGCTGCGGGAGCTGGCGGAGCGAGCCGGTGCCGTGCGGCGGCAGAGCATGGAGCACTTACACACCTACACGGACAGCATGACCGCAATCATGCGCAACGTGGACCAGTAGCAAGGGGGCTGCACGGTGTCAGTGGGGTTCACTGTTCATCCGGAGGAAGTGGGCGGAGCGGCCAAGAACCTGCAGGGAGCGGGGCAGTCGCTCGCCGGTGCGGTCGCCCAGTTCCAGTCGCAGGCCGCGGCTCTTGGTGACGCGTTCGGCGGCGACGACCTCGGCTCGGTCCTCGGGATGATCTACCAGGTCGCCTCCGAGGCGGCGTTCGAGAGCTTCCAGGACAACGCGGACGGCCTGCAGGAGATCGGTCACACGCTGCAAGAGATGGCCGACCACTACGCCGAGGTCGATTCGGCGAACCGGGACTCCTTCCAGCAGGTGCTGGGAGGTCTGTCATGACGAGCGGGGTCATGTTGCCGCCCGAGCTGGCCGGACTGCTCAACACACTCGGTTTCAACTGGCCGCTCAGCGACGAGGGCAAGCTCTTCGACCTCGCCGGGCAGTGGTCCTCGTTCGCCGATCAGCTGGGACCCGCCGCCGCCGAGGCGGACGGTCACGCCCAGCAGGTGCTCGGCAACAACTCCGGTGCCGCGATGGAGAAGTTCGGGGCGTTCTGGTCCGACGGCGAGGCGCCGAAGCAGAACCTCGACGACGGCGCGACGGCCTCCACCCTGATCGGGACCGGCCTCTACGTGTGCGCCGGTGTGGTCGTGGCGTTGAAGGTTGCCGTGGTGGTGCAACTGGCGATGCTCGCCGTCGAGATCGCGCAGGCCATCGCCACGGCCGTGCCGACGCTGGGTGCCTCCCTGCTGGAGATCCCGATCTTCAAGAAGATCACCGACCTGCTCCTGGACCAGGCGCTGGACCTGGCGATCAACTCGGTGCTCAATGGCTAGGCGCGGGGGCGGCAAGGCGGCCAAAGCCGGTGCCGGCATCCTGAAGCCCGCCCTGACGAGGCTGCGCAAGACGAAGCGGCCTGCCGGTGCCGCCGCCAAGTCGGCAGCGAAGAAGGCCCCCAAACCCAAGCCGGTACCGGGGGCGTGGCTCAAGAAGCTCAGCGCCAAGGACAAGGCGAGCTACGCCAATCTCAAGGACGCCGTGAGCGCGTCCCGCAACCGCTCGCCTGCCCAGATCCGCTCCAGCCTCACGCGCCGCCAGCTCCGCAAGGGAAAGCAGGAACCCTGGCTGCGTTCGATGTTCGTGGGCTCGGACATCGAAAAGGACGCTGCTCGCCGCGTGCGCCGGGACACGAACATCACCCACCTCGGTACGAGCCAACCCGGCAGAGCGGTGCCGGACTTCCAGATCGGCGGAGGGCACAACGTGGATGTCACCGGTGGCAGCCCGTCGTCGTTGAGAACCCACATGAACCGGCCGTACTACAGTCACCCGGACCAGATATTGACGTACCCGTCGTTGCCCAAACCCACGCTCGATGCCATCTTCCGGTAGGAATGCATGCAAAACCACGTAAAGAAAGAATTCGAGTACCGCAAGATCATCGAGTCGTCGGCGACGATCGCGGACCTCGACTTCGAGCGATGCTCGTTCGTCGGGGGAGTGATCATGCAGCCTGCCGACGACCCGGCCTACGAGCTGGTCGTCCGAAACGTCTCCCTGCGCAAGTGCAAGGCGGGCAACGTCGAGCTGTACGGCGCCCGGTTCGAGGACGTCACGGTCGACACCCTGAGCCATCCCAAGCTCATCGAGTTCGAAGCCTGCGTCTGCTCGCACGTCGTCCTGCGGGGCAAGGTCGGCGCCGTCCGCTTCCGTCCGGCGGTCGAGGACGATTCACGCGCGATGCTGGCCCCAGCGGCCGCGAAACTGTACGAAGACGTTGACTGGGCGCTGGACATCACCGAGGCCGAGTTCAGCGACGCCGAGATCTGGGACGTTCCCGGACATCTGGTGAAACGCGACCCGGAAACCCAGTTCCTCGTCCACCGCGCGGCGGCCGCGGCGGCTGAGATCGACGCACTGTCGGTCGACGCACAGCTCATCGTCGAACGCGCCGCCGAGGCCCCGTACGAGACGAGCGTGGTGGCGGCCCCGACGCGGGCCAAGAGCTTCCAGGAGCAGCTCGACGCACTCCACGAGCTGCGCGACCTGGGCATCGCCGAATGATCCACGTGAGTAGGCTCTTGGCGACGTCCGCCCCGCGCCACACAGGAGCCCGATGATCACCGATGTGTTCAGCGCCGGACCTGAGACCCTGCCCGGCTACCGCGCTGCGGGCTTCCCCGACCCGGCGACGTTCGGCTACCGCACGGTGCGTGCCAGGGGATTGGACCCGGTAGCGCTCGCGTCGCTGGACGTGCTGCTCTCCGGCGTTCCGTTCGAGGCCGCCCTCGACACCGCGGGCACCTCCCCGTCGGACAACCCGAACCTCTACGAGGCCCCGGTGATCACGACGCTGAGCGAACGGGTCGTGCGGTTCCTGCCGTCCATCGACGAGGGCGGCCTCGACCAGCTGGCCGCGGACTGGCGGGATGCGCCGGAACTGGCCGACCGCGACCCCGCTGCGCTGAGTTCGTGGCTGCGCCAGGTGTCCGAACTGTGCCGTGCCACCGTGCCGGCCGGGAACCTCCTGTTCGTCTGGAACTGTCTATGAACATCACCGTGCGCCAGTTCGAAGCCGCCCAGCGACACCGCTGGCTGCAGGCCGCCTACTACCACTACGACGTTGTCGAAACCACGCTCGACAACCCGGCGATCGCCGGGGACCCCAACATCAGCACCCCCGGCTCCGGCGACGAGGTTCCGCTGGACTACCCGGACGCGCTCGTGGGCGGCACCAACCCGGTCTACGTGACACCGGAAACCGAGACCAGCGAACGAGCCCACCTCAGCCGGCCCGGGGTGACCGAGCCCGATCAGCTGATCACCTACGCTCCGGCCACCGACGAACTCCTGGCGGAAATCTTCCAGTGACCCGTCCACCGCTGTGCTGACATAACCTGGTGTCCACACCCCCGGTGGAAGCCCAGCTCTGCCATCCACACAGCGTCAACGTCGACACGCCGCCCAGCCGAACAGCCTGTCAACCAACACGGTGAACGTCTGTGGTCAGGGCACTAGATCATCCGGCGCCGTACCCGCCACACCACCACACCGATCAGGACCGCCGCGACGGCGATGAACAGGGCCGCCTCGATGAGCTGGAACGTCCAGAACCGGTCGGCCGGGTGGTAGACCCCGAACTGCTGGATGCCCCGCGCGTGCAGGAACTGGTTGAGGTTGGTGCCTGCCCGGTTGGCGGCGCCCTCCAGCTCGTAGTACTCGGTCGAGCTCAGCCTGCGCCCGGTGGCGTCTGCGTAGCCGTGTTCGATCATCCAGTCAGCGAAGCTGGGCAGGTGCCCCGCCTGGTCCTTCGAGCCGCCGACCGGGACCGGCTCCATGGTGGTGAGCGGCGTGGCGTACGCGGGGCGGGCCAACAGCGCCACCGGCATCCGGGCGGCGAGGAACGCCCCGAACGCGACGCCGAACGCGGGCAGGCTGCGCCGCAGGATCGCCCCCGCGGCGGTGGCGACGCCGAACGCGAACAGCGCGTACGCCACCGGAACAAGTCCCTCCAGGTCGAAGGCGTCGTACTGGAACCGCCCTTCCCACGCGTCGAATGGCTGCCGGAACCAGGTGAGCACCGCGGTGAACATCCCGGTGAGCGTGACGGTGACGCCTGCCAGTGCCGCGAGCTTGGCCGCCAGCCAGCGCATCCGCGGCACGGCCTGCGTCCAGGCGAGCTGCCAGGTGCCGTCCTCCAGTTCGCGCGCGAGCAGCGGCGCACCGAGGAACGCACCGATGACGACGGGGACCAGGTAGAAGGCCGCCAGGAGGTTCTCGACGTACCCGTACTCCTCGTCGAGCCTGCGGAAGGAGGCCGTGCAGGCCTCGTTGATACCGGCCTCTCCCGCACACCGGGCGGGACCGCCGGGGAACAGGTCGTGGGCCTGCGTCCCGAGCACGAGCAGGGCAATGCCGAACATGCCGACGAGCAAACCCAGGACGCAGACCTCGGTCCGGTGCTGGCGCCAGATCAACCACGCCATGCCGCCACCCCCGACGTGACCGCGGCGCTCGGCTCGGACGGTCGGCGCAGGTACGCCAGCACCAGGTCCTCCAGCGCGACCGGCTGGGCCTGCCACCCTGGCGCGGCGATCGCGCCGTCGCGTACCAGG